>JBBQFB010000080.1:0-15979 GCA_038321545.1 Gaiellales bacterium
GAGCTCCGGGAAGTACCAGTCGAGCTCCCAGCCGTACGGGCTCGCGTCCGGGCCGGAGATGATGCTGGCCCACGGGATGATCGAGAAGATCATGAACGTGAAGGTCAGTCCGACGAGCCAGAGGACGATCTTGTGCCTGCCGGTCAGCGGTGGCGGTTCGACCGCGGCGAGCGCGATCGCCTGCTCGCGCTCGTCGAGCGCGAAGCCGACGAGCGATTTCTCCGGGTTGGCCCGGACCTTGCCGGCGTAGCGCAGGACGTACGCGATCGTGACCGTGGTCAGCACGAGCCACATCACCACACGCAGGACGATGCCGTCGCCGATCGACACGCCCGCGACGGACGATGCGACGCCGATCGAGAACGGGTTCACGGTCGAGCCCATCACACCGACGCCGCCGCCGAGGATGATCACCCCGACGGCGACCATCCTGTCGTAGCCGAGGGCGAGCACCAGCGGGACGACGAGCCCGTAGAACCCGAGTGACTCCTCGGCGAACCCCTCGACCGTTCCGAGCACCGAGAACACGCTCATGATGGCCACGATCAGCAGCCACCCGCGCTTGCTCATCCGGTGCGCGAGGCGCCCGATTCCTCGCTCCAGGGCACCGGTTGCGAACATCACCGTCACGAAGGCGCCGATCGCGAGCACGAACAGGAACACGCCGGCGCTGCCGTACAGGTCGCCGCTGTTGTACGGCCCGACCTTGCCGCTGGTGGCGTCCTTGATGCCGTACAGCCCGTTGACGGGCGACAGGTACAGGTCGTTGAGCCGGCCCTTGAAGTCCTGCGGGGCGGGAACCTGGTGATAGGTCTTCGGGATCGGCGACCCGTCTGCGTCCAGCTTGTACTGGCCCGACGGGATCAGGAACGCGAGCGCCCACACGGCGACGGTGACGATCGCGAGCACCGTGAACGCGCTCGGGAACTGGAACCGGCGCTGGCCTTCGGCCGCAGCGGCGTCGACTTCCTCCGGCGGCGGCGCGGTGGGCGGGACACTCATGGTCGCGATTCCTTTCGTGCTGCGTACTCTCGGAAGAACTCGGCTTCGGCGACGATCGCCCTCTCGAGCTCGTCGAGGAGGACTCGCTCGTTCGGTGCGTGCAGGTTGCAGAGGCCATCCTCCGCGCCGAAGAGGAGAATCTCCGCGTCGGGCACCGCCTCGTGGAGCGCGCTCACGAGCGGGATCGAGCCGCCGCTCGCCATCATCACCGGCTCGCTGCCCCACGCCGTCGCGAGCGCTGCCCGCGCCGCCGCAAACGCCGGCCCTGACGTCGCGGCCGCGAACCCGTCGCCGGCGTCGCCCGCCGCGACCGTCAGCGCGATCCCGAACGGGCGCAAACCCTCGAGGTGGCGAATCAGCGCCGCCTGGGCTTCCTTCGCGCCCTGCGCGGGATGCACGCGCAGGTTGAGCTTGGCCCGCGCATGCGGAATCACCGCATTCACCGCCTCTCGGACGGACGGCGCGTCGACGCCGATCACCGTGATCGCCGGCCCCGACCAGAGGTGCTCGCCGAGGCTGCCCGTCCCGAACAACGGCAGCCCCGGCTCGATCTCGGCCTGACCTCTGAACTCGGCGTCGGTCTGCGTCGCCCCGCTCCACGGCTCCCGACGCAGTCCGGCGACGGCGACGTCGCCGTGCTCGTCGTGCAGCGTCGCGAGCGCGTGCAGGAGCACGATCAACGCGTCCGGCGCCGGGCCGCCGAACTCGCCGCTGTGCTTGGCGCCCGCCAGCGTCCGGACCTCGACGATCACCTCGGCGTCACCTCGCAACGCGACGGTCAGCGTCGGCACGCCGGGACGGACGTTGCCCATGTCCGCGATCACCATCGCGTCCGCGCGGAACAGCTCGGGCCGGGTCGGCGGGTACGTGTCGAATGGGCTGCCGAACTCCTCCTGCCCCTCGATCACGATCCGGATCCCAACGGGCGGCTTGCCACCGTAGGCGCGCAGCGCGCCGACGTGGACGATCACGTTCGACTTGTCGTCCGCGACGCCGCGCGCATAGATCGCGCCATCACGCTCGGTCGGCTCGAACGGCGGCGTCTGCCAGAGCCGCTCGTCGCCAGCCGGCTGAACGTCGTAGTGCGCGTAGAGCAGCACCGTCGGCGCTCCCTCCGGCCCCGGGATCTCGCCGAGGATCACGGGCGCCGTCTCCGGCAGCCGCAGCGTCTCGAGGCGTTCCACGCCGGCCTCGCGGAGCAGCGCGACGACGCGCTCGTGCGCCTCCTGCACCGGCTCGACCGGAAAGCCCGGATACGACACCGACGGAATCCGCGCGAGGTCGATGAGGGCTGCCTTCAGGTCCGGCATCAGCCGCGCGACGCGTTCGACGATCGGCGAACGGTCGGCCGCCGCGTCGTGCTGCCGGCGGGCCTCGGTGTCATCTCCGCTGGGCATGCGACGGCCCCCGCTCACGCCTACCGGTGATCTTCACGAGCCTGTTCGTCCGTCGGCTCGCGGCGCGTGGGAGCTGCTCGACGGAGAACGGTCGGATACCCCGTCAACCCCGAGCTGCGCGCCGACCGGCGGTGCCTGCCCGGTCACCTGCATGGGATCGCTCATCTGCCTGCCCTCCGGCGATTCGGGATGCGGCAGGCGGGTTGCCCGCCCCTCCCGGCGTAGACGTCGATCACGTCGTGCCGGGACGATCCCGCATCCGATCCGGCGAGGCATCGGGGACGGCCGTGACGGAGTTGCGGCATACCCGCAATCACGCGCCGGCCACGCCGGTCGGGGGTGTCTAGCCGTCAGTGAAGCCGACGTCGTGCGCGCCGCTCAGGCCGAACCGGCGGCGCATTCAGGCGCCTTTTCGTGCGCGGCGCGCGAGTGCCCGGCCGGTCGGGCCGGCGTTGCGATCGAGGTGCTCGAGGATGGCGGCGTGATGCTCGTGATGGAACCCTCGGTGGCGGAGCAGGTAGACGGCGGAGCCGGCAACGATCAGGCCGAGGCCGAGCAGCACGTCGAGCCAGCTGATGAACGCGAGCTGCGCGAGCGCGGCGACGAGCCCCAGCGCGGGGAGCAGCGGACCGAACGGCAGGCGCAGCCCGCCAGCCTCACGGCAGTGCTGGCCCACCAGGGCGGCCAGGTTCACCAGGCCCATCGCGACCACCCCCGCGACGTTGGCGAGGGCGACGACGCTCTGCCCCTGCCCGCTGACGAGCAGGAGCGTCTCGCCGGCCGCACCGGCCAGCACGCTGACGGTGGGATGGCCGTGCCACAGTCGGCCGAGGATCACCGGCACGTCGCGCTGGCCAGCGAGCCGTACGATGATCTCGGACGAGCCCAAGACGTTCGCGTTCGCAGCCGAGAGGGTCGAGACGATCGCGGCGATCGGAATCAGGATGCCGCCCCAGCCGCCCATCAGGTGGCGCGCTGCGGTGCCGACGCTGGCCTCGTCGTACGTGGTGATCCCGCCGGCCAGCAGCGCGAGGACGACGCCGAGATAGACGACCGCGACGATGCCCATCGAGATCACGATCGCGAGCGGAATCGTGCGGTGCGGTCGCTCGACGTCGCCCGCCATGTTCGTCACGACGTTGAAGCCGAGGTAGGCGATGAACAGCAGCGCGCTGGTCCCGACCACCGACGACGCGCCGTGTGGGGCGAACGGCGTGAACCGGGCCCGGTCCGCGTGGACGATCGCGAACGCGATCAGCAGCACCAGGATCGCGACCTTGACGGCCACCAGGAAGATCTCCGCCCGCCCGACCGCGCTTGCCGGCCCGAGGTTCAGGAGCGTGAGCAGGCAGACGCCGAACAGCGCGAGAACGATCACCGGAAGCCCAGCCCAGAAGAAGTCGTGGAGGTAGACGCCGAACGCCTCGAGGACGAAGGCGGCGGCGATGATCCCGAACAGGTAGAAGCACCAGGATGTGACGAAGCCCCAGTAGCGGCCCAGCGCGCGACCGACGTACGCGTAGCCGGACCCGCCCGCCGGCGCGAGGCTGGCGACGACCGCGAAGGACAGCGCTGACAGCAGGACCATCACGCCGGCCAGACCGAACGCGACGAACGCGGCCGGGCCCGCCCGCCGGACCGCGAGGCCCGACAGCACGAAGACACCAGCGCCGACCATCGTCCCGACGGCGAACGCCACGCACGAGACCAGCCCCACCGTGCCGCGCGGCGCGTCAGCGACCGTTGCCGCCGGACGGATGTTCCCATGCGACCCAGTCACGTGCTCAGCCCCTGCCACCTGCTCGCGTCCGGACACGCATGTTCGCCAACAGGCCTGCCGCCGGCAGGCGTTCGCTGAATGGGTGTCGCGTCGGCAGCGACGACACCGCGTCGAACACCGCATCGCGCCGCCCGCGCGCGCCACTCTCGCTTTCGGAACCAGCGCTGTGTCTCATCCTCACCGACTCCACGCGCACGGCCTCTCTGCAGTCCGGCGTTTCCAACCCGGTAGCTCCCGAGGATAGGCGGTCGCGAGAACCGGCACGAGCCGCGACGAGCCTCGGCTCCGGCGCTCGCCTCCGTGGATTGCGGGATGCGGCGGCATCACGTAGTTCTCCGCAACGGATCGACGCGCATGCTCGGATGCCACGACCGCCGAGACCTGGAAGCCTGACGCGAATGCTGGGGGTACTTGGCGGTGCGCGAGCGAGGTCGCACCCGGAGTGGGCAGCGAACTCCCGCGGGCAGCGCACGGTCTCGAAGGCGGGTGACGAGGGATGGTCGAGCGTCGGGTGACGGAGTCTGAGACGGCGGCCGGTGGTGACGGTTTGACGTCCGTCGAGGCCGCACGGTTGCTCGCGGCGGTGGGTGCGAACGAGATCGCCGAGGAGCACCGCAGCGTTCTCCTCGAACTGTTGGGGCACTTCTCCGGTCCGATCGCGTGGATGATCGAGGCGGCGGTCGTGCTGACGGCGGTGGTAGGGCGCTGGGCTGATTTCGCGATCATCCTCGTGCTGCTGGTGATGAACGGGTTCGTCGGGTTCTGGGAGGAGCATCAGGCCGGGAACGCGATCGCTGCGTTGAGGAGCGAGCTGGCGGTGTCGGCGCGCGTGAGGCGGGACGGTGAGTGGCAGTCGTTGCCGGCTCGGGTGTTGGTTCCCGGCGACGTCATCCACGTGGATCTGGGACAGATCGTCCCGGCTGATGCGGAGGTGAGCAGCGGTTCGGCGCAGGTCGACCAGTCGGCGCTTACGGGCGAGTCCCTCGCAGCGGACAAGGCGCCGGGGGACGTTGTCTATTCGGGGTCGGTGCTGGCTCGTGGCGAGGTGACGGCAGCGGTGACCGAGACCGGTTCGCGCACGTCGTTTGGTCGCACGGCAGCGCTGGCCGGCGCGGAGCCCCCGCCGAGCCATTTCCAGCAGGCGGTGCTTGCCATCGGCCGGTACCTGATCGTGCTTGCGCTCTCGCTGGTGGCGGTAATCGTGATCGTGTCGCTGGCGCGGGGGATATCGGTCTCATCGACGCTCGAGTTCGCGTTGGTGGTGACGATCGCGTCGGTTCCCGTCGCGCTGCCAGCCGTGCTCTCGGTAACGATGGCCGTCGGGTCACGGGCGCTGGCTCGCCATCACGCGGTGGTCAGCCACCTGCCGGCGGTCGAGGAACTGGCGGGTGTCGACGTGTTGTGCGCGGACAAGACCGGCACGCTGACCGAGAACCGGCTCACGGTCGCCGAACCGACCATCCTGGACGCCTCGGCAACCGCACAGGATGTGCTCGTCGCCGCCGCCCTCGCGTCCCAGGCGGAGGGTCGCGACCCGATCGACCTCGCCGTGCTCGAAGCTGCCGGCGGTGCGGCTCGCTCGGGGTACCAGATCCTCGAGTTCGACCCGTTCAACCCCGAGCAGAAGCGCGCCCGGGCGCGTGTGCAACGCGCCGAAGGCGGCGCCTTCGAGGTGGCCAAGGGAGCGGCCCAGGCGATCCTCGCCTTGCTCGCCGATCCCGCAGCGGCGAGTGACCGGCTCGAGCAGACGGTGGCCGAGCTGGGCGGACGCGGCTACCGCGCGCTCGCGGTCGGGCAGAACGACGGCTCCGGCTGGCGCCTGCTGGGCGTGCTCGCCCTTCACGACCCGGCACGGGACGACTCGAAGGCAACCATCGCAGCCGCCCGGCGACTGGGGGTCGAGGTGAAGATGGTGACCGGCGATCGGGCCGAGGTGGCACGCGACGTCGCCAGCGAGGTCGGACTCGGCCAGAACATCCTCGACGCATCCGCATTCACCGACGACACCGACGAGCACGACCTCGCTCAGATGGTCGAGGGGGCCGATGGGTTCGCGCAGGTCGTCCCGGAGGACAAGTACCGGGTCGTGAAGGCGCTGCAAGCGGCCGGCCGGATCGTGGCAATGACGGGTGACGGCGTCAACGACGCGCCCGCGCTGCGCCGCGCCGACGCCGGCATCGCAGTTGCCGGCGCGACCGACGCGGCCCGGGCGGCGGCCGACATCGTCCTGCTCGAACCCGGCATCTCGGTGATCGTGACCGCGCTACGGCTGAGCCGCGAGATCTTCCGCCGCATGACCAACTACGCCATCTACCGCATCTCCGAGACGATCCGCGTCGTCGTCTTCGCGACCCTCGCGATCATCGTGTTCGGCTTCTTCCCGGTGACGGCGGCGATGATCGTCCTGCTGGCGGTGCTCAACGACGCTGCGATCCTCACCATCGCCTACGACAACGTCCTGCCCTCGTCCCAGCCGGAACGCTGGCAGATGCGTGACGTCATGACCCTCGCCGCCTCGCTGGGGCTGGGTGGCGTCGTGTCGTCGTTCGGAATGCTCCTGATCGGCGACCTCTACCTGCACCTCGATCACGACACGCTCCGCACCCTCATCTACCTGAAGCTCTCGGTCGCCGGGCACCTGACGCTGTTCGTCGCCCGCACACGCGGTCCGCTCTGGTCCGTCCGCCCCGCGGCGATCGTGCTCGTGGCCGTGCTCGGCACCCAGATTCTCGCCACGCTGATCGCGGTGCTCGGCATCCTCATGCACCCCCTTCCATGGCGCTACGCAGCCCTGGCCTGGGTCTACGCGATGATCTGGATGTTCCTCCTCGACGGCATCAAACTCGTCGTCTACGCACTTCGCGGACGCGCCCGCACGGCTGAGGAAGCCGCCCCGGCCCAGGCGCCCGCATCAGCGGCGTGAGCCGTCCCCCCGGATGGTGGGGGCCTTGATCGTTCTCATCGGGAGCGGTCGGCGGCGCCCTCGCGGGTCACGCGGAGATCGGCGGCTCGGAGGGCCAGGTAGAGGTCGACGCGGTTGGCCATCAAGTCGAGCGGTCGGCCGGTCAGCTGCTCGACGCGGGCGAGGCGGTAGCGCAGGGTGTTCACGTGGACGTGGAGACGTGCGGCGGCCCGCTGCCAGCTTCCGACCTCGTCCAGGAACACGCGGACGGTCTCGACGAGCGAGGTCGCATGGTCGGCGTCGTAGAGTCGGAGCGGTTCGAGCACGGCGGACTCGAGCGCCAGCCGCGTGTCGTCGTCGTTGAGCGCCAGCAGGAGGAGGTGCGAGCCGACGGTGGCGCTATCGGCGATGGCTGGGAGCCGCTGGGTCGCGCGGGCGTACGCTGCAGCGTGTTCGGCCTCCAGCAACGCCGTCGGGAGCGTCCCCAGGTCGTCCGTTGGCCGGGAGGCGCCGACCGCGACGTCGCTGCCGACCATCGTCGCGAGCAGCTCGAGGTCGGTGTCGGTGAGCTGCGGGCCCGGCATGCTGGGCTTCAGCAGCGTCCCCGCGCCGTCGCGGGTCGCGACGATGGCGTCTTCACCGCGGGTGTGCATGAGCGCGACGAGCGCGCTGGCGAGGGTGGCGCCACGGGCGGCGGGGGCAGAGACCGCGAGGATGCTCGCCGGCATCGTGCCCGCGTAGTGGGGTGCCACTGCGTCGCGCCGCCGCGTCCGGTCGACGCGTCGGTCGATGGCGCAGACCAGCGCGTCGGCGATTGCCTGGTCGCGGATCGCCTGAAGTTCGTCGTGGTGGCGGAGGGCCAGGCGGAGCTGGTCGAGAACGGTTGCGACGTCGCGGCGGAGCACGGCGCTGAGGTCATCGCGTGACCGCCGGCAGAGGAGGGCGCCGGCAGACGGGTGCGGGCCGATCGACCAGAAGACCGGCTCGGCGGGGCCCGGCGAGGTGTCCGACGGGTAGAGCGACGGGGCGGGAGCTTGCGAGCCGGCGAGCATCGTCAGGATTTGGCGGAGGTCGCGGTTTGTCGGCTCCAGCCCGGTGTGGGCGACGACGTGTCCGGTGCCGTCGATGACGGCGAAGGCGGTGGCGTGCTCGTCGTCCAGGATTTCGAGGACGCCCTGGATGCCAGCGGTCGTCAGGGCGGCTGTGACGCGGTGCTCGAGGTGGACGCTGCGGCGCAGCTGCTGCGAGCGTTCCGCGAGGATTCGCTCGAGCACGGCCTCGGTGATGTTCATGAAGGGCTGATCCGGTACCTCGATCAGCGGGATGCTCTCCCGGGCGCAGGCGTCCGCGAGCGGCTGCGGGACGGATTGATCGCGATAGACCGCGTAGCCGATCGCTGCAGCACCTCCGCGCCGCACGCCGGCGACGAAGCGCTCGGCGTCGGCGGCGTCGTGCAGCCAGAGTCCGTTCGTGAGCAGGAGCTCCCCGCCGCGCAGGTAGGGCGCCGGGTCGGGGAGATCGGAGGTGTGGGCCCAGCGGATCTCGGGGTCCGAAGACACCGGGGCGACGATCACGCGCAGCCCAAGATCGGCGATCCCAAGGATGTCCGAGAGGTGCATTGGACGATCATACAAACAGCTGGTATCGAGCATGGCGTAGAATTGTGCGTTCCATCACTAGAGAGGGAGCAGGCGAGCTGGTTTCATAGGTGCGGGCGGATTGATGTTCCTGTCGAAACCACCAAGCAGGGAGGGCGGGCGGATGGCGACAACGGAGCAGCGGGGTGCTGCATCGACGGTCGAGAGTCTCGGGATCGACACGATCCCGGACGAGGAGCGCCGGTACACGCCGCGGCATATCTTCTGGGTGCTGTTCGCGAGCGACCTCTGCTTCTCGGTGATCGTCGTCGGCTGGTTTCCGATCATCTTCGGGCTCGGCTGGTGGAGCGCGGTCTCGTCGATCGTCGTCGGATCCCTCGTCGGAGGCCTGTTGCTCGCGCCCATGGGGCTCCTCGGTCCGCGCACCGGCACGAACAACGCCGTCTCGAGCGGAGCGCACTTCGGCGTCGCGGGACGGCTGATCGGTACGGCGCTCGGCCTGTTCTCGGCGTTCGGATTCGTCGCGATCACGATCTGGACCGGCGGCGACGCGCTGATCTCCGGCGCGCACCGCCTGATTGGCTCGCCCGATGGCGACGTCGCACGCGGCATCGGCTACGCCGTCATCACGATCGTCGTGCTGACGATCGCCGTGCGTGGCATCCACCTGCTGCTGCTGGTGCAACAGAAGGTGATGGCTCCGCTCATGGGGATCGCGCTGATCGTCGGCGTGATCGCGTTCGCCGGTCACTTCGACGCCGGCTACGGCGGCTCGGGCACCTATCTGCTCGGCACGTTCTGGCCGACCTGGACGCTGGCGGCGCTGATCAGCGCCTCGACCGTCATCTCCTACGGCCCGTTCATCGGCGACTGGTCGCGGTATATCTCGCCCGAGCGGTTCGGTCCGCGCCCGTTGCTGCTGGCCACGGGCCTCGGAGGCTTCCTCGGGATCGGCGTGCCCGCGCTTTGGGGCGCGTACGTCGCAAGCACGTTCGGTGCGAGTCAGACCGGCGTCTTCATCCCCGACCTGGTCACCTTCTCGCCGGGCTGGTACGTGATCGGCATCGTGGCAATCGGGCTCGTCGCGGGCTGTGCGCAGGGTGCCGTCGGTCTCTACGGCACCGGCCTCGACACGAGCTCGCTCATCCCCGGCCTCTCGCGGGTGCAGGCCACGCTGACCATCGGTGCCGTCGCCGCCGGCTTCGTCTACATCGCGAACTTCGTCTGGAACGCGCAGGCGACCGTCGCTGCCTTCCTCATCATCCTGGTGGTCGTGACGACGCCGTGGATGGTGATCTGCGCGATCGGCTACTGGTGGCGGCGCGGCTTCTACCTGACCGACGACCTGCAGGTCTTCACGCGCCACCAGCGCGGCGGTCGCTACTGGTTCAGCGCCGGCTTCAACCTCCGCGCCGTCTGCGCCTGGGTGCCGGCGTCCGTGATCGGCGTGCTCTTCAGCGCGGCGCCTCCGCTCTACACCGGGCCCTGGGCGAACGCCGCGAACGGCGTCGATCTGAGCTTCACCACCGCCGGCCTGCTCGGCGGGGGCATCTACCTCGCGGCGCTCGTGCTGTTTCCGGAGCCCGACGAGGTCTTCGGCCCGGCAGGTCGCCGCGGACGCGCTCGCCCCGCCGGAGTCCGAGTCCCGCCGCCGGCGACGCCCTCGGCGCACGACGCATGATCGGGCGCACCGTGCTCGTGACCGGCGCCGGAAACGGCATGGGTCAGGCCCATGCGGTGATGCTCGCGCAGCGCGGCGCCACGGTCGGCGTGCTGGACGTCGAGGGCGGCCCGGCCAGGGCGACCTGCGAGGCCGTGCGCGCAGAGGGCGGCCGCGCCGAGTTGCTCATCGCCGATGTGTCCGACCGCGCGGCCGTCGAGGACGCGATCGCACAACTCACGACCGCGACCGGACGGCTCAACGCGATCGTCTCCAACGCGGGCACGATCCACACGACCGCCGGACTGCTGGAGACCGACGACGCCGACTGGGCACGGACGCTCGGCGTCCACGTGGGTGGAGCCCTCAACGTCAGCCGCGCCGCGATGCCGTGGCTGTTGCGCTCCGATGCACCGCGGATCGTCATCATCTCGTCGATGTGGGCGCAACGCGGCGGTGGTTTCGGGTATGCCTACTGCGCGGCCAAGGGCGCGCTGCTGGCGTTCGCCCGCAACCTCGCCGTGGAGTACGGACCCGCCGGCGTCTGCGTCAACGCGGTGGCGCCGGGCAGCGTCCCGACGCGGATGTCCGCCGACTACGGCCCCGAGGAGATCGCCAAGGATTGCGAGTCGATCCCGCTCGGGCGTTGGGCGCGCCCGGAGGAGATCTCCGAGGTCGTCTGCTTCCTCGCCTCCCCAGCCGCCTCCTACCTCACCGGCCAGACCGTCGCGCCCAACGGCGGCCAGGTCATCGCCGGCTTCTAGCACCCAAGAACGGAGACCCACGACATGGCAATCACTGCGCCCGCCGCCACGACCACCGATCCCGGCTTCCCGAAGGGATGGGGTCTCGACAACCAGACCGGGATCCTCACCGACGTGCTGCTCGGGCGGCCGGACAACCTGGAGTGGCTGCCAATCAACTCGATCGCGCGGATGGCCCTGCGCAACCGCGAGAAGCTCGGCACCACGTGGACGAAGGAGCGCGCGCTGGCGCAGTGGCAGTCGATGGTCGACGTCTACGCGGGCGCCGGCGTGCGCGTGCACCTGGTCGACGCCGACCCGGGCCTGACACACACCGTCTACACCCGCGACTCGACCTTCATGACGCCGTGGGGCCCGGTCGTCGCCGCCATCCAGACGGAGGCGCGGCGGCGCGACTACGCCGTCATCGCGCGCACCTACGAGCGGCTCGGCGTGCCGATCTGGAACTGGGTCACGGCCGGCTACTTCGAGGGCGGCGACTTCGGCATCATCGAGCCCGGCAAGGCGCTGCTCGGGTACGCCGGCGACCGCTCCACGAAGGAGGGCGCCGAGCAGGTGCAGGGCTGGCTCGCCGCCGAGGGCTGGGAGGCGATGACGGTGCCGCTGGCGCCGCAGTTCGTCCACCTCGACGCGGTCGTCGTGATGCTCGCCGACAAGCTCGCGCTGGTGTGCGAGGACGCGCTCGAGGCGTACGCGCTGGACTGGTTCGACGCGAACGGCATCCGCCGGATCGGCGTCACCTACCGGGAGTGCGTGCAACTGGGCGGCAACCTGGTGTCGCTCGGCGGCGGCCGGATCCTGTCGATGGCGGCCAACACCACCGTCAACGCGCGGCTCCGCGCCGAGGGCCTCGAGGTGCTCGAGGTGGAGTACGACCAGATGGCGCTGTGCGGCGGCGGCGTGCACTGCTCGTGCCACGAACTGCGCCGCGACCCCGCCTGAGAATGTCGGCGGCAGCGCCCCGGGTGATCGACCTCTCTCCCCGCCGGCCGCTGGGCCGGACCGGGCTCGAGATCGCACCCGTGGTGCTCGGCACGATGCAGTTCGGCTGGACGGTCTCCGACGTCGCAGCGATGCGGATTCTCGACGCCTACGCCGCCGCCGGGGGCAACCTCGTGGACACCGCCAACATGTACGGCGGCGACCAGTCGATCGAGTCGTTCCAGCCGAACCGCGCCCACGTCGGCGTCAGCGAGGACATCGTCGGCCGGTGGCTCGAGACACGCGGCAACCGCGACCGGATGGTGCTGACGACCAAGGTCCGCGCACGCATGTGGGACGGTGACGACGGCGAGGGCCTCAACCGGCGGCACATCACCCGTGCCGTCGACGACAGCCTGCGGCGGCTGCGCACCGACCACGTCGACGTCCTCTACGCCCACTGGCCCGACCCCGCCGCCCACGCCGAGGAATGGCTGGCAACGTTCGGTGAGCTGATCGCCGCCGGCAAGGTGCGCCACGCCGGCACGTCCAACTTCTGCGGCTTCGTCGAGTTTGGCGACCTGCTCTCCCCGCTGCTCGCGCTCGCCGATGGCGACCCGCACAGGTACCCGCGGATCGCCGTCGAGCAGCCGCGTTACAACCTCCTCAACCGCGGCGAGTATGAGGAGCGCCTGCAGTCCATCGCGCTGGCAGAGACGCTCGGCATCGTCACGTACTCGAGTCTCGCCAGCGGGTACCTCGCCGACAAGCACCGCACGGCGGCCGACCTTGATGGCCGAGGTGCCTTTCTGGCGCAATACGGCACCCGGGAAGGTCGCGCGCTGCTCGGCGAGCTCCGCACGATCGCAGAACGTCATGCAGCGCCCGTCGCGGCCGTCGCATTGGCGTGGACACTCAGTCAGCCTGGTATCAGCGGCACCGTCGTCGGCGCCGAAACCATCGAGGAGCTCGCCGCCTGTGCCGCCGCCGCGACGCTCGAGCTCGGTCCCGACGAGATCGCGGAGCTGACGCGCCGTTCATGGTGGGAGTCCCGACCGGAGTTCGTCGACTGGTGAGCGGCATCATCGACACCGGCAGTGGCCCGGCGATCGTAATGGCCCACGGAATGGAGCTCGACCATCGCCTGTTCGAGCCCCAGGTCGCCACGCTCAGCAGGTCGTTCCGGACGATCGCCTACGACCTGCGCGCCCGCAGCCCGCGCGGTGAGCAGCCCTACGACCTGTACGACCTCGTCGACGACCTCATCCGCCTGCTCGACGACCGCGGCGTCGACCGGTGCGTCCTCGTCGGCATGTCGATGGGCGGCTTCACGGCCGTGCGCGCTGCGCACCGCCACCCCGACCGGATCGCGGGCCTCGTCCTGATCGGTTCTGCCGGCGTGCCCTACGGCCGGGAAGACATCGCGCAGTGGTCGCCGGCCTACGAGGCCGTCCGCGGCCTCCCGCGACTGCCGCCTGCGCAGGCACGCGCCGACGCGGAACTTCACTTCTCCCTCCGTACCCGTCGCCGGCGACCCGAGCTCGTCGATCTCTGGACCGACCGCATCGCGGAACGTTCCGGCACCGCGACGTATCACGAGTACCGAACCTGGGCACAACAGGACGACCTCTCCGCCCACCTCGGGATGATCAAGGCACCCACGCTGATCATCCATGGCGACGAGGACACCGCCGTCCCGCTCAGCATGGCTCTCGAGACCCATGCGCGGATCGCGCACAGCCGACTGATGGTGCTCCCGTACGCGGCGCACGCGGTGAATCTCGAGTACCCGGAGATCGTCAGCGATGCGATCCGGACGCTCTCGTCGGCGAGCACGTAGCCGCTGCTCCGTCGTGGCCTCATGGGGCACCCGCGGGTGTTGGGACGGTGCAAACGGGGAAGGAGAGGGAACGGCGCTGCGCGCCGGGCACGACGAGAGTCCCGGGGCTGCGCCGCGACGGCCGCCCCGGGTGGGATCGCGCTGGAATCGTTCGACAAACCCTGGATCCGGCGCACGGGCGCCGCGACCACCCGACGGAGACCGACGACATGAATATTCTGATGGTGCTGACCTCGCACGACCGGCTCGGCGACACCGGCCGGCGGACGGGCTTCTGGCTCGAGGAGTTCGCGGCGCCGTACTACGTGTTCACCGACGCCGGCGCCGACGTGACGCTCGCCTCGCCGAAGGGCGGGCAGCCGCCTCTCGACCCGAGCAGTGACGAGCCGTCGGCGCAGACCGACGCGACCCGCCGGTTCCGATCGGACGCCGCCGCGCAGGCGGCGCTGGCCAGCACGGCGATGCTCGCGAGCGTCGCCTCCGACGACTACGACGCCGTGTTCTACCCGGGCGGTCACGGCCCGCTCTGGGACCTCGCCGAGGATGCCGACTCGATCGCGCTGGTCGAGGCCACCATGGCCGCCGGCAGGCCGCTCGGCGCCGTCTGCCACGCTCCCGCAGTCCTCCGCCATGCGCGTGGCGCCGATGGCGCTCCGCTGGTCGCGGGCCGGTCGGTGACGGGCTTCGCGAACTCTGAGGAGGCTGCAGCCGGCCTCACGGATGTCGTGCCGTTCCTCGTCGAGGACTCCCTCGTCGAGGCCGGCGGCTCGTACTCGAAGGCCGGCGACTGGCAGTCCCACGTCGTCACCGACGGCACGCTCGTGACCGGGCAGAACCCCGCCTCGTCCGAGGCCGCCGCGGCGGCGCTGATCGGCGTGCTGCAGGGCGCGACCAGCTAGCTCGGGCTGGCACAGGGGCGGGCCGTTCCGTCGCAGAAGAGAAGCCGGGCCGGGCGCCGTGGACGGTGCCGGCCATCGTCGCAGCGATGGCGCGGCACCGTCGAAGGCAGCGGGTGCAGCGTCCGCCCGCCGGCTAGTTGGTCGGCGTCAGAACGCAGCGGTACCCGGTCGTCAGAGTGATGCCGAGACCGCCGAGCGTGATCGTCCGGCTCGAGGTCTGGCCGAGCACCGTGCCGACGAACCCCGAGCCGTCGTACGCCGCGACGGCCGTCCACTCGACCGACTGCAGCGAGTCGAGCGCGTTGTACGCGAGCGCGAGCTCGCCCGGCCCCGGCAGCCGGCGGAAAGCGAGGCCGCAGGTCTGTACCGCGGTCTTCCAGTCCGTGGCCGGCCGCGCGGCGAACTCGACGCAGAGGGCGCCGACCTCGAGCATTCCACTCGGGCACTGCACGTGGTAGCTCTCCGGCGTCGCGCCGCCGAGGTGGTCGGCGTCGCCCGCTCGGTCCGCCGTCGGCACGGTGCGGAGCGTCGACTCCTTGATCTGGCCCCCTGTGAGCGCGTCGTCCGCTACGGCGGCCCCGACGACGGCCTTGGCGTGGAGCTTGGCGGTCGTCACGGCGCTGTTCTTCAGCTCGCGGGTGCCGACGCTGTGGGCGCTGAGCTTGACCGCGGCGTAGCTCGTGCCGCTGAGCGCGACGAAGACGGCGATGGTGCTCATCACCGCGCTGTACGAGGGTCTGCGCATGTCGTGCTCCAAATCTTGGTGGGGGAGACCGGATCAGCCGCAAGTCTGCAGTCGCTGGCGGCCGATGTCCACCCGGGCCGGCGTGTCACGCATCACCCGCTCGATGTCGCCGTCTGCCTCACCGATCTCCGGCGGGTGATCCGGTAGCGGTAGCGTGCCCGGCAGGGCAGTCGCTGCGGCGATCCGCGCGGCGCTGCCGCGATCGCGGAGGGGCCGACCGCCACCCGTTCCCGCCCTTCCGCGCACCCCGCGGGACGCTCGATCGTGGGCCGCGCGGGCGGTGCGTCGACGGCGACGTGTCGGACTCTGCCAGGCGGGGAAGATCCATCCCATGCGTACCGCCATCTTCTCTACGTTTCCTCCCCGGGCGTGCGGCATCGGGACGTTTGCGTTTGATCTTCGGTCGGCGTTGTTGGAGGTGCCGGCGGTTGATGATGTGGTTCCGATCGTGGTGGTTGATGAGCCGTCCAG
>JBBQFB010000081.1:0-15900 GCA_038321545.1 Gaiellales bacterium
GAACACAGACCCGCCCGGTTCACTGGATCCAGATCGCATCGACGACTGGAGACCCGGCCATGAGCGCCACCCTTCCCCGCCCTGCACCACTCCACGACCGGACCAGCGCCGGTGAGCCCGCCGAAACCTGCGCCGTCGACATCGTCGTGCCCGTCTTCAACGAGGAGGACGACCTGGCGCCGAGCGTCGAGCGGCTGCACGCGTACTGCACGTCGACGCTGCCGGTCTGCTTCCGGATCACGATCGCCGACAACGCCAGCACCGACGGCACCTGGGCGCTCGCTCGCCGGCTCTCGGCGCGCCTGCCGAACGTGCGGGCCGTCCACCTCGACCGCAAGGGCCGCGGCCGCGCGCTGAGCACCGTGTGGGCCGCGAGCGACGCGACCGTCGTCGCCTACATGGATGTCGACCTGTCGACCGATCTGAACGCTCTGCTGCCGCTGATCGCGCCCCTGTTGACCGGCCACTCGGACGTCGCCATCGGCAGCCGGCTGGCGCGGTCGTCGCGGGTCGTCCGCGGCACCAAGCGCGAGCTGATCTCGCGGTCCTACAACCTGCTGTTGCGCACGACGCTGCGCGCCCGGTTCTCGGATGCGCAGTGCGGCTTCAAGGCGATGCGGGCCGACTGCGCGCGGCAGCTGCTGCCGCTGGTCGTGGACGGCGGCTGGTTCTTCGATACCGAGCTGCTGGTGCTCGCCGAACGGTCCGGGCTGCGCATCCACGAGGTGCCGGTGGACTGGGTCGACGACCCCGACAGCCGCGTCGACATCGTCCAGACCGCGACCGACGACCTGCGCGGCATCGCCCGGCTCGGTCGCGCGCTGGCCACCGGGGCGCTGCCGGTCGGCGAGGTCCGCCGCCAGCTCGGTCGCGCGCCGCTGGAGGCGCCCGTCGCGGGCGTCTCCCCGACGCTGCTGGGGCAGCTCGGCCGGTTCGCCGCGATCGGCGTCCTGAGCACGCTCGCCTACCTCGTGCTGTACGTGCTCGGCCGCGGGACGCTCGGCGCCCAGGGCGCCAACTTGCTGGCGCTGGCGCTGACCGCGATCGCAAACACGGCTGC
The DNA here is from genome assembly GCA_038321545.1 of Gaiellales bacterium. Classification (GTDB taxonomy): domain Bacteria; phylum Actinomycetota; class Thermoleophilia; order Gaiellales; family F1-60-MAGs149; genus VFJZ01. Next base: position 1,061 of record JBBQFB010000081.1, read on the forward strand.
CAACCGGCGTCTCACGTTCGGGCTGCGCGGTCGCCACCGGGCCACCCGTAGCCAGCTCGAGGGCCTGGTGGTGTTCGGCATCGGGCTGGGGCTGACCAGCGGCTCGCTCGCGCTCCTCGGCGCGCTCGATCCGAACGCGGGCCGTCGCCTCGAAGTCGCCGTGCTGGTCGCGGCGAACGGCACCGCCACGCTCGTCCGGTTCCTGCTCCTGCGCGGCTGGGTGTTCCACCCGCGCCGGAACCGACCGGCGCCCACCACTCCCACCACCGACGCAGGAGCCACCAACCGATGAGCACGACCATGACACGCCCCGCCGAGCCCTTGCAGCCCGCCCGGCCGGCGCCTCCCGCCGCGGCCGCGAGGCCCGCGGGCGACGGTTCGCCCCTGCTCGCGCGCGGCGGTCTCGTCGCGCTGCTGATCGCTACCGCGTTCCTCTACCTGTGGCGCCTCGGCGACTCGGGCTACGCGAACACCTTCTACGCGGCTGCCGCGCAGGCCGGCTCGATGAGCTGGAAGGCGATGCTGTTCGGCTCGCTCGACCCGTCCAACGCGATCACCGTCGACAAACCGCCGGCGTCGTTGTGGCTGATGGGCATCTCCGGCCGGATCTTCGGCTTCTCGAGCTGGAGCATGCTCGTGCCGCAGGCCCTGGCCGGCGTCGGCGCGGTCTGGTTGCTGCACTCCACGGTCCGCCGGATCGCCGGCTCGGGTGCCGCGCTGGTGGCGGGCACGCTGTTTGCGTTGACGCCCGTCGCCGTGCTGATGTTCCGCTTCAACAACCCGGACGCGCTGCTCGTGCTGCTGATGGTGGCGGCCGCCTACGCCGTCACGCGGGCCGTGGAGGCGGCTGGCCCGCGCTGGCTGATCCTGGCCGGCACGCTGATCGGGTTCGCGTTCCTGACGAAGATGCTGCAGGCCTTCCTGGTGCTGCCCGCGTTCGGGCTCGTCTACCTGGTGGCGGCCCCGACCACGCTGCGCCGACGCGCGCGCGACCTGCTCGCGGCCGTGGCCGCGGTGATCGTCTCGGCCGGCTGGTGGGTCGCGCTCGTCGAGCTGTGGCCGGCCGGATCACGACCCTACATCGGCGGGTCGACCAACAACAGCGCGCTCGAGCTGGCGCTCGGGTACAACGGCCTCAGCCGGCTCACGGGCAGTTCCGGCGGGCCCGGTGGCGGCGCGGGCGGAGGCAGCGGCAACGGCGGCTTCGGCGGCTCAGCCGGACTCTCGCGGCTGTTCAACGACTCGATCGGCGGCGAGATCTCCTGGCTGCTGCCGGCCGCCTTGATCGCCCTGGCCGGCGGGCTCTGGCTCACCTGGCGCCGGCACCGCACCGACCCGTCGCGAGCGGGGCTGCTGCTGTGGGGCGGCTGGCTGCTCGTCACGGCCGCCGTGTTCTCCGAGATGAGCGGCACCTTCCACCCGTACTACAACGTCGCGCTGGCCCCGGCCATCGCCGCCGTGATCGCGATCGGCGGCACGCTGCTCTGGCGCGCCCGGGCGATGCTCACCGCCCGCCTCCTCCTGGCCGCCGGCATCGGCGTCACGGGATGGTGGAGCCGTGAGCTGCTCGGCCGGATACCGGCGTGGCACTCCGAGCTACGGCACGTCGTGCTGGTCGCGACCGTCGTCGCGATGCTCGCGATCCTCGCCGGCCCGCTGCTCGGGCACCGGCGCGTTGCGACCACGGTCGCCGGCATCGCTGCAGCCGTCGCACTGCTGGCCGGCCCGGCGGCGTTCAGCCTGGCGACCGCCGGCACGCCCCACGGCGGCAGCATCCCGGCCTCCGGCCCCTCAGTGGCGGGCGCGAGCGGTGGCGGCGGCCAGGGCGGGGGCAGCGAGACTGCCGACGCCGAGCTGGTCACGCTGCTGCAGCAGGACTCCGGGGTCCATCGCTGGGCCGCCGCGACGTCCGGCTCCGGCAGCGCCGCGCCCCTGCAGCTCGCGAGCGGCGAGGCCGTGATGGCGATCGGCGGGTTCAACGGCGGCGACCCCGCCCCGACGCTGGCGCAGTTCAAGGCCTGGGTCGCGGCCGGCGACATCCACTGGTACGTGGCCGGGAGCGGCGGGCACGGCGGCGGTCCGCAGGGCGGCACCGGCGCTGCTCCCGCCGGCGGTCAGACGCCGCCCGGCGGCGGGTTCGGCGGCGGTCCGGGCGGCGGCAGCGGCGGAGGCGGCAGCGGCGGCGAGATCGCCGCATGGGTAGAGGCCACCTTCACGGCCACCACGGTGGGCGGCGCCACCGTCTACGACCTCACCGCGGCCGGCTGACGCATCGGCCGGGGCGGGCAGCTTGCCCGTCCCGGCCAGGCGTCGGTACCATGACCGGTCCCTTCGATCGGGAGGAAGTCGGCGTGAGGATCATCGTGCTCGGGGCGGGAATCGTCGGCGTCTCCAGCGCCTACTTCCTCGCGAAGGACGGGCACGAGGTGGTCGTCGTCGATCGTGAGGGTGAGGTCGGCCAGGACGCGAGCGCCGGCAACGCCGGGCTGATCGCGCCGGGCCACTCCTACGCCTGGGCCTCGCCCGCCGCGCCGAAGCTGATGGTCGGCTCGCTGGCCGGCCGGAAGACCTCGATCCGCGTGAAGCCGCGGCTCGACCCGGCGCTGGTCGGATGGGGCGTGCGGTTCCTCCGCGAGTGCACCGCCGACCGGGCGCGTCGCAACACGATCGTGAAGCACCGCCTGTGCCGGTTCAGCCACGGCCTGATCAAGTCGATCGCCGCGACCGAGAACATCGACTACGCCGCCGAGAACGCCGGCATCTTCTACCTCTACGCCGACGAGGCCGCCCTCCAGGCCGGCTTTCAGAAGACGGCGCTCCTGCGCGAGCAGGGCGAGGACTTGCAGCTGCTGGACGCGGCCGGCGTGATCGAGCGCGAGCCGGCGTTCTCCCACGTTGGAGACGGGATCGCCGGTGCGATCTTCGGTGCCACCGACGCCAGCGGCGACTGCGAACAGTTCACGAAGGGCCTCGCCGAGCGGTGCCGGGCGCTGGGCGTCGACTTCCAGCTCGGGCGCACCATCAACGGCCTGCGCGCGTCGGGTGGCGCGGTCACGGCCGTGCAGACCACGAACGGCGACATCGTCGGCGACGCATACGTGCTCGCCCTCGGCGTCGGCAGCGCCGCCATCGGCCGCACGGTCGGCCTGCGTGTGCCGGTGTACCCCGCCAAGGGCTACTCGGCCACGTTCCCGATCCGCGAGGACGGCGAGTGCCCGCGGGTCGGCGGCGTCGACGAGAACACGCTGGTTGCCTGGTCGCGCCTGGGTGACGTGCTGCGGATGTCCTCCACGGCCGAGTTCGCCGGCTACGACCGCAGCTGGACGATGGACGACTTCGCCGGCGTGCTCGAGACGGCGCGCCGCCTGTTTCCGACCGCTGCGCACTACGACCGCGGCCAGTTCCGCGCCTGCCTGCGGCCGATGACGCCGGACGGCCCGCCGCTGATCGGCCTGTCGAAGCTGCGCAACCTCTGGTTCAACACCGGGCAGGGCCACATGGGCTGGACGATGGGTCCCGGCTCCGGCAAGCTCGTCGCCGACGTGATCGGCCGGCGGGCGCCCGAGATCGACATGGCCGGCATGCAGGCGCGCTGAACGACGTCGGGCGCCACCGGAGCACCGGCGGCGCCCGCGGCCGATCACGCTGCTAGTGGCTCATCGTTCCCTTGACGTTCCCGACGTTGACCAGGCCGACCTGGCCCATGTCGACGGAGGCGAACGAGTGGGAGACGAACGGGTAGAGGCCATTTTCGTCGAAGTGGACGTCGAACACCGACCCGCCGCCGGCCGGTACGGCCACCGTCTGGGCTCCGGTCAGCACGTGCGACGGATCGCCGTCCGTCCAGGACCGGTCGAGCAGCGTCCCGACGACGTGGAAGTCGGTGCCGAACGACGGCCCGGCCGCGACGACGTAGAACCGGATGTTCTCGCCGATCTTGGCAGGCAGCGGATGGGTCTTGTACTGCCCGGCGTACCCGTTCCAGGTCACGAAGTCCGGCTGCTGGTGGCGCGCCTTGTCCATGTCGAGCCCGGCCGGCTCCGTCTTGCCGTCGCCGTTCAGGTACCACTCGCTGCCGACCAGGACGTACGAGCGGTCGGCCTTCGGCTTCAGACCGCCGGGCGGATCGACGACGATCGCGCCGTACATGCCGCTCGCGATGTGCGCGAGCACCGGCGGCGTGCCGCAGTGGTACATGAAGACGCCGGGATCGTTCGCGGTGAAGTCGAACGAGAACGTCTCACCAGGCTTGATATCGCGGAACGCCCGGTTCGGGGCGATGCGGGCGGCATGGAAGTCGATCGAGTGCGGGATCGCGCCCTTGTTGGTCAGCTCGACGTGGACGCGCTGGCCCTGCCTGACGTGGATGACCGGGCCGGGCGCGCCGCCGGCGAACGTCCATCCGGTGAACTTCACGCCGGGGGCGACCTCGAGGACGACGTCCTCGAGCGCGAGCTTGACCTGAGCCACACCGGCCGTCAGCGGCGGCAGTTCGGCGGGGTAGGGGACGTGGGTGTCGCCGGCCGTCGCAGGCGCAGCAGATGTCTGGTGCGAGGGCTGCACGACGGTCGCGGCCGGCGTCGGGTTCGCCTCGGCGGTGCCGGTCATGTCCATCGCCGCGGCGGCAGCGGGGGCGGGGCCCTGCGCCGTTGGCTCGCTCGCCCCGCCGCGGGTCGCGAAGACGAGCACCGCGACGATGGCGAACAGGCCGGACATGAAGATCGCCATCGCGACGACGGCGGGGTGGAGCCGGGTCGGCTCGCGGTGATCGGTGTAGGCGCTCATCGGGTGCTCCTCGAACAGGCGGAAGGGTCGGGATTCATAAAAGGAGACTAGATCTGTATCCTTTAGTGACCATGCGGGAACATCACCTGATCCGACGCGTAGAAAGCCGCAGCCGTGCGTCTGGCCTTCGCCCGCCGAACTGACTACGCGATCCGCGCCGCGCTCGAGCTGGCCCGCGCCGGAGATCGGTCGGCAACGCACCTCGAGGTCGCCGCAGCCACGGGAGCGCCGCCTGCGGTCGTGAAGCAGGCTCTGGCCGACCTCGCGCGCGCCGGGCTCGCGACCGCCACGCGCGGCCGGGGCGGCGGCTACCGGCTGGCGCGGCCGCCCGCGGCGATCTCGATGTACGACGTGGTGCGCGCGCTGGAACCGGTCGGGCTGATCGAGCAACGCTGCGTCCTGCACGCGGGCGCCTGCCTGGCGACGAAGCCGTGTCCGTTCCACGACACCATCGCCGCGGCCCGAGAGGCGTTCGTCGGGGCATTGCGGCACGACACGCTGGGCGACGTGCTGGAACGCGGCGCCGGCTCGGCGGGCGTGCAGGCGCGCTGAACGGTCCGTCCCGGCAGACTGCCGGGGTGCGATTCCGCGGCCCCGTTCCGCTCCTGCTCGCGTCGGAGTTCGCCGCCGGGCTGGCGCGGGCATCACTCGCGACGGCGCTCGGCTGGCAGGCGTACGCCCGTGCCCACGATCCGCTCGTGCTCGGCCTGCTCGGACTCGCCGAGTTCCTCCCGGCGCTGCTGCTCGCGCTGCCGGCCGGGCACATCGCCGACCGCTACGACCGCCGGCGGCTGGCCGCCGTGGCATCGCTGGGAAGCTGCCTCGTCGCCGGGTTGCTCGCGCTCGACGCGGCGAGCGGCGACACGGCCGTCTGGCCGCTGTACCTGCTGGCGCTCTGCGGCGGCATCGCGCAGGCGTTCCTCGGGCCGGCGTTCAACCCGCTGCTCGCGGCCAGCGTGCCGCCGGCCGGTCTCGCGCGCGTGATCTCGCTGAGCTCGATCACGTGGCAGACGTCGTCGATCATCGGCCCGGCGCTGGCGGGCGGGCTGCAGACCGTCAGCGACCCCGCGCCCTACCTGGCGGCGATGGCGGCGGCCGGCGTCAGTACGGTCTTCGTGGCCGTGCTGCCGGCGGCAATCGGTACGGCGCACGTCGTGACGGAGCGCGTCACCGCGACGTGGCGCGACGTCACCGCCGGCATCCGCTTCGTTCGCGCCACGCCGGCCCTGCTCGGCGCCATCTCGCTCGATCTCGCCGCGGTGCTGTTCGGTGGCGCGACGGCCCTTCTGCCGGTGTTCGCGACCGACGTGTTGCACGTCGGCGCCGCGGGCAACGGGTTGCTGCGCGCCGCGCCGGGCGTCGGTGCGATTGCCGTCGGCGTCGCGCTGGCCGCGTGGCCGTTGCGACGACGCGTCGGCATCATCCTGTTCGGCGCGGTGGCCATGTTCGGCGCTGCCACGATCGTGTTCGGACTCTCGACGAGCTTCCCGCTGTCACTGGCCGCTCTCGCAGTGCTGGCCGGCGCCGACATGATCAGCGTGCTGATCCGCGGCACCCTCGCACCGCTGCTGACGCCACCCGAGCTGCGGGGACGGGTGAGCGCGCTCGAATCGGTGTTCATCCGGGCCTCCAACGAGCTCGGTGCGTTCGAGTCGGGCGTCGCGGCGGCGCTGCTCGGGGCGGTGCCGGCGGTCGTCATCGGCGGCGCCGCGTCGCTGGTCGTGGCGGCGGTCTGGAGCGTGTGGTTCCCCTCCATCCGCGAGGTCGACCGGTTCGAGGACCTGCCGGTGCCCGACGCTGCAGCGTTCCTCGGCGCGACCGCGGAGTAAGCTCACCGGATCGGCCTGCTGCACGTCACGAACGGCGCGAGCGCGCGAGCCCGCATCATCGATTCGGGGGTCGCCGGTCAGGTCGTGTCGTGGGACGACGTGCTGCACGAAGGCCCGGTGCGCGCCGTCGCGGCCGGGCGCTTTCGGGCCGAGCGAGCCGACCACATCGCCGACAGTGGATGGGCGCCGCGGGGGTTGGCGCTGAAGGGCTTCGAGGCCCGCGACGCCATGCTCGACGCAGCGCTCGAGGCCCGCGAGGAGATCGTCCTGTGGTTCGAGGACGACCTCTCCGACGTGCTGCAGCTGATGCAGGTGCTGGCACGGATCGATCGCCGGGTCGGGACGACGTCGTGGTCGATCGTGCCGCTCGGAGGTCTGCCGTTCCGCGGCATCCCCGAGCGCCCGCTCACAGAGCTGACGGCGGCCTTCGGCCAGCGCGTGACGCCGCCCGGCGCCGGGGCCTACGCCGTACGGGTGTGGGACGCGTTCTGCAGCGGAGACTACGCGGCGCTGGGCGCGCTGAGCCGGTCGCCGTCGCCGCTCGAGGTCGTACCGGACGCGCTGCGGCGACTGCTCGAGGAGCTTCCCGACGCCGACGACGGGCTGACGCGGACCGAACGCGCGCTGCTGGCCGCAACCACCGGCGGTGCGGTCAGCGGAGCGGAGGTGTTCCTCGCCGCGGTGGCCCGGGAGGAGCGGCCGTATCTCGGCGACACCGTCGCGTTCGACCGGCTGGCCGACCTGGTCGGGGCAGGCCTCGTCGTGGCGGGCGGCAGCGGGCGGATGCGCGACCGGACGTTCGCGGCCGCCGAGGCCGGCCTCGAGGTGCTCGCGGGCACCCGCCGCGCGCCGGTGCGACGGCGCTGGCTCGGCGGCGCCGAGGTCGGTGACGCCGACGGACCGCAGTGGTCGCGGACGGCCGGCCGCGTCGTCGGGCGCTAGCGGGGCGGGTCCGGCTCGTCGGTCTGGTCGCGCAGGAAGCGCTGGATCTCGCGCGCCAGCTCATCGCCGGTGGGCAGGCGCAGCTCTTCCTCGCCGGCCATCGCCTCGAGCCGCGTGATCATCTCCTGCGTCTCCGGGTCGGCCGCCGCTGCCGTGTCGTACCGGACGCGCTCGCGCTGGGCGAGGTCGGCCAGGTCGTCGAGCGGGAGCTCGATGCGGAGGTGCCGGGCGAGGTGCTCGAGCAGGGCGAGGCTGGCGGCCGCGTAGCCGCCGCCGACGTACGGCGGCACCTGGGCGAAGAAGCCTGCGGCGGGAATCCCGGAACCGGTCACCGCGAGCTCGATGGCCGAGAGCGCGGCCGACGGCACGCGCAGCAGCCCCGCAGGGCGGCGCACCTCGTCGGCGTGCAGGAGACCCTCCTGCGATGCCGTCGCCATCACGGGCACCGGCCGCGTGTGCGCGACCGTCGCCGGCACGGCGCCGAGGCTGATCCACTGCACCACCCCGAGCCGGTGCACGAGCTCGCGGATATCGGATGCCAGCGCGCGCCACAGCAGGTCGGGCTCGGCGCCGGCCAGGATCAGCAGGTCGCGACCCGCGACGTAGGTGTGGCGCAGGACGAGCTCGGGCCAGGCGAGGTCGCTCAGGACGCCGTCGACGACGTCGAGCAGCGGGCGCCGCGAGCGATAGTCGTAGAGCGCGTCGGTGTCGAACCGCGCGATCACGCTGGCGCCGAGTGTCAGCCGCTCGATCGCCGACGACGCGGCCGCCGCGGCGTCCACCCAGCCGTCGAAGGCCGCGATGATGACCGGCTCGGCCAGCGCCGGCAGATCGGTTTCGAGGGTGTAGAGCGCCACCCCCGGAGGATACGCCAGGCGCGCGGGTCAGCCGTCGCCGTCGGCGGCGTCGTCCTCGCGCTGCCGCTGCCGGTACGCACGCACCTTGTTGCGGTTGCCGCACACCTCCATCGAGCACCACGTCCGGCGATGGCTGCGCGACGAGTCGTAGAACGCCCACCGGCAGGTCGGGTCGGCGCAGGCCTTGAGTCGCACCCAGGTGCCGTCGTGCATCGCGGTTGCGACGATCGCGAGCACGCGGCCGAGCACCTCGTCGATGCCGGAGGCCTCGGGCACGATCGGTGCGGATCCATCGGCACCGAAGGCGACGCTGAGCTTCGATCGCTTGCGCTGCTGCTCGATCACCGCCACGGCGCCGGCTGACGCCGACTCCCCGGCATTGGCTGCGGCGAGCGCCCGGAGCGCCTCGCGCAGCCGGATCGTGCGGGCCAGATCGGCCGTCGTCCACGCCTCGCCGGGCGCAGCCAGACCGTGCTCCCGGAGCCAGTCGGCGAGCACGCCCGCATCGGCCAGGTGCTCCTCGCCGGTGTCGAGGTCGCCGGTGTTGATGAACGCGCCGATCGTGGCGAGCCCGGCGGGCGGCGCGGGTGGCGGTGCGGACGACATCGTTCCTAGTGTAACCATCATTTGGCTTTACAGGTGTCCGTAACCGGTATATACTGATACCAGTTACTTGGACCGGGAGATCATCATGATGAACGGCGGCCCCTTCGTGCTCTACGCGCTCGGCCAGCTCCGTCAGCAGGAGCTCGAGCGCAAGGCCCGCACCGCCTGGCAGTGCGGGACGACCGCCAAGCCTGCCGCGACGGCGCGGCAGCCCCGCAAGCGTTCCGTCCGCCTCGATGCCGTGGCCGGCGGATGCTGACCGCGCTCCACACTGCCACCGAGCTGCACCCCGGGCTATGGCGGTGGGAGGCGTTCCACCCGACCTGGAGGCACGACGTCGCGTGCGTGCTCGTCGCCGATCACGACGACGTGGTGCTGATCGACCCGCTCGCGCCGCGGGAGCGGGCGGCACCGCCGTTCTGGCAGGCCCTGGACGACGCGACGGCTGGCGGCCGGCGGCTGACGGTCCTCGTGACCGTCCCCGACCACGCGCGGAGCGCGCCGGCGATCGCCTCCCGCTACCCGGGGACGCCCGTGCACGTCGCGGTGCGACGCTCTCGTCGCTCGCTATCCGGCGTCGATGTGGCGCCGCTCGAGGCGACGACGCCGCTGCCGGCGGGCATCCGGGCGTTCGCCACGGGTCGTGCAGACGAACGCGCGATCTGGATCGAACCGCACCGGACGCTGGTGGTCGGCGACGTGCTGCTCGGCACCGACTCCGGCGGCCTCACGGTGTGTCCGGAGGACTGGCTGCCGAAGCGGGTCAGCCGGGCGGACGTCGCCGGCACGCTCGGCGAGTTGCTGGAGCTGGGTATCAACCGCGTGATCCCGACGCACGGCGCTCCTCCCGCCGAGTCCCACGCGGCGCTGGCGGCAGCTCTGGCGGAGGCGCGGGCATGATCGCTCGCACCTGGCGCGGCGAGACGGCGGCGGTCGATGCCGACGCGTACGTCGCCTACCTCGAGACGACGGGCCTGCCCGCGTACGGGGCCACGCCGGGCAACAGGGGTGCGTACCTCCTCCGCCGAACGGATGGCGACCGCACCGAATTCCTGACGGTCTCGTTCTGGGACGATCTGGACGCGATCCGGGCCTTCGCGGGCGACACCATCGACGTCGCCGTCTTCTATCCGGACGACGATCGCTACCTGACGGCCCGCGACCTGGTGGCCCACCACTACGACGTCGCGAGCCTCGCCGTCGCCCACTGAACGAGCCGGGGTCAGACCCTGTAGCCGGCGGCGGCGACGGGGTCTGACCCTGCATCGCACGGTGTGACACGCCACGGTGCGGCGCGGGTCCGCTTGCGTTAGCGGACGTAGCTCGCGCTGTTGACGTCGATCGTCGTTCCCGTCGCATGGCGCGCCTTGCCCGACGCGAGGAAGGCGATCACGTTCGCGATGTCCTGCGGCTGGGCGACCTCGCCCAGCGCGGTGTCGTTCACGAACAGGTCGATGCCGTGCTCCTCGACCAGCGGCGTGTTGAACGCCGTGTCGACGAACCCCGGCGAGATCGCGAACGCCGTCACACCCTGCCGGCCGTACTGGCGCGCGATGGTCTTCGTCATCGCCACCACGCCCGCCTTGGCGGCTGCGTAGTGCCAGTAGTCCGGATCCTCGCCGCGGTGGGCGGCGCGGCTCGCCAGGTTCACGATCACGCCGCCACCCCGCTGCTGCGCGAAGCTGTGGATCGCGGCGCGACAGAGCGCCGCGGGCGAGACGAGGCAGATCGCGAGCGTGCGGTCCCACGACTCGCGCCACGCCTGCAGGTCGCCGTCGACCACGGCCGGCTCGTAGATGCCGGCGTTGTTGACCAGCACGTCCACGTGACCGCGCCAGGCAACCGCCTCCTGCCACAGCGCGTCGGCCGCGATCGGGTCGCTCAGGTCGGCCGTCACCGCGTGGGCGGCGGCGCCGAGCTCGTCCGCGAGCTCCGTGAGACGTCCGCCGAGGCGGATGTCGTGCAACACGACCGCCATCCCGTCACGGACGAGCGTGCGCGCGGCGGCGGCGCCGATGCCGCCCGCCGCGCCCGTGATCAGGGCGACCCTGTCGCTCGATTCGCTCACGATGCCTCCTGGTAGGTGTACGCCGGGACGGGGACGCCGTCCAGCGTGTCGATGGTGACCGCCAGCGTGTCGAAGCGCACGGTCAGGACGGTCATGTTGTCGAGCGTCCACCAGCCGCGCGACTCCGGCTGGTCGAAGCCGGAGGATGCGACCACGACGTGCTCGTCCTCGATCCGGTACCGGATCGCGAACATGTCCGGCGGATCGCCCGCGTACGGGACGCTGGTCGGGTTGTGCGCGTTGATGACGTACAGCGCGTCGGACGCGAGGTACATCGCGTTGAGCACGGGCGACGTGTACGTCTGCAACACCGCCGCGAGCGTGTCGCGGACGACGGCCGGGAAGCTCAGACCGCTAGCGCGGTGTCGTTCGTGGAACAGCCGGAACAGCCGCTCGCTGTCGGTCGTGCCCTCGACGGTGGCCTCCATCTCGGGCGGCAGCAGCTCGTGCAACCGCTCCTGCGGGTAGAGCGCGCCGTTCTGCGCGAACGCCGCGCGGTCCCGCACGAACGGGTGGCAGTTCTCCACCTCGAAGGTGAGTCCGGGCGTCGCACCGCGCAGGTGCACGAGGGCGGCCGACGCCGCGACGTCGTTCGTGGTCACATGAAACGCCGGGGCCTCGCGCGCGCCGCCGACCGCGCGCGTCCGCTCGGGCGGGCCGTCGCCGGCCGCCGCGGCGGCGTCGGGCCACCACGCGATGCCCCAGCCGTCAGGGTGACGCGGCGACAGGTCGGCGAACGCCGCGAGGTCGCGCGCACCGATCGTCTCCGCGACGGTCATCGGCCGCCGGGCGACATGCGCTAGCAGGCGGCACATCAGTAGATCTCGAAGTACTCGCGCATCTCCCACTCGCTGCGCGCGTCCGCGTCGGTGCCGGCCTCGGTGTAGCGCGCCACCTCGGCGCGTTTCATCATCACCATGTAGTCCACGAGCGGGTCGCCGAACTGCTCGCGGTAGAGCCTCGACCTGTCGAGCTCGTCCGCCGCCTCGCCGAGCGACTGCGGCAGCAGGTCGGAGTCCTCCGCGTATGGGTCGCCGACGATCGGCGGCGGCGGCGTGGCGCCGCGCTCGATGCCGTCGAGCCCGGCGGCGATGTTTGCCGCCATCCACATGTACGGGTTCGCAGCCGGCTCGCTCATGCGGTTCTCGACGTGCGTGCTCGAGTCGCCGGGGCCGCCCTGGATGCGAATCAGCGCACCTCGGTTGTCGACCGCCCAACCGATCCGGTCGGGCGCGAACGAGTAGGGCCGAAAGCGCGCGTAGGCGTTCGTGGTGGGGTCGCCGAACAGGGTCATCGCCCGGGCGTGGTCGAGCAGGCCGGCGACGAACTGCGTTCCGACCGGCGAGAGCACCTCGGTGGGGTGCACGAACGCGTTCTCGCCGGTGGAGGTATCGACGAGCGACTGGTGCAGGTGCCACCCGGACGGGAAGAAGTTCGGCAGCGCAGGCCAGCACATGAACGACGCGAGCAGCCCGCGGCGCGCGCAGATGGCCTTCATCGCGCTGCGGAAGAGGATCATCGAGTCGGCGGCGTCGAGGCCCTCGAGCGGACTGAACGTGAACTCGAACTGCCCGGGGCCCCACTCGTCCTCGATCGACCGCGGCGGCAGGCCGAGGTCCCAGAGGCCGTCGCGGAGCGTCTCGAGCATCGGCGACGCGGCGTCGAGGCGGTGGTCGGACAGGAACTGGTACCCGCGCTCGACGACGTCGACCACCGGTGCGGGGCCTGGCTGGCCCGTCTCTTCCAGGGCGATGCGGCCCTCGTCGACGTAGCGCGTGATGTAGAACTCGACCTCGAGCCCGGAGTAGCACTGGTACCCGGCCTGCTCGAGGCGTGCCAGCTGGTGGCGCAGCATCGCGCGGCCGTCGATCGGCAGCGGCTTGCCGTTCGAGAAGTACGTGTCGCACAGCATCCAGCCGGTGCGATCGGCCCACGGCAGGATCCGGAACGTCGTCGGATCGGGAACGACGGAGACGTCGGGGAAGCCGGTGAACTCGTCGATCCCGAAGCCGCCGCCGGCAGCGAAGGCCGGCGGGAAGACGCAGTTGCCGGTGTCGAGGCTGTAGATCGCGCCGGAGAAGTCCGACCCGTTGCGCATCGCCGAGATGGCGGCATCGCCGGAGAGGTGCTTCGTGCGCGGCAGGCCGTGCTGGTCGACGACGATGATCCGTACGGTTCGCAGGCCGGCCTCGCGGATGCGCGCGGCCACCTCTTCGGCCGCCGCCTGCTGCCGCTCGGTGTACAGCCCGTGCGCCTTGACGAACCCGGTGGCTCCGACCCCGAGCCCGACACCGCTGGCGAGTCCATCGGTCACGCCTCAACCCCCTCAATCCACGATGCGGCGAGGATAACGCGTCCCTCCGGCCGATGGCGCGCCGCGTCGGGAAGTTGTCGCACATCTCCTTCCGGCGGCGGCGCGATCGACGACGATCCGGCCACCTGTGGGACGATCCGCGGATGCCTGACACCGCCGCCGCCTACCCGTCCTTCAGCCTCGAGGGTCGCGTCGCTCTGGTGACCGGCGCCGCGCGCGGCATCGGGAGGTCGCTCGCGCTGGCCCTGGCCGCGGCCGGCGCCGATGTGGTGCTCGGCGTACGCGAGCAGGCGGTCGGCGACGAGCTCGCACAGCAGATCACCGCCACCGGCCGGCGCGCCCACGTCGAGCTGCTGGACGTGACCGTTCCCGGCCAGATCGCAAGCTCGGTGGCCGGTGCGGTCGCTGCCCTGGGCAGCATCGACATCCTCGTCAACAACGCCGGCCTCGGCCCGGAGAACCTGGCCGAGGATGTCACCGAGGCCGACTTCGACCTCACCTGCGCGGTCAACCTGAAAGGCACCTTCTTCGTGTCACAGGCCGTCGGACGCCAGATGATCAAGCAGCGGTACGGCCGCATCGTGAACCTCGGATCGCAGGCCGGCTTCGTCGCGCTGCCCGGCGAGTCGGTCTACTGCATGACGAAGGCCGCGATCACCCACCTGACGAAATGCCTGGCCGTCGAGTGGGGGCCGCACGGCATCACCGTCAACGCCGTCGCGCCGACGTTCATCGTCACACCCGGCACGGCGGCGGCACTCGACGACCCCGTCATGAAGGCCGATATCCTGGAGCGCATCGCCGCGCTCCACCGTGTCGGCGACCCGATGGATGTCGCCGGCGCGGTCGTGTTCCTGGCGTCGCCCGCCGCGTCGCTGATCACGGGCCACACGATCCTGATCGACGGCGGCTGGACGGCGCGCTGACGGCGCCCGGCTCACGCCTCGGCGAGCTGGCGGCGCAGGCGTGCGCGCAGCTCGGCGAACCGGCGTCGCTCGTCGATGATCAGGGTCACGAGCACCGCCGCAAGCAGTGACAGCGTCGCCAGTGCCGGAACCTCGAGTGCCACCGGTACCAGCGCGAGACACGCCGCGGCGGCGGTCACGCGCGGCATGCTGAACCGGTGCACGTCGCGCCAGCGAAACGCGGTGTGCGCGAGCAGGTAGAGCGCCGTACCACCGAGCAGCGCGGCAGCCGGGACGACGTGCAGGTGCTCGCCGACCGCGACCAGCGTCTCCTCGAACCCCACCGCGACCAGCACGATGCCCGCCACTCGCGAGCACGAACACGAGATCGAAGAACAGTTCGAGCGGCGTGACACGCTCGCTGTCGCCGCGCAACGCCGCAGTCACGTACGGCGCACGGTGTCGGTCAGGCTCGGCCACGCGGCCCATCGTGCCATGCGGGCGGGTCGCAGAGGACGCGACGGCCCCGGCGGG
>JBBQFB010000082.1:0-15888 GCA_038321545.1 Gaiellales bacterium
ATCGAGAAGGTCGCGCTGATCCTGGACGCGCCGATGGCGTCGATCATCGAGATCCTGGACGGCGGCGATGCGGTCGTCCGCGCCGCCGTCGGATCGTCCGTCTCGACCCACGTCGGGTACCGTTTCGTCGCCGCGCGCGGCACGCTCACGCGAGCCGTGCTGGACGACGGCGTGTCGCTCGTCGCGCCGGACTTCCTCGACGATCCCCGGTTCGCGAGCACGCCCGTCGCCAGCGACGGCATGCTCGGAGGCGTCGGGTTCGTGATCCGGCTGGCCGATCGCGCGTGGGGCGTGGTGTACGCGTTCGCGGCCTCTCGCCGCGTGTTCACCGCCGACGAGCTCGCGTTCCTCGAGTCGGTCGCCAAGGTGATCGGCCGCGCCATCGAGCGGTCGGAGTCGGAGCAGACGATCCACCACCAGGCGCTGCACGACGCGCTGACCGGCATTCCGAACCGGACGCTGCTGCTCGACCGGCTGACGCTCGCGCTCGAGCGCGCCCTCCGCACGGGCACGCTGGTCGGCGTGCTCTACATCGACCTCGACCGGTTCAAGGACATCAACGACACCTACGGCCATCCGGAGGGCGACGCGCTGCTGATCGCCGTGGCCGAACAGCTGACGGCCGCGATCCGCCCCGGCGACACGGTCGCCCGGGTCGGCGGCGACGAGTTCGCGGTCGTCGCCGAGACGCTGGCCGGACCGGAGGAGGCGCTGGCCCTGGCCGAGCGGCTGCTGCGAGAGCTGGGCTCGCCGATGGCCGCTCTCACCGGCGCCAGCATCGGCGTCGCCGTCCGCAAGGGCGGCGCGTCGGCCGAGGATGCGATGCGGGACGCCGACACGGCGCTGTATCGCGCCAAGGCGTCGGGTCGCGGACGCGTCGAGCTGTTCGATGCCGAGATGCGTGCGCGGCTGCTCGACCGGCTGCAGACCGAGGCCGACCTGCGCGGCGCGCTCGAGCGCGACGAGTTCGACCTCCACTACCAGCCGATCGTGGCGCTCGCCGACGGGTCGATCGCAGCGTTCGAAGGCCTCGTCCGGTGGCACCACCCGACCCGGGGCCTGCTGCCGCCCGGCGTGTTCATCTCGATCGCCGAGGAGACCGGCGTGATCATCGAGCTGGGGCGGTTCGTGATCGCGCGAGCCTGCGCCGACGCCGCCCGCTGGAACGCGACCTGGCCCCGTCGGGAGCCACTCCTGATGACGGTCAACCTGTCGCCCGTGCAGCTCGGCGACGCGGGGCTGCCGCAGTTCATCGCCACGAGCCTCGCGGCGTCGGGCATCGCGCCCGGTCAGCTCGGGCTCGAGATCACCGAGACGGTCGTCTTCAGCGAGGATCCCGACCACGCCGCCCGGCTGCTCGAGATCAAGCGGCTCGGCGTGCGCCTGCTGCTCGACGACTACGGCACGGGCTTCTCGTCGCTGAGCTACATCCGCCGGTTCCCGCTCGACTTCCTCAAGCTCGACCGGACGTTCGTGGCGGGCCTGGGCGGGGACGAGACGGACACGGCGATCGTCGTCGCCATCTGCGAGCTGGCCCGTGCGCTGGGCCTGATCGTCGTCGCGGAGGGCGTCGAGTCGGCCGAGCAGCTCGCAGCGCTGTCCGCGATCGGGTGCGAGCACGTGCAGGGCTACTACTTCGCGCGGCCGCTGACCCGCGCCAAGGTCGACCGGATGCTGGCCTCCGATCCGCCGTGGAACACCGACGGCCGCCTTGCGGCCGTCGGCCCCGCCGCCTGACCGCGACCGCCGTCAGGCCTGCGCCGTCAGGCACAGGAAGCTGGTTGCCGCGGGGTTCGCCGCCTGCGCGGCGCGGGCGCGGGCCAGCGCGACCGGTGCGGCGAGACCCTGCGCGAGCAGCTCGTGGAGGGCGTCCATCAGCTCCTCCGCATCGTCGTGGTGCACGGGATCGGTGGCGGCGATCACGGCGGTGGCGCCCCGCCGGACGATGATGGCGGCGGGCGTCACGATGCCGGCACTGACATCGCCGGCTGCCGCCGCAGCCTCGCAGGCCGACAGGACCACGCAGCTCGCGCGCACCTCCTCGGACACCAGGGTGCCGTTCGACAACGCACCTCCGGCCAGCTCGATCCATGACAGCAACGGGTCGTCGCCACGCCGGCCGGCGTGGGCGGCGATGTGCACGATGCCGCGTCGTCCGAGCGCGTCGAGGGCCCGCTCCGGGGTTGCCGCCGTCTGCACGAGCACGGTCGGATCGGCGTAGTGGGAGGCGATCCGGCGTGCCTCGCTGGCCCCGTTCGGGAGATCCGGCCCGACGATCACCGTCGCCGGATCGTCGCTGTCCGGCGCCCGCGGCGCACCCATGCCGGCCGCCGCCACGAGGCTCCACGTGTGGTCGTCGAGTGCAGGCAGGGCCGCCCAGGGCACGAACGCCAGGCGCGGCCCAGCCGTCAGGTGCAGCGGCGCGCCGTGATCACCGAGGTCGCTGCCGGACAACAGCAGCCGGCCCAGCGATGCGGTCGCGTCGCCCGAGCCGTCACGGTCGGCGCGGGCCGACCGCGCGCGGTCGTGCCGAGCGAACCGGATCAGCCGGGTGACCTCGGCGATCGTGCCGAGGCGCAGCGCGTCGGCGGCGCCTTCGAAGCTCGTGACGCCGAGCACGTCGGGTCCGAGCGTCAGGAAGTCGAGCTGACGGCCGTCGGTCAGCGGTTCCGGCAGGTGGTCGCCGAGTGGCAGCATCAGCGCCCGCACCCGGGCCACGACCGCGGCCAGGTAGCCGGCGTCGCCCGTGTCGAGCGCGCCGCGGACGGCGATCGCGATCAGGTCGGCCGTGCCGGTCGTCGCGCCGGCCGGCGACCGCATCGTCGCGCTGCGCTCGCGGAGCGCGTGCCGGTGGGCGACGAGCTGCTCCAGCACCTGCACCAGCCCGATCCGGCGGTTGCCGGCGATGGCCGCGTCGGCCCGGGCCAGCAGCACGGCTACCTCGGCGGCAGGGTCGCCGACCGCACGACGCAGCGCCGGCGGCGGCGTGCCGTCGATGCGACTCAGCAGGGCCTCGGTTCGCACCCGCAGCGGCCGGTCGTTGATCTCGTCGGCCGTCGCTGCTGCGGCGCGCAGGGCAGCGCGGGCGGGTCGCCCCGCGCCGGTCAGGCGCGTCAGCTCGCCCGCCACCACGGTGGCACGCGCCGCTGCAGGTCCGTCGCCAACGCGACGCAACCGCTGGCGCGCTCGGCGCGCCAGCGGCAGCGCGGCGTTGCCATCGCCCTGCCCGCGGTGCGCGTCGGCGGCCAGCAGCTCGATCGTGGCCCGCTCGCGGGCGCTGACGCCCTGCTCCTGCAGCAGGGCGGTCGCGCGCTGCAGCACCGTCAGCGCCAGGCCGGCTCCGGCCAGCGCCTCGACCTGGTCGAGCTCCATCGTGCGGGTGCTGATGCCCGCGCTGCGGAGCGTCTCCAGCGCCACGTCGTACACGTCGAGCGCCCGCGCGTAGTCGCCGAGTTGCACCAGCGCGTGCGCGCGGTTGCCGTCGACGAGCCAGCGCGGCAGCGCCGCGCCCTCCGCGATGGCGGCGTCGACGAGCTCGAGATCGGCCAGTGCGCCCCGCGGGTCGCCGTTCGTCGCACGCATCACGGCGACGTTCAGGCGGGCGCCGGCCGCGTCGGTCAGCTGTCCGGCCCTCCGGAACGCGCGCTCGGCGGCGGCGTTGCTGCGGATCGCGTCCATCGGCTCGCCGGCGCGCCAGTGCACGACGCCGCGGTACAGCAGCGCGATGCCGCGGTCGTCCGGCCCGACCAGCCGGAGCGCCTCATCGGCGCTCGTGGCGGCGTCGGTCATCCGGCCGTTCAGGGCGAGCGCGTTGGCGTGCGTGGCGAGCGCCCGGCCGACGCCCTCCGGATCGGCCGCCGTACGTGCGGCCCGGACCGCGCGGCGCGATGCCCGGAGCGACTGCGCTCGATCGCCCGTCCGCTGGTGGGCCATGGCGAGCAGCCGCAGCAGCTCGGGATGGTCGCTCTCACGGACACCGGCGAGGGCCTCGGTCAGCTCGCGGATCGCCGCCGCCGGATCGTGCTGGATCCGCTCCTCGAACGCTAGATCGCGACCCACGAGGTCTCGACCGGCCGTTCGCCCGCCCGACGGATGGACAGGCGGACCGGGCCGGCCGGAAGGTCGTCGACCAGGAACCGACCCTGCTTGTCGCTCGCGAAGCTCGTCCTGCCCTCGCGATGGATCGCGACGATTGCGGCCTCGGCCGGCGGGGCGATCTGGCCCGTCAGCGCGCGCCGCTCGATGACGACCTCGACCTCGACGTCCACCGCGAACGACGGCGTCGCGAAGGCCAGCACCCGCTGCGTGCGTCCGCTGCGCAGACGCGTGCGCCAGTCGTCGTCCAGCATCGAGTCGTAGTCGAGCGAGGCGACGGCCGCCTCGGGGTCACGCGCATCGAGGACCCGCTGCGCGACGGCCTCGATCCGCGCGAGCACTTCGCTGGCGTCGTCCTCCTGGTCCAGACGCGCGCCGAGCGCGTTGAGATCGAACGATTCAGAGTCGGACAAGATACGCAAAGGCTACTCTCCTCACCTTTTAAGAGTCGAGAAGTGCGCCGTTGATACCCTCGGCGCCGAGAAGTTCACGCAGGTGACCGAAAGCACGGCCCCGAATGGGGCCAATACTGCCGATCGGCATACCGATCGCCTCCGAGATCTCTCGATACGAGGCGTCGGGACGGGTCAGCAGGAAGACCACCAGCTCGCGGTCGCGCGGTGGCAGCGAGTCGATCGCCTCCTGCAACGACCGGGCCCGATCGGCGAGCTCTTCCTCGACGGGCTCATGGTCGCTCCAGGGCCGTTCCGGCACCTCGTCGGTCGGGATCTCGCGGCCCTGTCGGCGGAGGATGCGCAGACCCTCGTGACGCGCCGTGCGGGCGAACCACGCCGGCACCGCGTCGGGGCTCCGGATGCGATGCGCGTAGTCGGCGAACGCGCCGAACGTGGTCTGGGCGAGATCCTCGACGTCCTCCGGGGCGAGCCGGAGCACGCGGGCGACGCCGAACACCGTCGTGCGCTGCCGGATGAACATCTCCGTCAGCGCGTCGCGATCCCCGTCGGCGCAGCGCGCGACCAGTTCCGGCAATCCGGCAAGCTCGGTTCGGTGCATTCCGTAAGCAATCTAACCCCTTTCACCGTTGCAGCGCGATCCGGGTTATCAGATGACCCAATCCCGGACTCTGAAGGGTGGGGGCGCCCTCTCCAGTCCAAGCATCGGAAACGGAGACCCCATGAACACGTCCGCCGCACGCATCCTCCTCGTCGTGCTGATCGCCCTCGCCTTCCTCGCGATGGCTGCACCGCACCTCTACCCGGCCTGATGACCGGTCGAATCCTGATGGCGGTGGTGCTCTTCGGAGCACCGCCCGCCCTCGGCCTGCTGTTCGCGCGGCTCCGGCCGCGGGACAGCGGCATCGCCCTCGCCCGGCTCGACCTGCTCGTGCCGGTCGGGTTCGCCCTGCAGCTGCTGCCGTTGCTGCCGCGCAGCGTCGCGCTCGCCTCGGGCTATGCCGTCCTGCTCGTCTGGGGCGTCGTGCGCGTCTCGACCGCGCACGGTCTGGGCCGGATGGCGTTCGGGATCCTCGTCACCGGCGGTGCGCTGAACGCGCTCCCGATCCTGCTCAACGGCGCGATGCCCTACAGCGCGTCGGCCGCGAAGCTGGGCGATGGTCTGAAGGGCACGCCGATCGGTGACGACACGATGCTGCCCATGCTCGGCGACGTCATCGAGTTGCCGGCCGGCAAGTTCGTCAGCGTCGGCGACCTGGTGCTGGCCGTCGGCGCGACCCTCGCCATCTACCTCGTGATGCGGGTGTCGCAGCGACCCGGCCGCGAGGCGATGGGGGAGGTTCGGGTCGGCTAACGCCGTTCTGGGACACGAAATCCGCCCCGGGGAGCCATCCGTGCTCCCGTGCCGCCGCGTGCCTTATCAGGGTGACCCGGTCGGTGCTCTCTCAAGTAAGAGAACCACGTGGCCGGGGCGGGGAGAACGATCAGTGCCGTGGGCGATCGAATATATCGGAGAGGAGACCGGCTTCGGCGGGCGGGACGAGCGCGTCTTCCACTGGCGCTTCTCGCATGGCGGCATCCGGTCGATCGACGTCCGGTTCGTCGTCGGGTCGCCAGGTGACGCGCACGTCGCGGCCACCCACCTGTCGGCCGACCGGGCCAGCGGTGCCGCCGAGCTGCTGGCACGCGAGTCGAGCCTGAACCGGTACCGGTGGTGGGTATCGGACGAGGCGATTACGAGCGTCGACGGCATCCGCATCGAGCGGCCGCCGCCGGCGGGTGGTTCCGCAGCTACGAGCGAGTCGGCGGAACGACGCTGAGGCCGCCCGGCGGCTCGCCGCCGGAGTTCCGCGCGACCTGGAGCTCCTCGCGGATCCGCTCCAGGTCAGCTTCCAACACCGCCTGCAGGGCGACCACGACGTCGGGGTCGAACTGCGCGCCGGCCTCGCGGCACAGCTCCGCGACGGCCTCGGACTGGTCGCGGCTGCGCCGGTAGATGTGCCCCGACGTCATCGAGGAGTACGCCTCGACCGCGCCCACGATGCGGGCCTCGATGGGGATCGCGCCGCCTCGCAGGCCGTCGGGGTAGCCTTGGCCGTCGAACCGCTCGTGGTGATGGCGCAGGATCGGAGCGGCGTCTTCGAGGCCGCCGATCCGCCGGACGAGTTGTTCGCCGACGACGGGGTGCATCTGCATCAGCGCCAGCTCCTGGTCGTCGAGCGGACCGCGCTTCGCGAGCAGGTGATCGGGCAGCGCACCCTTTCCGAGGTCGTGCAGCCACCCGCCGATGCGGCACAGCAGCACGCTCGAGGCCGGCAGGCCGAGGTGCGTCGCGACCCGTGCCGCCAGCTCGGCCACCTGCTCGGCGTGCGGTTCCGGATCGTCGGCGCGCGCGCTCGGACGGACGCTGACGGCGAGGGACACGGCCTGGGCCAGCCGCACGACCTCGGGCTCCTCCGCGACGAGGTCGACACCGGTCACGTCGGTAAACAGGCAGACGCGGTTGCGCCCGCGCCGCTTGGCGACGTAGAGGGCCTGGTCGGCCGCGTCGATGAGCTCATCCGGGCTTCCGAGGTGACCGCTCGCGCGCGCCGCGCCGACCGAAGCCGTCACGGCGATCTCGCGTCCGGCAGCGTGGATCGGCCGGCTCCCGATGGCGCGTCGCAGCTGCTCGCCGACGCGTCCGAGGACGCTCTCGTCGGGCACGGCGGGCGCCAGCACGACGAACTCCTCGCCGCCCCAGCGGGCGATCGAGTCGTACGACCGCAGGACCATCGAGATCCGGCTCGCGACCTCGACCAGCACCGCGTCGCCCACCTGGTGGCCGAACGAGTCGTTGACGCGCTTGAAGTGGTCGATGTCGACGACGAGCACGCCTGGCGTCGACCGGTCGCGCTCCGCGCGAGACAGCTCGGCGGCCAGCACCTCGTGGAAGTGGCGCCGGTTGAAGACGCCGGTGAGGCTGTCGGTGCGCGACCGCAGCTCGGCCTCCTGGTGCGCCGATGTCATCGACTCGAGCGCGTCCTCCAGCCGTGCGTGGAGCCGGTCCTGCGCCTCGCGCCACACGGTCACATCGACCGCGAGGCCATCCAGCATCAGGCGCCCGTCGTCGTCGTGCCACGGCCGGCATCGCTCCTGCACCCAGCGGGTCACGCCGTCGTACCCGAGCAGCCGGTACTCGACCTCGGCCGGCTGCCCGGACTGCGCCAGCTCCATGGCGGCCCGGTAGCGTGGATCGTCGCGGGGGTCGACCCGCGCGCTCCAGGCCTCGCCGGGCTCCTCGCCGTCGGGCGGCAGACCGCCCAGCAGGCGATCCTCTCCGGGGCCGGTGTACACGTCGCGGTACCCCTCGACGGGATCGATCTCGGCCACGAACAGGTGGGCGTCCATGGCGGCGAGCAGGCGCGCGAGACCCTCGTCGTCGAGCCGGCCGGCGCGGTACTGGGACATCCGGACACCCATCGGCCGCAAGCGGCGGCGGGTTGAGTGAATCGCGCCAGGTGATCCGGGATATCGTGTCGTCGGTGGCATCGCCGGCCGCACCGCAGCGCGACCTCGTCTCACCCCGCGAGTGGGTGCGCCTGCTCGGGGGCGTCGACCTGGCTCCCGTGCCCGCATCGCCGGCCGAGCCGGTCGACGTGGCGATGTTCCGGTTCGCGGATCTGCCGGACCGGGTCGAGCTGCCGCCGCTCGACGCGCACTACATCTCGTTCACCCTGCGCGGCGCGTTGGTGATCGAGCGCGACCTCGGCCGCGACGCCGACCGGGCCCGCTTCCGCCCCGGCATGTCGCTGATCCTGCCGGCCGAGCGCGAGAACACGTGGCGGTGGGACGCCGCCACCGACGAGCTCCACCTGTACGTCGATCCGCGGTGGCTCACGGAGATGGCCGGTCGCGCGGGCCGGGTCGCGCCCGAGCCCGTCGCGCGGTTCGCGTTCGAGGACCGGCTGTTGCGGTCGCTCGCACAGGCGCTGCTCGACGAGCGACGCTCGGGCGGTCTCGCGGGCGCGCTGTTCCGTGAGGCCCTGTCGGAGACCATTGCGCTGCACCTGCTCCGCACGTCGTGCTCGCTGCCCGACGCCGGGCCGGTCGCCACGCGGTTGGCGCCGGCCGGGCTGCGCAGGGTGCGCGACCTGATCGAGGCGGAGCTGCAGCGCGACGTGTCACTCGATGATCTGGCGGCCGCCGCCGGTCTCAGCCGCGCGCACTTCGCGCGCTCGTTCCGGGCCGCGACCGGCCAGACGCCGTACGGCTACCTGCGCGCCCGCCGGGTGGAGCGCGCCCGGCACCTGCTGCACGGCACCGACCTGCCGGCAGCCGAGATTGCGGCGCGAACGGGCTTCAGCTCGCCGAGCCACCTGGGCCGCGTGTTCCGCTCGCTGACGGGCGTCACGCCGGGTGCGTACCGCCGTCAGCTGCGCGGCTGACGCGGCTGCGTCGACCGTAGCGACCGATTCGTCACCAGCACCACACGCTCCGCGTCGTTCCGCCGACCATCCGTGCCGCAAGGGCTCTTTCTCGCGCCTTCCGGCACATTGCGTTCTGGGGTCTGACCCCCGTGGTCGGGCGTTTCGGGGTCAGACCCCGGGCGTCGAACCGCCACGCTTTCGCACGAATGTCACCCAGGTGCCAGGGCGGGCACGCTCGTGCCAGGACGGCGGAAAGCAACGCGATGATGGGGTCATGGCGGCACCGGACGTGAAGATGTGGGGCGACGAGCCGTACTACGGGCTTGGATACGACTTCGACCCGACGTGGTTCCTGAGCGACGAGGACCGCGCGCTCGAGGCCGAGATCATCGACAGCTGCCAGCGCGTGATCCGGCCGCTCGCCATCGAGTGCGACCGCACGGCGGCGTACCCGTGGGCCAGCGTCGAGGAGCTCGCGCGCCTGCGCCTGCTGGCGATGATCGCGCCGAAGGAGTACGGCTGTCGGGGCGCGAGCCACGTCCAGGTGCTGATGGCGACCGAGGCGATCGCGCGCTACGGCTGCCCGTCGACGGCGGTGATCTTCATGATGCACCTCGTCGCCGTCGGCGGCCTCGTGTTCCGCGCGCACGGCAACCCCGAGATCCAGTCGCTGCTGCGCCGCATGGATTCGGATGCACTGATCGGCACGGCGTCCTACACCGACCCCGAGACGGGCGGCCACTTCTGGTACCCGAAGACGTCGGGCGCCGACCGCGTCGACGAGGGCTGGCACGTGCGCAAGACGGCCGCCTTCACGACGTCCAGCGGCTACGCGCGGTGGTACCTGACGCAGACGACGAGCCCGGAGTTCTCGGGCGACTACTCCGATCTGTCGGTGTTCCTCCTCTATCCGGACGAGGTCGACGCCAACCCGGGCGTCTGGGATGCGATGGGCATGCACGCCAACCAGTCGGGGCCGGTCGAGATCGATGCCGTGATCCCGTTCGACCGGATCGTCGGTCCGGTTGGCGACGGCGCCCGCTCGAACGACGAGGCGATCGATCCGCTCGCCTTCCTGCAGTACGCCGGCGCGTACAACGGGCTCGCGATGGCGTGTCTGGACGTGGCGCGAAGGCACGCGCTGCGGCGTTCGCACACGCAGTACGGCCGCCGCATCGCCGACTACGCGACGGTGCAGGACGCCTACGGCCGCGCGATCTGCGAGGCGCAGGCGTCGCGCATGTTCGCCTACGCGATGGCGAAGGCCATGGACGACGCCACCGACGGCGGCAGCTGGTCGCAGTACGCGAGCGATCCGGACGCCGCGCCGCGCACCGCGTTCACGGCGTGGGGGCTCGAGGCGAAGGTGCTCGCTGCCGGACTGGCCAACCGCGTGTCCGACGAGATGCTGCACATCTGCGGCGGCCGCGGGTACATGCGCGCCAACGAGATCGAGCGGCTCGTGCGCGATGCGAAGGCCGGCTGGGTGATGGCGCCATCCAACGAGGTGTCGCGACAGATCGTCGGACGCTGGGCGCTGCTCGGAGCCGACAGTGTCGACTGGTGGAACCAGCACGTCGACGAGCGCGCGCTGCACAACGAGCTCGGCAAGATGGACGACGATGCGAAGCGTCAGCTGGTCGAGAAACTGACCGCCGAGCTCGGCACCTCGACCTGATCAGGAGGCACGATGGAGATCGCCCTGCCGCCCAAGTCGGAGCACGCGACGTACGACCCGCCCGTGCTCGGCCACCTCGGGATGCGCCCCGAGCTCGTCGTGCCCGAGCCCGACGACGAACGCGTGTGGGTCGAGATCGAGCCCAACGTCTCGTTCCGGCCGCTGTTCTTCGACATGAACACGGGTTCGCACGGAGAGATCCTGCGCGTCCGCCGCGGCGGCGTGCTGAGCCGCCACCGCCACCCGTCGCCCGTCCACGGCTTCGTGCTGAAGGGAAGCTGGCGCTACCTCGAGCACACCTGGGTCGCGACCGAGGGCTCCTACGTGTTCGAGCCGCCCGGCGAGGTCCACACCCTGACGGTCGACGACGACTGCGACGAGATGCAGACGTTCTTCGTGATCTGCGGCGCGGTGCTCTACATCGACGACAACGACGCCGTGGTGCACGTGGAAGACAATGTCGGCCTGATCGAGCTGTGCAAGGAGGCGTACGCGGCCAACGGCCTCGGTGCCGACTTCGTCGATCAGTTCATCCGCTGACGGAGGTTCCGCCGTGCCATCCCCGACCATCTCCAATGCCGCCGCCGGCGACTACCGGGCCTTCGCCGTCAACGGCGACCGCGACCCGTTCGGAGCGCTCCACCTGCTCGCCGGTGTCGAGCCGACGCGGCTGACGTTCGGCATGTGGCGCTGTCCGCCGCTGACGGTCGAGGTGACGAACCGGGCCGACGAGGGCGTGTTCGTCGTTAGCGGCGAGCTGACGCTCGAGGTCGACGGCGGCCCGCCGGCGCGGCTCTCGGCAGGCGATCTGGTGCTCGTGCTGCACGGCAGCAACTGCCGCTACACGGTGCTCGAGGAGATCACCGCGGTGTTCGCGTCAGCCGCGGCCGCGCCGTGACGGCCCTCGCCGGGTACGGCGGGCCACACTGCGGCGGTTCGTCCGGGCGCCGGTAAGGACGCCGGGAGGCCGAAGTTTCGGGATCGCCGCCTGCGGCGATGCTTCTCCCATGAAGGCGACACCGGCTCCTCCGCCAGGTGTCTCCCGCGAGTCGGGGTCACGGGCGTGACCCTTGAGCGCGAAGCCGGTAGCGCGAGCACCGATGAGTTTTGCAAGGGTGGGCCGTCTGCTCTTTCGACCTGAGAGACGAACGGAGGACGTGACCCGATGGCGGTGAGGACCGAGGCCCGTACGCGCTGGCTCGCGCTGTTCGTCCTGTGCGGCGGCACGCTGATGATCGTGCTCGACTCGACGATCGTCAACGTCGCGCTGCCGTCGGTGCGGGAGGATCTCGGCTTCTCGGAGGCCTCGCTGGCCTGGGTCGTGAACGCCTACCTGCTCACGTTCGGCGGCTTCCTGCTGCTCGGTGGCCGGCTCGGCGACCTGTTCGGGCACCGCCGGCTGTTCCAGTACGGGCTCGTGCTGTTCACCGTCGCGTCGCTGGGCTGCGGTCTCGCGCAGTCGCAGGAGATGCTGATCGTGGGCCGCGCGATCCAGGGGCTCGGCGGCGCCGTCGTCTCGGCTGTCGGCCTGTCGCTGATGATGACGATGTTCACGGAGCCCGAGGAGCGCGCCAAGGCGATGGGCGTCGCCGGGTTCGTCGCGTCGGGCGGCGGCAGCCTCGGCGTCCTGCTCGGCGGCGTGCTCACCGACACGCTCGACTGGCACTGGATCTTCCTGGTCAACATCCCGATCGGCGTCGCCGTGTTCGTGCTGTGCCGCATCCTCGTTCCGGAGACGGGCGGCCGCAAGGGCGCCGGAGGGCTCGACGTGGCCGGTGCGGTGACGGTCACCGGCGCGCTGATGCTCGCTGTGTACGCGATCGTGAACGGCAACGAGACCGGCTGGCTGACGGTGCAGACGCTCGGCTTGCTCGCGACCGCCGTCGTGCTGGTCGCCGCGTTCCTGACGATCGAGTCGCGGATCGAGACGCCGCTCGTGCCGCTCTCGTTGTTCCGCCGCCGCAACGTGGTGTGGGCGAACGTGACGGGCGTGCTGTGGGCGGCGGGGATGTTCGCCTGGTTCTTCCTGTCGGCCCTCTACCTGCAACTGGTGCTCGACTATTCGCCGCTGCAGGTCGGCCTCGCGTTCCTGCCGTCGAACCTGATCATGGGCGCGTTCTCGGTCGGCCTCTCGGCCAAGCTCGTGATGAAGTTCGGCATCCGGGTGCCGCTGGCCTTCGGGCTCACGCTGGCCGCGATCGGGCTGCTGCTGTTCGCCCGCGCGCCGGTCGACGGCGACTTCGTGATCGACGTCCTGCCGAGCATGCTACTGCTCGGGTGCGGCGCCGGCATGGCCTTCAACCCGGTGCTGCTGGCCGCCATGAGCGGCGTCGAACCGGCCGATGCCGGACTCGCCTCGGGCGTCGTCAACACCGCGTTCATGATGGGTGGCGCGCTCGGTCTCGCGATCCTCGCCAGCCTCGCGGCCGCGCGTTCTGAACGCCTGCGCGCATCCGGCACGGCGGCGCTCGAGGCGCTCAACTCCGGCTATCACGCGGCGTTCGTGGTCGGTGCGATCTTCGCCCTGCTGGCGGCCGCGATCGGTGGCTTGCTGTTGCGCGTCGATCCGAGAGCCGCAGCGGCTCCGCACTAGCCGCGATGGCGGTGGCCGAGCAGCGCCGGGACCGTCGTCCGGTACTCCGCCAAGCGGTCGTCGTACAGCGCGCGGCGGCCGGTATCGGGCTGGAACCTGCGGGCCGGGTGCACGACGGCCGCGAGGGCGGGCGCGAGCGACGGATACGTGCCGTCGGCGAGCCCGGCCGCGATCGCGGCGCCGAGCGCGCCCGCCTCGGGCTGGTCGACCACCTCGAACGGGACGCCGGTCAGGTCGGCCTTCAGCTGCATCCACCAGTCCGACCGTGCGCCGCCGCCGGTGGCGCGGATCAGCCTTGGCGGTGCACCGGCCGAGCGAAGCCGGTCGATGGTCAGGGCGAGGTCGAACGCGATGCCCTCCATGATCGCCTTCGCGATGTCCGTCTTCGACGTCGCGAGCGTGATCCCGAGCAGCGAGCCCTGCGAGCCGGCACCCTCCTTCCACGGGTTCGTGGCGCCCGACAGGTGCGGGACGGCGAGCACCGGACTGGGCTCTCGTCCACTCTCGGCCAGCGCCGCCGCCAGCTCGATGATCGACAGCGACAGCAGCTCGCGGATCCGGTCGAGCACGACGGTCCCGTTGGGGCTGAGCGCGAACGCCCCCAGGCCGGTGGCACCGGCGTGGGGCCCGACCGCGAGCCGGCCGTCGATCACCTCGCGCGCCGGCAGCGGCGCGTCGATGGGCGCGACGAGCGACTCCCAGGATCCGACCACGAGTCCAATCACGCCGGGCGCGGCGGCGCCCGATCCGATCGCCGCGCACGAGGTGTCGAACCCGCCGGTGCCGACGACCAGCCCCGCGGGCAGCGATAGCGTCGCCGCGACGGCCCGATCGATGGTGCCGACCGGCGCGCCCCAGGGCAGCACCTCCGGCAGCAGCCGCGCATCGATCTGCCACGTCTCGAGGAGCTCGCACGACCAGTCGCCGGTCGCGAGCTCGTAGGCGAAGCACTTGCCGGCGATGCCATGGTCGCTCACGGCGCGCCCGCACAGGTGGTCGGTGATCAGCTCGTGCCAGCCGCGGAACTGGTGCGTCCGCCCGTACACGTCGGGGTGCGTCTCGCGCCACCACAGCATCCGGTTCATCGGATCCATCTGATCCGGGACGTGCCCGCACCGCTCGACCCAGACCTCCTCCGACGTCGTCTCGTCGGCCCGCGCCCGAACCGTTGCGGCCCGCCGGTCGGCCGTCCGCAGCAGCGGCCCGAGCGGCGTCCCGTCCTTCGCCACCGGCACGACCTCGCGGCCGGATGCAGACACGGCGAGCGCGGTCGGCGGGTCGCGGCGGACGGCGGGATGCGTCGCGACGGCCTGCACGGTGCGCCAGGTCGCGGCCAGCACGATGCTCGCGTCGACCTCCCACCGGCCGTCGCGGGCGTGGGTGCCGCGGACGCTCTCGTCGGCCTGCGCGAGCAGCGTGCCGTCGGCAGCGAAGGCGACGGTCTTGGTGACGCTCGACCCCACGTCGATCCCGATCAAGCTCATCGCCGTATGATCGCCGCAGCGACCGTGGAAGAGGAAACCTGATGACCGCTCGCACACTCGAGGACCGCGTCGCGATCGTGACGGGCGCCGCCCGTGGCATCGGGCTCGCAACTGCCGCGACGCTGCTGCAGCGTGGCGCGCGGGTCGTGCTGGCCGACATCGACGACGAGGTCGCGGCGGCGGCTGCCGCCGCCCTCGACCCGACCGGCGAGCGGGCGGCCTCAGCGCGCGTCGATGTCGGCCGGCAGCCGTCGGTGGCGGCTCTCGTGGACGGCGCCGTCGACCGCTTCGGCCGGCTCGACATCATGGTCGCGCACGCCGGCATCACCGACTTCCGGCCGATCTCGACCACCGACTACGCGGTCTGGAGCCGAGTGCTGCGCGTCAACCTGGACGGCGTGCTGCACTGCATCCTCGAGGCGGCGCGGGTGATGCCGGACGGTGGCGCGATTGTCGCCACGGGCTCGACCAACGCGTTCTGGGTGGAGGGCGGCGCCGCCGCCTACAACGCGTCGAAGGGCGGCGTCGTGGCGCTCGTGAAGACGGCGGCCCTCGAGCTCGGCCCGCGCGGCATCCGCGTGAACGTCATCCACCCCGGCATCGTCGACACGCGCATCTCGGAGTTCGTCGTCCACAACCCGGAGCACGCCGCGCCGATCCTGGCGCGCATCCCGCTGGGCCGCTTCGCGCAGCCGGCGGACATCGCGAACGTGATCGCCTTCCTGGTTTCGGACGACGCGGCGTACGTGAATGGCGCGGAGCTGATCGCCGACGGCGGCATGACGGCCGGCGTTCCGTTCCCGACGCCGGGCTAGATGGTTGATTCCACGGCGTAGGTCGCGGCTGGCGAGGCAGGGTCCGCGGGAAACAGCTCGAAGTCGGCGCTGCTGAACCAGTCGTCGACCCTGGAGGGCCGTTCGATGGACGCCGACCTCGAGCTGTTGCTGATCAGTGTGTTCTGCACGGCGGACGATCTCCTTCCCGAGCGGCCTCGAAATGCGCGGCGGCGGCTGACGGATGCTGAGGTGGTGACGCTGTGCGTTGCGCAGGTGATCGTTGACCAGCCGTCCGACCGCAGGTTCCTGCGCGCCGCTCGCCGGCAGCTGGACGGCTTGTTCCCGTACCTGCCGACGCAGAGCGCGCTGCACAAGCGGCGAGCGGCGCTGCGCGACACGTTCGACTGGCTGGTGAGCGTGTTTGCGGCCCGCAGCCCGGG
>JBBQFB010000083.1:0-15858 GCA_038321545.1 Gaiellales bacterium
GTCTCGCTCGAGGGCCAGATCGTGTCGGAGGGCCAGCCGGTACTGCCGGGTGTGCTCGCCCCGACCGACCTGATGGCCTCGGGCGTCGCCCGGGCCACCCGCTACCTCGTCGAGCAGGTGCAGCAGGTCTACCGCGCCCAGGGCGTGGAGATCAACGACAAGCACATCGAGGTGATCGCACGGCAGATGACCCGCCGCGTGCTCCTCGACCATCCGGGCTCGACCGAGTGGCTCCCGGGCCAGTTCGTCGAGATCGCCGACTTCGTCCGGGCCCGCGAGGAGCTGGCCGGACAGCCGGCGGCCGAGCTGCCCACCGGTGACCGCCAGATCCTCGGCATCACCAAGGCCAGCCTCGCGACCGAGAGCTTCCTGTCGGCCGCGTCGTTCCAGGAGACCACCAAGGTCCTCACGGACGCCGCGATCGAGGGGAAGATCGATCGCCTGATGGGCCTCAAGGAGAACGTGATCATCGGCAAGCTGATCCCGGCTGCAACCGGTCTGCGCGACTACCGGAACATCGAGATCGCACCGCGTGACGGCTTCGGCGACACGCTGCTGAACCCCGCCGACTACGACGACGACGCCCTCGAGGCCGAGCTCGCCGTGACGGAGGACGATCACGTGCCGCTCGAGGGCCTCGACCTGGCCGGCGAAGAGGACTAGCGCCGCCTCGCCGACCGCTCCAGGTACCGCGAAGGGCCGCCCACCGGGCGGCCCTTCGTCGTCCTGGGGTGTCTACACGTTGGAAACGAGGTGATCTGTGCGGGAACCTGGGCAATCCTCGCGCAGCGTGTCTCTTGTCCCCAGGGGGGTTTGCGCGCGACGCTGCGGGTGCTCGTCCAGGCCCCCGTTAAAGGACTTCACATGCGCGATAAGACCAAGGTTGCCGCTGCTCTTTCCACCCTCGTCACCGTCGCTTCCGTCGCCGGCCGCGCCAAGGGTTGGTGACCTTTGCGGCGATTCTCCGCCGCTAAGGACTTGAATCTGCGAAAAGTTTCCTTTACCTTCCGTGGATCGCCGTACGGCGACCAGGGAGGCTGTTCGTCGTGCTCGCAGCGAGGGAGACTCAGGAGCGTGTCCTCAGTGACGCGCGAACCGCAGGCCTAACCGCGTTCCTCGCGGTGTCGGGCCTCGTCCTGACGATCTTCGCCCTCCAGGACCTCGGTCTCGGCACCGATCCCACGGTCGTCGCGGTGCTCGCGCTGGCCGCGTTCGTCGCCGAGGTGTTCGGCGGTCGGCTGACCGGGCGCATCGAGGTGTCGGCGTCCGGCTTCCTCGCGATCCTCGCGGCCGTCATCTGCGGTCCGGCCGCCGCGGCCATTACCGGCCTCGTCGCCGCCACCGTCGAGCTGCGGGGCGGCCCGCGCGCGAAGTGGCTGGCGTTCTCGGGCCTGTACGCCATCGAGGGCGTCGTGGCCGGATATGCCGCCCACTCCGACTCGAGCCTCGCGGCCCGCACCACCATCGCGGCGCTGGCGTTGTTCGCCGTCAACCTCGCCGGCATGAGCCTCGTGGTCGTCGCTCGCCGCATCACGCCGATCGGCGGGCAGATCCGCATCACGGCCGTGGCCGATTCGGTCGGCGCCGTGCTCGCCGTGCCGATCGTGATGGGCCTCGCCTACGGCTACCGCCTGGCCGGCGTCGGCAGCCTGCTGCTGGTGCTCGCGCCGGTGCTCGCCGCCCACCTGCTACTGCGCCTGTACCGCGAGACCGCCGACCTGTCGATGCGGCTGTCCGAGGGCAACATGACCTTCGCCCTATCGCTCGTGCGCGCGCTCGATGCGCGGGACGAGCACACGGCCGGTCACTCCGCCGCCGTCGCCGTCTACGCCCGCGACCTCGCGAACGCGCAGGGCCTGCCGATTGAGGACGTCGCGAAGATCCAGCTCGCCGCCCTGCTGCATGACATCGGCAAGATCGGCGTGCCGACCGAGGTGCTCAACAAGCAGGGCCCGCTGGACGACGACGAGTGGTCGCACATCCGCCGTCATCCCGAGATCGGCGAGCAGATCGCCGGCGAGGCGCCGTTCTTCGCCGAGATCTCCCGTTTCATCCGTCACCACCACGAGCGCCCCGACGGCCGTGGCTACCCCGACGGCCTGGTCGGCGACCGGATTCCGCTCGCATCCGCCATCATCGGCCTCGCCGACGCGTACAACGCGATGACGTCCTGCCGGCCGTACCGCTCGGCGCTCGCGCCCGAGGAGGCCGTCGACGAGCTTCGCCGTGGCGCCGGCGCGCAGTTCGACCGGCACCTCGTGGACGTCTTCGTGAACGTGCTCCGCCGCCACGACGCGGCGTACCAGCTGGGCCAGGGCGAGCGGTTCTCGCTCGACGGCCAGCGCTCGGCGATCCTGGCCGAGCTGGGCGAGCGGCGCGCGCTGATCGCGCACCCCACACCCGCCGTCGCGTAGCGTCGCCGGCAACGCCGCTTCCGCTACGCTCACGCCGTGGCGGACGTGCTGATCATCGGTGGCGGGATCATCGGCACGACGCTCGCTGCGCAGTGCGCTCGCCGTGGCATGACGGTGACCCTGTGCGAGCGCGACCGGCTCGCCTCGGCGGCCTCCGGGCGCAACGCCGGCTTCGTCGTCGGCCCGCACCCGCCCGAGCTCGAGGCAATCGCCGCGCAGAGCATCCGCGAGTACCGCGAGCTGCACTTCGCGACCGGTCGCTCGTTCTTCATGGACCGTGACTCGATCGGTTCGCTGATCGTCGCCGAAGACGCGGCCGACCTCGTCAGCGCGCCGGGCGAGGTGCTCACGGGGGCCGCCCTCGCGGCCGCCGAGCCGCAGCTCGCAGACGACCTGGCGGGCGGCTACCTGATCGAGGCGCGGCGCATCGACCCGGCGGCCGCCACGATGGCCTGGGCCGACGAGGCGCGATCCTACGGAGCCACCATCCACGTCAACTGCGAGGCTCGCGGCCTGCTGCTGCGGGCCGGCAGCATCGTCGGCGCGCTGACCGACCAGGGGCAGCTGCTGGCGCGTCAGACGGTGATCGCGGCCGGTCCCTGGTCGTGGCGCCTGACGCGCGACACGGGCTACGACGTGCCGGTGCGCGGCGTGCGCGGCTTCGTCGCGATGACGCGTCCGGCGCCGTTCCGCCTGCAGCACCTGATCGAGGATGCCGCGTGGGACGTCGTGCCGCTGCCAGCCGTGACCGTCCGCGACCTGGCCGACGGCGCGCCGCTGGCGGGCAGCTTCTCCGCCGGCCTCGGCCAGGACGACGACGGCCGGATCGTGATCGGCGCGTCGCACACGCGCGCGACGGGCGACCGGGACGAGTCGCCCGAGACGCTGGCCGCGGTGCTCCGGCGCGCGATCCGGTTCGTGCCCGCGCTGGCCGACCTCGAGATCGCCGAGACGCGCTCCTGCCAGCGCCCGATGACGGACGACGGTTTGCCCCTGCACGGGCCCGTGCCGGGCACGGACGGGCTGTTCCTCTGCTGCGGGCACAACGCGCAGGGCATCACGTGGGGGCCCGGCGCGGCGGCGGTGGTCGCCGACAGCCTCGTCTCGGGCACCTGGGACGCGGCGCTGCTGCCCGACCGCTTCGCCGCGGTGGCACCGTGACCGGACTCGTCGTCCTCCTCGACCAGTGGAGCGACGAGCTCGAGATGGAGCGCGCCTGCGCCGGCCTCGACGTCGCCGTCGAGCGGCGGGACGAGATGCCGGCCGGGCCGGACGTCGTCGCGCTCGTGGCCGGCCCGGACGTCGGCGTCGGCCGCGACGAGATCGCGGCGCTCCCCGGCCTGCGCGTCGTCGCGACGCCATCCACGGGTTTCGACCATCTGGACGTCGACGCGCTGGCGGCCGCCGGTGTCTGGGCGACCAACGTCTCCGGTTACTGCGACGACGAGGTCGCCGACCACGCGATCGCGATGACGATCGACCTGCTGCGGGGCGTCACGCTGCTCGACCGCAGCGTTCGGACCGGCGAGTGGGACTACGAGGTGGCGTACCCGCGCCGGATCGCCCGCGCCACGCTCGGCGTGGTCGGCTTCGGCCGCATCGGACGGGTCGCGGCCAGCCGCGGGCGCGCGCTCGGCATGCGGGTCGCCGTCTACGACGCGTTCCTGTCCGCCACCGCCATCCGCGAGACGGGCGCGGTGCCCTGCGCGTCGCTGCACGAGCTGATGGCGACCGCCGACGTCGTCACGCTGCACGCGGCGCTGACCGACGGGACGCGCGGCATCATCGACGCCGATGCGCTCGCGGCGATGCGGCCCGGCTCGTTCCTCGTCAACTGCTCGCGGGCCGGCCTCGTCGACACCGCCGCCCTCGGCGAGGCGCTCCTCTCGGGCCACCTGGCGGGTTGCGCGCTCGACGTGCTGCCGGTCGAACCGCCGCTGCCGGGCGAGCCGGCCCTGACCTGGCCGCGGACGATCATCAACCCGCACGCCGCCTGGGCATCGGCCGAGTCGGTCCGCCTGCCCTACGTGTTCGCCGCCGCGTACGTGGCGGCGGTCCTGCGCGGCGACGAGCCGGAGCGCGACGTGATCGCGAGGCCCGGCCGGTGAGGGCCGTGCCCGAGCGCATCGTGCGGCCGCCGTACGTCGCGTCGCCCGACCGGCCGGCTCCGCGCGCGCCGCGGCCGGTGCGGAACGATCCTGAGACGATCGCGCTGATCCGCCGGGCCTGCGTCGCTGCCTCCGAGGTGCTGGCCGAGGTCGAGCCGCACGTCAGGGGTGGCATCACGACCGATGAGCTGGACGAGATCGGCCACGAGGCGATCGTGCGGCGCGGCGGGTATCCGAGCCCGCTCGGCTACCTCGGGTTCCCGAGGTCGATCTGCACGGCGGTCAACGAGGTGATCTGCCACGGCATCCCCGGGCCGCTCGTGCTGGCCGACGGGGACATCGTCGGCATCGACGTGACCGTGTACCTGGACGGCGTCCACGGCGACCTGTGCAAGACCGTGCCGGTGGGGGAGATCGACCGGCTCTCGCAGGGCCTGCTCGACGCCGGGCGTCGCGCGCTGGCGGCCGGCATGGCCGCCGTCGAGCCGGGCCGGCCCGTGAACGCGATCGGGCGGGCGATCGAGAAGGAGATGCGCGGGCGGTACGGGATCGTCCGCGAGTTCGTCGGCCACGAGATCGGCCGCGACTTCCACGGCGCGCTGGTCGTGCCGCACGGCTTCGAGGCGTCCGCCCGGACGGTGCTCGAGGAGGGCATGGTGTTCACGATCGAGCCGATGGTGGCTCTCGGATCGGGGCGCGCGCGGGTCCGCGCCGACGGCTGGACGGCCGTCACGCGCGACGGCAGCCGCTCGGCGCAGTTCGAGCACACCGTGCTCGTGACGGCCGACGGCTGTGAGGCCCTGACACGCTGGTGACGCCGCGCGTCAGCGGGTGGTGGCGACGAGGCCCTGCCCGGCGTACGTGAACAGCGTCGCGGCCCGCTCCTTGGCCCGCACCGCGCCGGTGCAGCCACAGCCTGGCGTCGCCTCGTACTCCTTGAGCAGCTTCTCGGCCCCGATCTGCTGCGGGGTCTTCTGCGCGGCCGCCGGCGTCGCCGCGGGCTCGCCGCCCCACGCCGCTCCGAGGAGCGTGACGGCGGCGAGCGCGACGGCGAGGACCGGGCGGCGGGCGGTCATGTGCCCGGCGTGGTCTCCATGCCGACGCGGCGCTCGCCGACGCGGCGGAGCATCTCCGCCGCGAACGCGAGCACGAACGACAGCACGATCATGACGGTCGCGACGGGAATCAGGGTCTGCGTCTTCTCGGGGAACTTCAGGCCCGAGTAGAGGTAGATCGGGTACGTGACGGCGTCGCTGGTGAGGAAGCTCGCCACGACCACCTCGTCGATCGAGACGACGAACGCGATCAGGAACGCCGACAGGATGGACGGGATGATCAGCGGCAGGATCACGCGCCGGAACGTCGTGAACCCGCTCGCGCCGAGATCGAACGCGGCCTCCTCGAGGCGCTTGTCGATGCTCGCGATGCGGGGCATGATCAGCAGCACGCAGAACGGCAGGGCGATGATCACGTGGGCGATCAGCACCGCGCCGAGTCCGAGCGGCACGTGCAGGAAGCCGCGCTGGAACAGGATCAGCAACGCGACGCCGAGCACGACGGTGGGTACCACGAGCGGCAGCAGCAGCAGCGCCGAGATGCCGGACCGGAACCACACCTTGCGGCGCGCCAGCGGGAAGCTGACCATCACGCCGAGCAGCGTCGCGATGACGCCGCACGCGCTGGCCACCTTCAGGCTGTTCATCAGTGACTGGCGGATCTCATGATCGGAGAACGCGGCCGAGTACCACTTCATCGTCAGGCCCGCCAGCGGGAACGCCGCCACGGTCGAGTCGTTGAACGAGAATACGATCAGCAGCACCGTCGGCACGTACAGGAAGATCAGGAACGCGACGAAGAACACCGTCAGCGCGCGGCGGCCGTTCGGGGACAACGCGACCGAGCCGGTGCCTCCGCGCTTGCGGCCTGCGGGCTTCGGGCGCGGGGCGGGGACGGCGCTCATGCCGTGCCTCCGGCAGCGCGCAGGAACTTCGAGGTCGTGGCCGTCAGGAACAGCACGACGGTGAGCAGGAACAGCGCGAGCACGCTGCCGCCCTGCCAGTCGAAGGCGCCGCCGACGAAGTGGTCGGCGACCGCCTGGCCGAACATGTAGCCCCTCGTCCCACCCACCAGCGACGGCGTGATGTACTCGCCGATCGACGGGATGAAGACGAACAGAAACGCGGCCACGATGCCGGGTGCGGCGAGCGGCAGCGTGATCTTCTTGAACGCCTTCATCCGGCTCGCTCCCAGGTCGGTGGCCGCCTCGAGCAGCTTGCGGTCCATGTTCTCGAGCGAGATGAAGATCGGCAGGCAGATGAACGGCACCCACGCGTAGGTGAGCACCACCATCACCGTGAACTGGCTGTAGATCAGGAAGCTGAGCGGCTTGTCGGCCGAGATCACCCCCAGTGACGCCAGGCCCGAGTTGATCAGGCCCTGGTCACCGAGCACGACCTTCCACGCGAAGATGCGCAGCAGGTAGCTCGTCAGGAACGGCGTGATCACGATCAGCAGCCACGTGTACTTCGTCTTCTCGACGCAGAACGCGAGGTAGTAGGCGACGGGGAACGCGATCAGCACCGCGATCACCGACGAGGTGGTGGCCATCGACACCGACTTGAAGAACAGCCGCAAGTCGACCGACTCGGAGGACAGCATGGAGACGCGCAGCAGGGTGTTTCCGAACGGGATGGTCAGGAATGGCGCCATCAGGAGCGCAAATGAGAAGCCGGTGATCAGTCCGCCTCGCGTGCCGAACCGGTTGCCCATCACGGCGCCCAGGATCAGCGCGACGAACACCACCCCGAGCACGATCGCCGGGAAGGTGACGCGGAGGCCCGAGCCGATGTTCGGCATCAGCCGCAGCTCCACGCCGCTGCCGAAGAAGTTCGACCAGAGCGACCCGCTGAACGCCGTCAGCTCGCCGTTCAGCACGGCCAGTGCCGGTCGCGACGAGAAGTGCCGCAAGCCTGTCGAGAACTCGAAGATGTACCAGAGAGGTGCCAGGAAGAAGATCGCGAGCGCGATCACCGTCGGCCCGAGCAGGCCGAAGGTTGTCATGCCCTGGCCTACCCGGGGGCGACCTTCGCGCCGGACCCGCACGCTGACGTCGGCCGGTGCTCCCGTCTCGACGTTCGATGCCACCAGTGCCTCCTACGGATGAAGAAAATCGTGCCGGGACCAGCTCGGGTGGTGGGCGTCGCCGCCCACCACCCGAGGGTGTCGATCAGGTAGCGCCGACGGACGCCTTGACGGCCTGGCCCGCCTTGACGTACTCGGCACGGTTCGGCAGCGGCTGCTCGAACCAGGCGCGCGGCGCAGCGAACGCCGTCGGATCGTCAAGCGAGAAGGCCGTCAGCAGCGCCTTATCCTTGATCAGGTCGGTGACGCCGTTCTGCTGCGCCGAGCCGTACTGGTACGCGTCGGTCAGCCACGCGCCGACCTTCGGCGTGTTGGCGGCCGCGACGGCGCTCGTGGCGCGGCCGGGCACCTTGGTCTCGGCGCCGAGCACGAGCCCGCAGACCCAGGCCAGGCGGCCTTCCTTGGGCCACATGTACTCGATCGGCACGCCCTTCATCTTGGCGTGGTTCTTGATCTTCCAGTAACCGTCCGGCCACACGT
This sequence comes from Gaiellales bacterium, assembly GCA_038321545.1. GTDB lineage: Bacteria > Actinomycetota > Thermoleophilia > Gaiellales > F1-60-MAGs149 > VFJZ01. The sequence continues at coordinate 8,144 of JBBQFB010000083.1, forward strand.
ACGTCATGTCGACGTTGCCGTTCACGAAGTCGTTCACCGTGTCGGTCTGGGAGGCCCAGAAGTTCCGCAGGTTCGGCGCGACCTTCTTCATGGTCTCGGCGGCCGCGTTGATCTGCTCCGTCGTGAGCGTGTTCGGGTCGGACGGGCCGCCCTCGTTGATGAGGTGGCCGATCTTGATGATCGAGACCTCATCGGAGAAGAGCGCCATCCGGCCCTTGTACTTCGCGTCGAGCAGGACGTTCCACGACAGCTCGGCCGGGTTGACCTTGTCGCTGCGGTAGACGAGCGCCGAGAACCCGATGTCGAACGGGACGTGGTAGATCAGGCCGTCCTCGCCGACGCCGGGCGTGCGGATCGACTCGGGGATGCCCTCCCAGTCGGGCAGCAGCGACGGATCGAAGGCCTGGATCAGGCCGGCGGCCTTGTAGTCGGGCCAGTACGCGATGCACGGATGGATCAGGTCGTACTTCACGCCCGAGGCGACCTTCGCGAGCGCCTGCTGGTCGTTCTCGAGGAAGGTGAACTTCATCGGCGAGTCCGCGTTGTAGGGACCCTTGACGTAGTCCTCCCACATGTCGGGGACCTCGTAGCCGGCCCACTCGAACGTCTTGATCTCACCGGTCTCGGTGGCGGGATCGAACTTCGGCGCTGCCGCCTTGGCGGGCTCGGCAGCGCTCGACGCAGCCGGCGCAGCCGCCGACGTGCCCGCCGCGCCGCCACCGGTATCGGTCGACGAGTCCGATCCGCCACACGCTGCGAGCAGCGCGGCGATCGAGATCCCGCCGGTTGCCGTGAAGAACCCACGGCGATTCAGGTTGGGGCCGTCTTCCACCCTTATGCTCCCTCCGTCTGGGCGACGAGTGATGACCCGTCACCGTTTCCACCCGCGCCGGCCGCGACCGACGCCCTCCCACCGATCACGTAGCTGTGATCGGCCGCCCAGTGCAGAACGACTCTCTCGCCGACCGTGGGGTCGGTGCCCTCGTCGTTCAGTCGATGGACCACCAGTTGCTCGCCCGTGCGCAGCTCCACCATCAGCTGCGTCATGGAGCCGAGGTAGATGACTTCCTTGATGACGCCGGACACGCTCGAGACGGTGTCAGCCGCAACCTCGCCGGCGGCGAACTTGATCTTCTCGGGCCGGACCGTCACCTCGAGCTCGGAACCGCCCGTCGTGTCGGTCGCGACGATGCGCTCGCCACCGCCCAGATCCATCACGGCGAGTCCGCCCTCACGACGGTCGACGCGCACGTGGATCAGGTTCGAGACGCCGATGAATCCCGCCACGAACGGCGTTGCGGGCCGCTCGTAGAGCTCGCGCGGCGCTGCGATCTGCTCGACGATGCCGTCCTTCATGACCGCGATGCGGTCGGACATCGTGAGCGCCTCCTCCTGATCGTGGGTGACGTAGACGAACGTGGTCTGCGTCTGCGTCTGGAGGTGCTTGAGCTCGAGCTGGAGCTCCTTCCGGAGCTTCAGGTCGAGCGCGCCGAGCGGCTCGTCGAGCAGCAGCGCCGCGGGTCGGTTGACGAGGGCGCGGGCCAGCGCGACGCGCTGCTGCTGGCCGCCGGAGAGCTGACCCGGCTTGCGCTTCTCGAACGACTCGAGGCGCACGGTCCGGATCGCCTCGGCGACGCGCTCCTTCGTCTCGTTGCGGCTGACCTTCTTGATCTGCAGGCCGAACGCGATGTTGTCCCACACGGTCATGTGCGGGAACAGTGCGTAGGCCTGGAACACCATGTTCACGTTGCGGCGCGCGGGCGGCACGTACGTGACGTCGCGGCCCTGCAGCAGGATCCGCCCCGCCGACGGTTCCTCGAACCCGGCGATCATCCGCAGGGTCGTCGTCTTCCCGCATCCGGACGGACCGAGCATCGTGAAGAACTCGCCCTCGCGGATCGTGAAGGAGACATCATCGACCGCACAGAAGTCGCCGAACATCTTCGTGACGGCGTCGATCACGATGCCGTCCGAGCGATCCTCATTCCCCATACGGCGGTACGATAAAGGCAACGGTCGGCATTGGAAAGCCCGACGTGCCGTAGGACGTGATCCGGCACCGCGCTAGCCTGTACCGCATGGCGCGTCCCAGCGTCGCGCAAGCGCGTCGACCCCAGATCCTCGAAGCCGCCATGCGAGCCATCATGGAGCATGGTTTCGAGTCCGTGCGGTACATCGACGTGGCGGAGGAGGCCGGCGTCGCGGTCGGCACCGTGCAGCACTACTACGGATCGCGCGACGCGCTGCTCGGTGCGGCGTTCCTGGAGGCGAACCGGGTGGCCGTCGAGAACGCGCGCAGGATGGCGCTCGCCGGCGGCCGCGACCCGTGGCGGCGGCTGGCACTGATCGTCGAGGAGTTCACGCGCCTCGAGCGGTGGGGGCTGTGGCTCGAGTTCTGGGCCGCCGCCCGCCGGCGGGACGAGCTGCGCGCCGTGCTCGAGGCCGCCTACGGCGCCTGGCGCGAGCCGATCGTCGAGGCCATCGAGGAGGGCGTGGCGGCGGGCGCGTTCCATCCCCGCTTCACCTCCGGCGAGATCGCCGGCGCCTTCGTGGCGCTGATCGACGGACTCGGCATCCAGCGCGAGCTGGGCCTGCACTGGCTGTCGGCGCAGCGCACGCGCGACCTCGTGCTGGGCGCGCTCGGGTCGGCGCTGCGCGTCCCCGCCTGAATCTGCGCAACCCGGCCTTCCCTTAAAGGCACGGAATGCGTACCATATCCGCCATGTGCGGAATCGTGGGTCTCTTCTGCAAGTCCGACGCCGTCGCGGATCGGCTCGGCGAGCACCTGTCGCGGATGCTCGTCCAGATGAACGACCGCGGCCCCGACTCGGCCGGCGTCGCCGTGTACCGCGATCCGGCGCCCGCCGGCGCCTGCAAGCTGACGCTCCAGCACGAGGATCCGGCATTCGACTTCGCGGCGGTCGCGAACGGCCTCAGCGAGGCGTTCGGCGGCCAGGCGACCGTGCACCGGCGCGCCTCGCACGCCGTGCTCGTCGTCGCCGCTGATGCCGCCGACGCACAGGCCTGGGTGCGCGCGCAGCATCCCGGCGTGCGCGTGATGAGCGCCGGCTCGGTGATCGAGATCTACAAGGAGACCGGCCTCCCGAGCGTGTTCGCGGAGCGGTTCGGACTGGGAGACATTCGCGGCAGCCACGCCCTGGGGCACACCCGGATGGCCACCGAGTCGCGCGTCACGACCCTCGGCTCGCACCCGTTCTCGACCGGCCTCGACGTCTGCCTCGTCCACAACGGCTCGCTCTCGAACCACAACGACCTGCGCCGTAAGCTGCGGCGCGAGGGCATCGAGTTCCACACCGAGAACGACACCGAGGTGGCCGCCGGCTACCTGACGTGGCGCCTGCGTGAGGGCGACTCGCTGCACGACGCGCTGATGCACTGCCTCGACGACCTGGACGGGTTCTACACGTTCGCGATCGGCACCGCCGACGGCTTCGCGGTCTTCCGCGACCCGATCGCCTGCAAGCCGGCGGTGATGGCCGAGACCGACGACTGGGTCGCGATGGCGTCCGAGTTCCGCGCGATCGCCGTGCTGCCCGGCGCCGAGTCGGCCCGCATCTGGGAGCCCGATCCGGCCACGCCCTACATCTGGGAAGGAGTGCGCGTCTGATGGCGACCGAGACCGCGACCACCGAGGTCGTCGACCTCGCCGAGACGTCGCTCCGCGAGCTGAACCAGCGCCTGCACGACCTCGCCGGCGGCGCTGACGGCCCGCGCAGCTGGCGGATCGTGAACCCGTCCGGCGCGCACAACATCGCCTGTGGGCTGGACGCCGACGTCGACGTCGTGATCGACGGGCACGCCGGGTACTACTGCGCCGGCATGAACCAGCACGCGAACGTGCTCGTGACCGGCAATGCCGGGCAGGGCGTCGCCGAGACCATGATGTCGGGCCGCGTGACGGTGGCGGGCAACGCCAGCCAGGCCGCGGGCGCGACCGCGCACGGCGGTCTGCTGCACATCCGCGGCGACGCCTCGGCGCGGTGCGGTATCTCGCTGAAGGGCGCTGCGATCTTCGTCGAGGGCTCGATCGGCCACATGAGCGCGTTCATGGCGCAGACCGGCGCGATCGTCGTGCTCGGCGACGCCGGCGAGTCGCTCGGCGACTCCATGTACGAGACGCACATCTACGTCCGCGGAACGGTCGCCGGCCTCGGTGCCGACTGCATCGAGAAGGAGCTCCGCGACGTCCACCGCGCGGAGCTCTCCGGGCTGCTGGCCGACACGGGCGTGCGCGGTGTCGACGTCGCCGACTTCCGGCGGTACGGCTCGGCCCGCAACCTGTACACGTTCAAGATCGACAACGTCTACTGATGGCCGGCAACGGGTTCGACCCCACGCTCCGCGAGAGCCACCTGTTCGATCGCGCGACGATCGCCGAGATCCAGCGCGCCGCCCGGGAGGGCATCTACGACATCCGCGGTTTCGGCGCGAAGCGGCGCCTGCCGCACTTCGACGACCTCCTGTTCCTCGGCGCCTCCGTGTCCCGCTACCCGCTCGAGGGCTATCGCGAGCGCTGCGGGACCGACGTCACGCTCGGGGGGCGGCACGCGAAGAAGCCGCTGCAGCTGAAGATCCCGATCACCATCGCCGGCATGAGCTTCGGCGCGCTCTCCGGACCCGCCAAGGAGGCGCTCGGCCGCGGCGCGTCGGAGGTCGGCACGTCGACCACCACCGGTGACGGCGGCATGACGTCCGAGGAGCGCGGGCACTCCGACCAGCTCGTCTACCAGCTGCTCCCCTCGCGCTACGGCATGAACCCGGACGACCTCCGCAAGGCCGATGCGATCGAGGTGGTGATCGGCCAGGGCGCGAAGCCCGGCGGCGGAGGCATGCTGCTCGGCCACAAGATCTCCGACCGGGTGGCCGCCATGCGCGACCTGCCGAAGGGCATCGACCAGCGCTCCGCGTCCCGTCATCCCGACTGGACCGGCCCGGACGACCTCGAAATCAAGATCCACGAGCTGCGGGAGATCACGGACTGGCAGAAGCCGATCTTCGTGAAGGTGGGCGCGACGCGCACCTACTACGACGTGCAGCTGGCCGTGAAGGCCGGCGCCGACGTGGTCGTCGTCGACGGCATGCAGGGCGGCACCGCCGCCACCCAGGACGTCTTCATCGAGCACGTCGGCATCCCGACGCTGCCGGCCATCCCGCTCGCCGTCCAGGCGTTGCAGGAGCTCGGCCTGCACCGGGAGGTGCAGCTGATCGTCTCGGGCGGCATCCGCACGGGCGCCGACGTGGCGAAGGCGCTGGCACTCGGCGCCGATGCCGTGTCGATCGGGGTCGCGGCGCTGATCGCCCTCGGCGACAACTCCCCCGATCTCGACGACGACTACCGCGAGATCGGCTCGGCGGCGGGCTTCTACGACGACTACCAGGCCGGCCGTGATCCGTCCGGCATCTCGACGCAGGACCCCGATCTGGCGGCGCGCTTCGACCCGGTCAAGGGTGGCCGGCTGCTCGCGAACTATCTGCGCGTGCTGACGCTCGAGGCGCAGACCCTCGCGCGCGCCTGCGGCAAGTCGCACGTGCACAACCTCGAGCCGGAAGATCTCGTTGCGCTCACGATCGAGGCGGCGGCGATGGCGCGGGTGCCGCTGGCCGGCACGAACTGGATCCCCGGGCGAGAGGCCGGCGGGTTCTGACCGTCAGGCGGGCCGGCGCATCCGCAGGCGCAGGTCCGACATGCCGCGCGTGTGCTCGGCGAGGAGCTCGTCCAGGTCGTCCTTGACGTGCAGGAAGCGGCCGCTCAGCGGGTCGGCATCGCCGGCCGCGATCCGCAGCACGAGCTCGGAGGAATCACCGGCGGTCTGCCACTCACCGGCCGGCAGGTCGTCGAAGCCGCTGTAGCGGCGGAAGCCGTCGCTGTCGGCCATGTCCGTCATCACCAGGCCCGGCGCCATCGAGAAGGCCTGGACACCGGTGTCGCGAAGCTCCTCCGCGATCCGCTCCATCAGCACCACCAGCGCGCACTTGGACGAGGCGTACGCGGCGCAGTAGCGGTTCGGCACGTTCGCCATGCCGCTCGCCATCGACGCCACCCGGCCGCGCCCGCGGGCGACCATGACGGGCAGGATGATGCGGGTCGGGAGGGCGGCGCCGCGGAGGTTCACCTCGAAGTCGCGCCACCACGTCTCGGGGGGCACCTCGTCGAAGAGCCCCCAGGCGCCGGCCAGGCCGGCGTTGTTGACGAGCAGGTCGATCGGGCCCAGCTCGGCCTCGACCTGTGCCGTCGCGGCGACGACGGCGGCCGGGTTGGTCACGTCGCAGGCGATTGCGAGGCCGGTCGTGGTGGGGCCCGGGGCGCGCGACCAGACGCTGACGTGCGCTCCTGTGCGCGCCAGGTCCTCGGCGATCGTGACGCCGATCCCGCGCGAGCCGCCGGTGACCACGGCGACCTGGCCGGTCAGGTCTACCACGGCCCGCCGTCGATCTTCAGACGTGCGCTTTCGGGAATGCCGGCGATGCTCTCGGCGAGGCGCGCCATGGCCGCCGCCGCGCAGGCCGTCGCAGTGTCGGGCTCGGTGGCCGGATCGGCCAGCTCGGGCAGGGCGACCGTTGCGCCCGGCGGGCTGGAGCGCAGCACCGCGTACAGTGCCCGTACCGGTTGGGACGCGTTCTCCCACCAGCGATCCGGGTCGCTCTCATGGAACGGCACGTGGTCCTGAAATTGCGTCATTCGTGGTAGAGTCCCTCCCGGTGAGCCGCCCAGGCGGCTCCGACGTGTGCCGCTCAACCGCCGCGCGAAAGCCTACTGCAAGGTAGACTCCGCGCCGCGGCCAGAACGGCCGCGGGGATCCTGCCGTTTGTCGACGGCGGCCGCGTTGGTCTGCGGACGCCCGTGAGAAGAGGTTCATGCCGACCATCAATCAGCTCGTGCGCAAGCCGCGCACTGCGAAGAAGGCGAAGACGAAGACGCCCGCGCTGCGCGGCGCGCCGCAGAAGCGGGGCGTCTGCACGCGCGTCTACACGACGACGCCGAAGAAGCCGAACTCGGCCCTTCGCAAGGTCGCGCGCGTGCGGCTGACGAACAACATGGAAGTCACGGCCTACATCCCCGGCATCGGCCATAACCTGCAGGAGCACTCCGTGGTCCTGATCCGCGGCGGTCGCGTCAAGGACCTCCCCGGTGTGCGCTACAAGGTGATCCGGGCGGCGCTCGACGCCTCCGGTGTCTCGGGCCGCCAGCAGGCGCGCTCCAAGTACGGGGCCAAGAAGAACTAGCCATGCCGCGTCGCGCAGACATCGTCCCCCGCGAGCTCGCCGCCGACCCGGTCTACGGGTCGAAGCTCGTCACCCAGCTCATCAACCGGCTCATGTCCGACGGCAAGAAGTCGAACGCCGAGTCGATCGTGTACGCCGCGCTCGAGAAGGTCGGCCAGACGTCCGGCCGACCGCCCGTCGAGATGCTCGAGCAGGCCATCAAGTCCGTCACCCCCGCCCTCGAGGTGCGCTCGCGCCGCGTCGGTGGAGCCAACTACCAGGTCCCGATCGAGGTGCAGTCGCGCCGTGCGCGTACCCTCGCGATCCGCTGGCTCGTGCAGTTCGCCCGGCAGCGCCGCGAGAAGGAGATGGTCGACAAGCTCGTCGGCGAGATCCTCGACGCCGGCAACCAGCAGGGCGGGGCATTCAAGAAGAAGGACGACATCTACCGCATGGCGCAGGCCAACAAGGCCTTCGCGCACTACCGCTGG
>JBBQFB010000084.1:0-15565 GCA_038321545.1 Gaiellales bacterium
GGATCAGCGCGACCTTCTCGATGGCGGTCCGCAACAGGTCCTCGACCCCGCCCCCGCCCAGCGCCAGCGCGCTCAGCTCGTTGACGGCGAGCTGCTGCGCCACCCGCCACTGCAGCTCGTCCCGTGCGGCCTGCTCCGAGATACCGAGCGCGACGAGCTCGGCGAACCGGGCGAGCCGGGCCTGCGCCGTCACCGGGATCACGTCCGGCTTGATGGACGCGATCATGAGCGTGCCCCAGACCCGGTCGCCGACGCGGATCGGCACGGCCACGCGCTCGGTCAGAACGGGCAGCAGGACGCTCGGGCCCTTCCGGGGGCGGCGCCGCGAGGAGGTGCCGGTGCGGTACACGATCGAGACGGCGTGGAGCCCTGACAGATCGATTTTCGTCCCGACCGCGAGCGCCGCGCGCGCGACGTCCGAGTGCCACCCGACGACCTCGCCGGACCCGTCCTCGTCGAACCGTACGATGCCGCCGGCGTCGGCTCCGAAAAGGCGCGCGACCTCGCGGGAGACGAACGCCGCCACGTCCGGTGCGTCGCCGCGCGCGGCCACGAACTCCGCCACGTGCTGGAGGGCGTCGGCGTTCGCGACCAGGCGATGCACCTCGTCCTCGGCCGCCACACGTGCCGTCACGTCGTCGGTCACGCCGACGAACGCGAACCCCTCGCCGTCCACGCGATGGAGGCCGCGGTCGGCGACCACGCGCTCCTCACCGGTGTCCAGGTGGACGATGCGGTACTGCTCGGACCAGCTGCCGTCGGGCATCGCGATGAAGCGGTCCCACGCAGCGGCGATGCGCGCGCGGTCGTCGGGATGGACGACCGCCAGCCAGCCGTGGCCGTGCCACTCGCGGAGCGACTGGCCGGTGATCTCCAGCCACCGGTCGCTCATCACGACCGCCGTCCCGTCCGCCTTGTAGGACCACACGGCGAGCGGGATGGCGTCGATCACCGCGGCCAGCTCGGCCGCGGCCGCAGCCGTCGCCGCGGTCGCCTCCACGCGCTCCGTGACGTCGGAGACGAGCAGCGAGAAGCCGCGCACGACGCCGTCCGCGAGATCGGGGATGTAGGCCTCGCGGACGTGTCGCGTGCGGCCGCTGACGTCGACCAGCGACGACTCGTGGAACTGCGACTCCCCGTCGCAGAGCACCGCCGTGATGATCGGCTCGATCTCCGCGTACCGTTCGGTACCGACGACCTCGCTGATGTGGACGCCGAGCACCCGCTCGAGGTCGAGACCGAGCCACTCGCGGTACGCGTTTCCGGCGAGGACGTTGCGCCCGTCGCGATCCCAGTAGGAGCCGAAGACCCGCGAACCGTCGAGCAGGGCATGAAGGAGGCCCTCCATGGCGTCCGGGGCATCGGTAGGTTCTGTCACCGCTGACCGCATTGTAGGCGGCTGGCACGCACCGAACCCGGAAGTACTCGTCCGCGCAACATTCTCGCGGCGGTTTCAATCGCTCGCCGGCGGGGGAGTCCGGACGAGCGCGCGGGGCCGCGCAAGCACAAGGGCGGGAGCGGATTTCGCATGGACGACGGGGTCGATCAGGAAGCGGGCGGGGCGCGGAGGTTCGCGGCCGCCATCGTCTGGCTGCGCTACGTGGTGGTGCTCGGCTGGGCGGCCGCCGCGGTTGCAGCAGTGCTGTTCCTGCCGTCGATGGGCGACGCCGGAAGCGACGCCAGCGGGCTGGTGAAGGAGGACTCCGCCGCGATCGCGGCCCAGCAGCGGTCGGCCGCCGTCTTCGGATACCCGTTGCTGACGGAGGTCGCGCTGGTGCAGCGCGACCCGAACGGCCTGACCGCCGCCGCGCAGCGCCGCGTGATCGATCGCGCCGCGCTGATCAGCCGCGACGGCGGCAAGGCGGCGAACGGCCTCCGGGCGGCGGTGCCGCTGATCAACGTCGACGGGGTGATGTCGACGCGCCACGAGCAGTCGACGACGGCGCTGACGTTCCTGTACTTCGACCCGGCACTCACGTTCGAGCGCAGGGTGGCGGTGGCGCACGACGTGATCCGGTCCGATGTGCGGAGCCTGGGCGACGGCGCGGTGGGCGTGACCGGCGTGGTGCCGGCGCGGGTGGAGCAGGCGCGGGCGATCATCGGCGCGCTGCCCGCGATCACGGCCGGCACCCTGCTCCTGATCCTGCTGGTGGTGGGAATCTGGCAGCGATCGGTCCTTGCCCCGGTGCTCACGCTGGTCGCCGCCGGGACGGCGTACGTGGTCGCGACGGGCGTTGTCGCGTGGTTCGGGCGCCAGACCGGGCAGGTGGTGCCGCAGGAGGTCGAGCCGCTGATCCTGGTGCTGGTACTCGGCATCGTCACCGACTACTGCGTGTTCCTGCTCGCGAGCACGCGCCGCTCGATCGCCGGCGGCCTCGAGGTGCGTCCGGCCGTCCGAGTCGCGACCGCGGTGACGGCGCCGACGATCATGATCGCGGGCCTGATCGTGGCCGGCGGAACGGCCAGCCTCTCGCTCGGCACCCTCGGATTCTTCCGCGCGCTCGGACCGGCGCTCGCGCTCGCGGCCGGCACCGGCACGCTCGTCGCTCTGACGCTCGTACCGGCCCTGCTGGCCATCGTCGGCCGCCGCGTCTACCGCCGCGTGGAGCCAGAGCCCGCGCCGGATACCAGCGCCGTCGCCCCCGTGGACCGCCGGTCGATCGGTGCCCGTCTCGCCCGCAGCAGGCTGGTCGCGCTGCCGCTGGCCGCGCTCTGCGTGGTCGGGCTCGCGTTCGCCGCGAACGACGTCCGCCACGCCCGGCTCGGGTTCTCGCTGACGGAGGGCGCGGGAAAGGACTCGGAGGTGCGGCGGGCCGCCGAGGCGGGGCGGCTCGGCTTCTCGGCCGGCATCATCTCGCCCACGGAGATCCTCCTCGACGGCCCCCGGATAGCCGCCGATACCGAGGGGCTGAAACGCGTCGAGGAGCTGCTCCGGCGCACGCCCGGCGTGACCGGGGTCGTCGGCCCCGCGGAGCAGGCGTCGCTGACCGCAGCTGCCGGGAGCGCGGCAGCAGGTGGCGCACCAACGCCGTTCGCGACACCGTCGGGGTCGACCGTCCGGATGCTGGTCGTGCTGGCGGACGACCCGTTCTCGAGCGGGGCGATCGCAACGCTCGAGCGTCTGCGCGACGCGCTGCCGCGCCTGACGCGAGGAGCCGGACTCACCGTCAGCCGCGTCGACGTGGCCGGCCAGACCGCGCTCGCAGCCGACACGGTGCAGGAGTCGAAGACGGACATCGTGCACCTCGCCCTCGCGGCGCTGGCGGTGAACCTCCTGTTCCTGATGCTGTTCCTGCGGGCCATCGTCGCGCCCGTCGTGCTGCTCGGGGCGTCCGTGCTCGCACTCGGCGCGGCGCTCGGCGTGACCGTGCTCGTCTCACGGCTGCTGGGCTGGGGCGACGTCGCGTACTACACGCCGCTCGCGGCCGCCGTGCTGCTGCTGTCGCTCGGGTCGGACTACAACGTGTTCGTGGTGGGGCGGATCTGGCACGAGGCCCGCGCGCGTCCGCTGGCGGACGCGGTCGCCGTCGCCGTGCCGGCGGCCGCGAAGCCCGTCACGCTCGCGGGACTGGTGTTGGCCGGCAGCTTCGCGTTGCTGGCCCTGGCGCCCGTCGTCGCTCTCCGCCAGCTGGCCGTCGCGCTGTCGACGGGGGTGCTGATCGACGCGTTCATCGTCCGGTCGCTGCTCGTGCCGTCCCTGATCACCAGTCTCGGGCCGATCTCAGGCTGGCCGGGCAGCGCGCTGAAGCGCCGCGCAGACGCCCCGGCCGAGGCCCCGGCGGCCGTGGCGCTAGCCGGCGCCGACGACTGACGCCGAACCGCTGCCGGCTCCCGGGCCGGGCCGCGGTTCGGGGACGCCCGTGACCCGGGCGACCAGGAGCGCGACGTCGTCGGCGAGGTCGCCGGTGGCGGCGGCACGATCCAGCACGGCGTCGGCGAGTGCCTCGGCGGACAACAGCGCGTTCGCCGACAGTGCCGCGACGACCGTCGCGATGCCGTCGTCGATGCTCGCGTCGCGGTGCTCGATCAGGCCGTCGGTGTAGAGCACGATCGTCGACCCCGCGGCGCACCGCAGCCGCCCCTCGCCGAGCATCTCCGGTTCCGGCGCACCGAGCGGCGGCGCGTTGTGCTGGTCGAGCAGCGACACGGCCCCGCTGCGGTCGAGCAGGAGCGGCGGCGGATGGCCGGCAGACGCGTAGCGCACCTCGCCGGACCGCGGATCGAGGGTGACGATCACCGCCGTCGCCATCTCGTCGCCGGCGACGTGGCGGAGCAGGCGGCGGAGGACCTCACCGGGCGATTCGTGGTCGAGCGCGTAGGCGCGGAACGCGTTGCGCAGCTGTCCCATCAGGGTCGCCGCACCGATGCCGCGACCGGCCACGTCACCGACCGTGAGGTGCACGAGGCCGTCGCCGCGGTGCACGACGTCGTACCAGTCGCCGCCGATCTCGAGGCCGGTGCCGCCGGCGTTGTAGCGGGCCGCCAGGTCGAGGCCGTCGATGGCGGGGAGCCGCTCCGGCAGGAGGCTCCGCTGCAGCCGGACGGCGGCGTCGTGATCCCGCTCCCGCTCCCGCGTGCGCTCGATCGCCACGGCTGCCTGCGCCGCCTGTGCGGCCACGAGCGCCTGCTCCGACTCGTCGAGCGCCCGCGCGTCGGCGCCGGTGACGAGCGGGCACGCGTACAGCGAGGAGCGCGACGCCCGGAACGCGGCGGACACGAGCGGCGCGCCCGAGGCCAGCTCGGCCTCGCCGAAGAGCGCGATCGGGACGGGCGCGGCGAAGGCGTCCTCGGCCACCTGCGTGATGGCGTGCGCGTGGGCGGCCCGGTCGAAACCGTCGCCCGCCGTGGCCGCGATGCGGACGCCGAGGCGATCCTCCGCGGCCAGCGCGACGATGGCGAGCGAGCCCGGGAACGCCGTCTCCAGCGAGCCGGCCAGCGCGCGGGCGACGTCGCTGACGGCCGACGCGGCGGCGAGCACGCCGGCCAGCTCGCGCTGCTGCTGCGCCTGCGCCTCGCCGCGGTCGGCCTCGCGGCGGGCGCGACGAACGGTCCGGACGATCAGGAGTAGAACGATGGCCGCGACGCCGGCGATCAGCGCGAGCGCCAGCAGGAGGCTGCGGCGGGCGGCGGCGAGCACGGTCGACCGCGGCTGATCGATGACGACGGTCCACGACGGGACGACCGACGGTGCGTAGGCCACGACGTGGTGCTGCGAGCCCGCGAGTCCGGGCGTGTCGTCGAGCACGCCCCCGCCGGCGCCGGCCTTCTCCAGTCGAGCGAGCAGCGCCGTGTTCCGCGCCCGGGTGAAACCGGCCAGCACCGACTGGCCCTCGCGGTCGAAGACGGCGAGGCCCTTGTACCCGAGGTCGACCGATGACGAGCTCTGGCCGGCGGATGGCCCGACCAGCAGCACGCCGGCCAGCACGCCGGACAGGCGCCCGGATGCGTCGTGCGTCGGTACCGCAATCACGACGGCGTGCTCGTTGCTGCGGCGCGTCGTGATCCCCTCGCTGACGAATGGCTTGTCCGTCGCCATCACGCTCTTGAAGTACAACCGGTCGGCGACGTTCACGATCGCCGCCGCGGTCGGCGTGGTGCTGGAAACGCGCCACGCGCCGGTCGTATCGATCCAGGCGATGCCACCCGTGAAACCCTTGCCGCCGGACGGCTGGACGCGCTTCAGGTACCCCGTCATCGCCGGCTGATCGGTTGCCACCACGGCCGGCGCAGCAGCGATCGCGGTCAGCGTGGCCAGACTTCCGGAGAAGTAGGTGTCGAAGATCGTGCCCGCCAGCACGGCGCGCGCGCGCACCTGGTTCAGCGCCGCATCACGGGAGTCGGCGTACTGGCGCCAGGCAAGTGCCGCGGCGACGATCACCAGCACCAGGACGCCACCGAGGACGGTCACGAGCAGGCGACCGCGCACCGCGATCATGCGGCGCACCCCGTCCCACAACGGACTTGCTGCGGCAGCCTCGCTCTACCTCTCCACCGTCGCACGGCGCTGTCCTCCGAAATGCGATCGACCTCGATGGGGTCCCCGGGCTCGATCGTCGTCGGAGAATACCCGCGCGGGTGCCCGTCCGCAATGCCCGGCGCGCGGGGGAAAAGCCCTGCTACGACGGGTGCGACTGGGCCGCATCGACGGCCTGCTTCTGCGGCGGTGCCCGACGGAGCCGCACGTTCACACCGCCGACGGAACTCGTGTCCGGGTGGCCGTTCCGCGGCGATCCGGATCAGGGGAGATCCGCCTTCCCCTCGTCGTTCACAATCCAGCCGTGATGGCGGCCACCCCGACCCGGCGCGAGCTCGCCGCCGTGTGCGCGGGCGGGTTCGTCGGCGCCGTCGTCCGCGGGGTGCTGGCGGACGCGCTGGCGCACGCGCCCGATGCGTGGCCGTGGCCGACCTTCGTCGTCAACCTGGCCGGCAGCTTCGTGCTCGGCTACATCGTCGTCCACATCCAGCCCCGCCTCGACCCTCGGCGGCTGCTGATCGGCACCGGCCTGTGCGGGGCGCTGACGACGTTCTCGACCATGCAGATCGAGACGCTCCGGATGCTGGACGCCCACGCCTACGCACTGGCTGCGAGCTACATCGTCGTGAGCGTGGCGCTCGGGCTCCTGTGCATTGCCGGCGCGGGCCGGATCGCGCGCTGGGGGCGGCCCGCGTGACCGGCGTCGTCGTGTGGCTCGGAGTCGGCGCCGCCGGAGCCGCGGGCACCGCCGCGCGCTTCCTCCTCCACGAGCTGGCCGGCCGCCGGTTCCGGCGCCCGGTCGTCGGCACGCTGGTCGTGAACCTCAGCGGCACGCTGGTGCTCGGCGTGCTCGTCGGCGCGGCGCTGGACGGTGACGCGTACCGCCTGGCCGGCACGGCCTTCCTGGGCGCGTACACGACGTTCTCGACGTGGATGCTCGAGACGCACCGCGTGGCGGACGACCGCGACCGGGCGGGCGCATGGGCCAACATCGTCGTCAGCCTCGTGCTCGGCCTCGCGATCGCCGTGCTCGGCCGCCACGTCGGGGCCGTTCTGAGCTGACGTCCGCGGCGCCCGCCGCCAGCCGCGCCGCGCAGCTCGGCGCTGACCGAGCGGCGCCGCCCGGACGCCGGCGTCGTGCACGGGCAGGGCTGGACACTAGTCGTCGCGGTCCGCGTCGTCGGCGGGCGGATCATCGACGCGCTCCCCGGCGCGCACCGCGCCTCCGCCCGCGGTCGTCCCCGGCCCCAACGAGCCGTCACCCTCGCCGTCGTGGTCGCGTTCTGTGGCGTTCTCTGACCGGTCGTCGTCGTGCTTCATCGTCGCTCCTTCGCGTGGACGGCCATGGCATCACCGCCGGAGCCCGGTTCGAAACGCGTTTCCACCAGGCGACCTCGGGGGAGGCCAGCACATGACCACTCCCGAGCTCCAGGTTCGCAACGTGATGTCGCCCTCGCCCGTGACGGTCGGCCCCGACGCCACCGTCCGCGACGCCGCCCGGCTGCTGGCCGAAGGCGATGTCGGCGCGCTCCCCGTGGTGAACGGCGGTACGCTCGTCGGCATCGTGACCGACCGCGACCTCGTCGTCCGCGTGCTGGCCGGCAATCTCGATCTGAGCGCGCCGATCGGCGAGATCGCGACCGGTGACGTCTGCTCCGTGGCCCCGGACGCCTCGCTGCAGGAGGCGGCGCAGCTGCTCGGTCAGGCGCAGGTGCGACGGCTGCCGGTCGTCGATGCCGACGGCGCGCTGGTCGGCATCATCGCCCAGGCCGACATCGCGCGGAACGCCGGCCACGAGCTGACGGGCATGGCGGTCGCCCGCATCAGCGTGCCCGGCCTGGCACCGCTCGACGACCGCGACCGGGCGCTGGCCGACTCGCAGCCGGCCAGCGATCCACCATCGGGGCCCGCCGCTGTCGGCGGACTCCGGGAAGGCTGAACCCGCCGTGACGTTCGGAGCGGTGTGGACGGGCCTGCGCACCGCGTCCAAGGACGGCATGCCCAACGTCGCCGCGGCGCTCGCGTACTACGGATTCCTGGCGATCCCGTCCGCGCTGCTGGTCACGCTCGGCGTGTTCGGGATCGTCGCCAACCCGAACGACGTCCGACACCTCCTGACGCGCCTCGACGGCATCGTCCCGCAGAGCGCGATCGCGCTGCTCGAGGACAGCCTGGTGCGCACGACCGGCGCATCGTCAGGCGGCATCGTGATGATCGTCGTCGGCACGCTGATCGCGGTGTGGACGTTGACGGGAGCGATGACCACGCTGATGTGGGCGCTCAACATCGCGTTCGGCCGGGAGGAGACGCGGAGCTTCGTCCGGCTTCGGCTGAACGCGCTGCGAATGCTCGGACTCGTGCTGGTGGCCGTCGTGCTCGCGTTCGGCCTGCTCGTGCTGGGACCGCAGCTGTCGGGCTGGGTCGGCGACGCGGTCGGCATGCCCGGGCTCGTCAGCTGGGTGTGGTGGATCGCCGAGTGGCCGATTCTCCTGGTTGCGCTGTTCGGCGCCTTCGCCGGCATCCTCTACCTGGGGCCGAACGGCGACCAGGGGCGGGGCAAGATCGTCTCGTTCGGCGGCTTCGTTGCTGTCGTCATCTGGCTTGCAGCCTCCGGGGCGTTTGCCCTGTACGCGAGCAGGTTCGGTTCCTACAACAAGGCCTGGGGCTCGTTGTCAGCCGTCATCATCATGCTCACATGGCTCTGGATCTCGAGCCTCGCGCTGCTCGTCGGGGCAGAGATCGAGGCCGCTGCCGAGCGCTCCGGACGGGCTCAGCCGGCGAAGGCGAGCTCGACCGCCTGAAGGCGGCACTCCTCGACGGCGTCATGCTGGCTGCGTGCGCGCTCCGCCAGCTGCGCAAGGTCGAGGCCGGCCACGCCGTCCAGGCCGGGCACGGTCGTCAGACCCTCCCAGAGCGCGAGCTTGCCGAGGATACCGAGGGCCAGCGACTCCAGTTCCACGACCCGGCTGAGCGGCGAGTACGTGAACAGCCGGCCGTTCGGCTTCAGCCGTGCCGCGCGCTCCCCGGCCAGGGCCAGCGTCCGCTTGATCGGCGAGTCCGGCACGGCGAGCGCATCCATCAGCTGTTCGAGCGCGCCCTGATCTGCCGCGATCTCGGCGACGACATCGTCGAGCACCGCACCGATCCGCGTGCCCACGTTGTTCCGGGCGGCCCGGCGAGCCAGCTCGATGCCGGCCGCCGACCCGGCGTGATGATCCGCGAGGTAGATCGAGAGCAGCTTCCGATCCGGCCCCGCCGCACCTGCCTCGAGATTCTGGCGTGTACCTGTCCCAGCTTCCATGCACCGGTATTCCCGGCATCCCCGCCGTCAATCCTCCCGGGCAGGCGGTTTCACGGTCACCAACCGTGGGATGCAGGTAGAGCAAACCGAGCAGGAGTCCGCATGTCGTACGTGCCCGAACCGCCAGTGCCCCATCCCGGCCCGCCGGATACCGGCGATCCCCAGCCGCCGAACCCGCTTCCGCCCACACCGGGCGACCCGAATCCGACGCCGCAGCCGCCGGATACCGGTCCGCCCGCGCCCGTTCCCGGCCCACCGGACGTCGCGCCGCGCCCCATCTAGGCGTTTGGCACTTGTTCTGACGGGCACTACCGCCCGACGAATCGAAGGGAGACCACCATGCGCATCATCGCGCTGCTCGCCGTTGTTGTCGGCGCCGTCTGGGCCGCCAAGACGGGCAAGCTGAAGAAGGGCAAGCTGGACGATCTGGCCGGCCGGGCGAAGGATCTCGCCGGTACCGCCACCGACGATCTCGGCAAGCGCGCCGAGGACGCCGTCGACCGCGTCAAGGCGCACACGCACTGAGCCGCCGGTAGGGGGAACCCATGACGATCGTGCTACTGATCATCCTTGTCGCCATGATCGTGATCGTGGCAGTGGCCGTGCGCTCGGCCAGGTCGCGGGCGCGGCGGGCGGAGGACGACCGGACGCTCGAGGCGTCAGGCGGGCTGCGGGCCGCCGAGGTCGAGCCGGTCGAGCGTGAGCGCGGCCTCGGCGATCTCGACCTGCGCCCGCTGTCCGAGGACGCACGCATCGACTACCTCGAGCACTGGCGCGTGGCGCCGGCGCTGTTCGTCGACGACCCCGCGGGGTCGATCGACGAGGCCGACCTGCTGATCCAGAGCGTCATGCGGGAACGTGGCTACAGCTACCGCAACGGCGACTTCGACGCGCGGATCGGCGACTTTCACCAGGCCGTCGACCGGTACCGCGACGTCCACGACGTTGCCATCCGCGCGCGGGTCGGCGATGCGTCGACGGAGGAGCTCCACGGGGCGCTGACGAGCTACGGCGTGCTCTTCCACGAGCTCGTCACGACGAATACGGCACACGAGGTTCGCTAGCCATGGGCGGCCGTCCGGCGGGCACGAAGCCGCCGTCCGGCCGCCCGGCCGCCCTCGACAACGTCGCCACGGCGGAGCGGGCCGGCCTGCGCTACATCACCGACGACCGGCCCGGCATCACGCGTCGGCGTGCGGGCCGAGGCTTCTCGTACCGCACGCCCGATGGAGCGCCGATTCGCGACAGGGAGCAGATCGAGGCGTTCCGCGCGATCGTGATCCCGCCGGCGTGGACCGACGTCTGGATCTGCCCGAACCCGAACGGGCACATCCTGGCCACGGGCCGCGACGCGCGGGGCCGCAAGCAGTACCGGTATCACCCGGACTGGCGCCAGGTCAGGGACGCGACCAAGTTCGACCGCATGGTGCCGTTCGGGGGCGCGCTGCCGGCGCTGCGAGCGCGCGTGGAGCGCGATCTCGGCCTGCGCGGGCTGCCGCGCGAGAAGGTGCTGGCGGCCGTCCTGCACCTGATCGATTTCACGCTCGTGCGCGTCGGCAACGACGAGTACGCCCGCCTGAACGAGTCGTTCGGAGCGAGCACGATGCGCAACGAGCATGCGGAGGTACGCGGTCAGAGGGTGCACCTCGCCTTCCGCGGCAAGCACGGCCGCGAGGTCGCGGTGCGCATTGCCGACCCGCGGATGGCGCGCATCGTGCGCCGCTGCCAGGAGCTGCCGGGCGAGGAGCTGTTCGGGTACATCGACGAGCTCGGAGGCGAGCGCGACGTGCGCTCCGAGGACGTGAACGAGTACCTGCGCGAGATGGCCGGTGAGGACTTCACGGTGAAGGACTTCCGCACCTGGGGCGCGAGCGTGCTGGCGACCGGGCTGCTCGGCGAGATCGGCGCCGGCGACACGGAGGGGGAGACCGCCCGGCGCCAGGACGCAGCCATCCGCATCGTCGCGCACGACCTGGGCAACACGCCGGCCGTCTGCCGGTCGTCGTACATCCACCCGCAGATCCTGGCGGAGTTCGGTGCCGGGCGGCTGCAGCCGACGCGCCTGGAGGCTCCCGGCCCGATCGACGGGTTGCGCGAGACCGAGGCGTACCTGCTCGACCTGCTCGGCTAGCGGAGCCAGTCGGAGAGCTCCGACCGGAGCGCGTCCACGCCGACGCGCCCTTCGATCCGGCGCGCGACGCGGTCGCCGTCGAGGACCACGATCGTCGGTGCCTGGCGGATGCCGAACCGCGCCGCGAGATCCGGCTGGACGTCGATGTCGACCTTCCGGCGTCGGAAGGTCTGGTGGTTCCGGTGCGCCTGCAGCACCTGGTCGACGAACGCCTCCATCCGCCGCGACGGGCCGGACGTGGACGACCCGAAGAAGATCAGGATCGGGCGCGCATCGGATCGTGCCTCTCCGGCCATGAGCAGGGCATGCCCGCCGGGACGGGCACAAAACGACGTTTGCGGGTGGTCTCAGCGGGAAGCCGTATGCAGCCGCGCGGTCCGGGGATCGCCCCGGCGCGACCGCTTCCACCCAAGGAGAAGAACGATGCGCAATGTCTGGAGAGGCCTGGTCGTCGGCGGTCTGACGGGTTCGCTCGTCGGAGCCGTCATGGACGTGCTGCGACGCGAGAACCTCGAGCATGTCGCGAGCAAGGCGCGCGACCTCGGCGACGCCGCGGCCGACCGAGCCCGCACGACCGGCAGCGCCGTCGCCGATCGCGTCCGGGAGAGCGATCTGCGCGACCGCGTCGAGCACGTCAAGGAGCGCGGCGAAGAGCTTGCCAACGGGCGCCGCTGACGCGTCACCCGCATGACCGTGATCGCGAGCGCCGGGGCCGTCAGGCGGCTCCGGCTCGCTCGCGTCACGATGCTTCGAGATTGCACCAGACGGTGGTGCCGCTGCCGGTCGAGATCCCCCACTCGCGGGCGATCCGCGAGACGGTGATCAGCCCCAGTCCACCCTCACGCACGGGATCCGGCGTCGGGTCGAAGCCCTCTCCGGGGTCGCGGACCTCGACGTGGACGTGTCCGTCGCGCGGCGCGATCAGCAGGCGCACCTCGCCATCAACCGTCGTGGGCGCGTGCCGGATGGCGTTCGCGACCAGCTCCGAGACGACCAGCGTGAGGTCGTACCGCACGCGGTCGGAGAGGCCGACGAGGCCGGCGACCAGCGCCCGCGCCTGCCGCGGCGCCGACCGGTCTCGCTGCGCGAACCGCCGTTCGATCCTCCGGCTGTCGGTTTCAACCCTCATGAACGACGACTTCCCGACCCTGCCCTGGGCAAACACCAGGAACCCGCTTGACGTCCCTACCACCGTTAGGTTAGTGTTTTCCCTAACGACGTTAGGAAGAGGAAATCATGCACACCGCAACCACCACCACCCAGCTCCCGGCCCGCCGCCTCGCGTACGCCGTGCTCGCACCGGTGCTCCTGACCGCCGCGATCGTCGTGGCGATTACCCGGGACGCCGGCTACTGGCAGATCTTCGCGTTCGGACTCGGCCCCGATATCGCCCTCCTGTTCGGCGCGGGCCGCGGCCTCGAGCACGGCCAGCTGCACCCGCGGGCCGTGCCCGCCTACAACGTGCTGCATACCCTCTTCGTCCCGGTGCTGCTGGCGGGTGCCGCCCTGGCCGGCGTCGTGGGGCCTGCCTACCTGGTCGCAGCTCTGGCCTGGGCGTTCCACGTCGCCGTCGACCGCGCGGTCGGCTACGGCCTCCGGACGCGCGCCGGCTTCCAGCGTGCCTGAGCTCCGGGGGGCCCGCGCCCGCCAGATCGTCGAGGTCGCGCTCGAGCTCCTCGAGCAGGAGGGGCCGGGGGCGGTCTCGATGCGGAAGATCGCCGACCGCATCGGCATCCGGGCGCCGTCACTGTACGAGCATGTACCCGACAAACGCACGCTCGAGGCGGCAATCATCTCCGTCGGGTTCGAGTGGCAGGCGGCAGCATTCGAGGCGGCCGCCGAGCACGCAGACGACCCGCTCGAGGCAATCGCCACCGCCTATCGCTCGTTCGCCCTCGCACACCCCCACCTGTACCGGCTGATGACCGAGCGCGAGCTGCACCGCGAGCTGCTCACGCCCGGCGTCGAGGACCGCGCCGGGCGCACGGTCTACGAGGCGGCCGACAGCGACCGCGACCTGGCGCGCGCCGCGTGGGCGTTCGCCCACGGGATGACGATCCTCGAGCTCGACAATCGCTTCCCGCCCGGCGCCGACCTCGACGCCGCATGGGAGCGCGGCCTCGCCGCGTTCCGCTCGCAGCGCTAGAACTCTCCGACCACCGTCATGCCGACGCGCTCGTAGAGACGGATCGCGCCCGCGTTCTGCGCCTCCACCTTCAGGTCGACCCGCTGCGCGCCGCGCTCCTGGAAGGTCCGGAAGGCGAGTCGCAGGACCGACTCGCCGAGCCCCCGTCGGCGCCAGCTGTCGTGCACGACGAGGTCCTTCACGAAGCCACTCGTCCAGCAGATCGACGCTGCCGCCAGCTCGTCGCCGGATGTGACGAGAAAGCACGTCGCCGGGTCGAACTCACCGTCGCCGAGGAGCCGCGGCAGCCAGACGTCGAACGGCGCGACGCTGCCGCCGCCGTTGCGGTACGCGTGCTCGAGAAGGGCGTGCAGGTGCTCGGCGTCGGTCGGCCGGAACCCGCGCACGACCGTGCCTTCGGGCCAGACCGGCGCAGGCGTCTCACGTGGCAGGTCGACGCGCATCAGCAGTCCGGCCATGCGCTCGGGGCCGCTCACGCTCAGTCGTCCGCCAGCACGAACGCGACCTCGTCCACGAAGCACCAGCACCAGTCCTCGCCCGGCTCGAGCGAGCGGATCAGCGGGTGCGTGGTGGCGTGGAAGTGCGCCGTCGCGTGCTTGTTCGGCGAGTCGTCGCAGCACCCCACGTGCCCGCAGACGAGGCACATCCGCAGGTGCACCCAGCGGCCGCCGATCGCGACGCAGTCGGGGCAGACGCCATCCGCGTCGGGGCCGACGTCGCCGAGCTGGTCGAGGTGGGTACAGATCTCGGGCATGCCACGCTCCTCGGGTCGCGCTCGAAGGCAGCGTTACATGCCGCGGCGGCGATCGGCTCCCAGGATGTGCATCAGAGGGCGCGCATGCGGTTGTTGCGCGGGTTGTGCTCGACCTCGGCCCGACCGAGCGCCTCCATGACGGGCGGGACGTAGTTCGCGAAGCGGCCCCGAAGGCCCTTCTTCAGGCCGTACCACCCGCCAACCGGGTTATCGTCGGCGCGCGCCCACGCCTCGACCGTGCCCTCCGCCGCCGGCTTCTGCTCGTCGGCGCTGCCGAGCGCGACCCAGTCGCCGCTCGAGGTGAGCATCGCGTGGAGGTCGTCGAGACAGCGCAGGTGGTAGCGGAGCTCGGTCTTCCCGACCTGCACGACGAGCGCGGGCGGATCGAGCGCCGCATCCTGAAACGCCAGGTACTCCGACTGACCGCTCGGCGTCTTCAGCACCCACGGCTCCTCGCGCGTCCCTGCTCCACTCATGCTCCGACTCCCCGGATCGACAGACACGACGGTAACATTGATGTTACCGACTTGGCAAGTCGCCGACCTCGCCGCCGAGCGCGGCGAGCACCTGCTCCCACGACACGGCGAACGTCGGCGCGCGGCCCTCGAACAGCGCCGCGCTGGCGGCCGTCGGACCGTGCAGGACGCGCACCCTCGTCCCGTCACCCTCGGGGGTGAACGCGATCTCGACCTCCGTCGGATGGTCGGGATCGGTGCCGGGATAGAAGTCGAGCACCAGCCGCACCGGCGGCTCCCAGACCCGGACGCGGCCGAGGTCGACGGTCGTGCCGTCGGCTGCCCGCTCGAAGAACGCGCCGCCCGCGGCAAGGGTGATCTCGCTGGCCGGGTCGCCGGTGTGCCGGCGCTGCGGCGGCCACCACCGGGACGCCTCACCGGTGAACAGCTGGAACGCCCGCTCGGGCGCGCACGGGAGCAGCACGGACCTCTCGATCACGACCGGGCGATCTCCTCGAGGCGCGCCAGCGCCGTGTCCCAGAACTCATCAAGGAAGTCGCGCACCGATGCGAACCCCTGCACGCGAATCGCGTAGACGCCACGCCCGCGCTGCGGCCGCACCTCCACCAGACCGGCGTCCCGCAGTACCTGCAGGTGCCGCGAGATGGCCGGGCGGCTGACGGGAAACCGCGTCGCGAGCTCGCCGACCGTCAGCGGCGCGGCCTGCAGCTCGCGCAGGATGTCGCGCCGGACCGGACTGCCGAGAGCATCGAGCGCATGCATACCGTAACCATAGCGTTACGG
>JBBQFB010000085.1:0-15470 GCA_038321545.1 Gaiellales bacterium
CGGCGCAGCCAGGCAAGACGACGGTACCGGCCGCGTCCAGCGCCCCGCCGGCGGCGGCGGCGTGTGACCTCGGCACGCTGGGCATCTGCGGCCTGGGTGGCTGACGGATGGGCCGGAACGATGCATCCCCCACGTCTGCGATCGGCCACGCCCCGGGTACGGATGGGGTCATCACCTGGCATTTGAGACGTCCCCCTGTCGCCTCCGCTGGCGGCTCTTCACGGCCACCGACGAAGGCCGCACGCCGCCGGCCGCTGCACCCGCGCACGCCTTGCGTCTGCGATCGGAGGCGGCTGCTCGTTCGACCTACGGCAAGACAAGCCCGGCCTGGCGCAAGCTCCGGGCTGCGGCGCGGACCCCACTCATCGCAAGCCGGCGAACGCCTCACCAGCGCTACACCGAGAGCCGAATACCCCACCCAAAATCCGCGGCACCCAGCGCAGCCTCGCCCAGCGCCGCCCGAGCCGGCTCGGCCCGAAGCAGCTCAGCCCGAAGGCTGCGATCCGCCACGGCCCGGATCCGGATGAGGTCATCACCTGGCACTTGAGACGTCCACCTGTCGCCTCCGCGCATGCGGCTGTTCACGGCCACCGACGAAAGCCGCACGCCACCACGGCCACACCCGCGCACGCCTTGCGTCAGCGATCCGACACGGCCGCTCGTGCGACCTACCTCAGACAAGCCCGGCCAAGCGCACCGCCCCGGGCTGCAGCGCCGACCCCACTCACCGCAAGCCGGCGAACGCCTCACCAGCGCTACTCCCAGAACCGAATACCCCACCCGAAATCCGCGGCACCAAGCGCAGACTTGCCCGGCGCAGCCCGAAGCAGCTCAACCTCCAAGCCGGCGATGCGCCTCGTCCCGGATCCGGATGGGGTCATCACCTGGCATTTGAGACGTCTCCCTGTCGCCTCCGCGCTTGCGGCTGGTGACGGCCTCCGACGAAAGCTGCACGCCACCACGGCCACACCCGCGCACGCCTTGCGTCAGCGATCCGAGACGGCCGCTCGTCCGCCCTGCGGCAGACAAGCCCGGCCTGGCGCAACGCTCCGGGCTGCAGCGCAGCCCCGAATCATCGCCAGCCGGCGAACGTCTCCTCCCAGAACCCAGTACCCCACCCA
The DNA here is from genome assembly GCA_038321545.1 of Gaiellales bacterium. Lineage (GTDB taxonomy): Bacteria > Actinomycetota > Thermoleophilia > Gaiellales > F1-60-MAGs149 > VFJZ01. The sequence goes on from JBBQFB010000085.1 coordinate 1,122, forward strand.
ACAATCCGTAGACGCTAGCGACGGAAGAGGCCCCGCCGGCGCGGCTCCGCCGGGAACGGGAGCTGCGGCACGCGGCCCTCGTAGACCGTCGCCGCGGCCTGCTCGATCGCCTCGGCGTAGTCGGGGCCGAGCTCGTGGGCGAGCGCCTTGCGGGCGCCCGTGAACGACGGACCGCGGGATGCCGCACCGTGCGCGTCCGACGCGATCAGGTGGGCGCGGCGTTCGCGCAAGAGCCCGAACGCCGTTCGCTGCGCCGTCTCGCCGAAGCGACCGGCCAGGGAGCCGTTCGTGATCTGACAGACGCCGCCGCTCGCGATCACGTCGTCGAGGCGCTCCGGCCGCTGCTGCACCGGCCGCGCGCGCTCGGGGTGCGCGACGACAGGCAGGAAGCCGCGCAGGCGCAGGTCGCGGCACGTCGGCGAGAGCGCCAGCGGCCACGTCGGCCCCCACGGGAACTCGACCAGCACGGCCGGGCCGCCGCCGAGGGCCCACGAGCGGATCTGGTCGTCGTCGTAGGCGGCGGCGTACTCCAGGTCGAGCTCGCCACCCGGCACCACGGTGATCGCGAGGCCTGCATCCGCCGCGGCTTCGCGCACCAGCGCGAGCCGCTGGTCGCGCATCGCGACCGTCGTCGGGTACGCCGGGTGGACGTGCGGCGTCGCCGCCACGGTCGTGACGCCGTCGACCTGCAACGCGCGCAGCAGCGCGAGCGCGTCCTCGATCGTGTCGGGCCCGTCGTCGACGGCGGGCAGCACGTGGGCGTGGAGATCGAAGGTCATCGCGGTCGCATTCTGGTGGCGAAGGTCACGATCCGACGCCGCTCGGCGGGCTGGTAGAAGCCCAGCACCCCGAGCACCACAGGGTAGGCGGCGGCCAGCGCGAGCGCTCCAGCCAGTGGCACGTCCAGCAGTCGCCCCGCCGCGTACAGCGCGATCCCCACCGTCACGGCGAGCGTCAGCCGGCGCCACTCGTACGGCACCGGGTACAGCCGCTGCGCGAGCCACGCCATGCCGCCTGCCAGCACGACGTAGGCGGCCACGGTGGCCGCCGCCGCTCCCTCCATTCCGTACCTCGGGACGAGCACCAGGTTGAGCAGGATGTTGACGCTCGCGCCCGCCACCGCAACCTGCCAGTAGCGGTCCGTGCGGTTCGCGCGCGACGCCGCGATCGACAGCGTGGTGTACGCGACCAGCAGCGCACCGGAGAAGGCGAGCGGCGCGACGACCCGCTCGGCCGGTGCGAACTCCGGCGCCGCCAGCAGCTCGACCAGCCATGGAGCCAGCAACCCGAGCGTCAGCGACATCCAGCAGCCCAGCAGCGACGTGTAGGTGAGCACGTAGGCGAACGTCCGCCGCGCCTGGCTGCCCTCGTCGAGGGAGTACGCGAACGCCGGCCACGCCGTCCGGAACGCCAGCTGGACGAGCACCATCGCGCTCGCGATCTTGACGCCGACGGCGTACAGGCCGACCTCGTGCTGGTCGACGATCCGGCCGAGCAGCAGGCGATCGGCGAAGTCGACCACCCAGATCGCGAGCCCCGCGGGCAGCAGCGGCAGCCCGAACCGGTTCATCTGCCGCACCAGTGCGCGGTCGTAGCCAGGCCGCAGTGCCGCTCGCCGCTGCCAGATCAGCACCACCAGCACGACCGCCGTGCCGAACGCGTTGCCGATCAGCGCGCCGGTGGCGCCGTCGTCCAGCACGAACACGAACACGATCGTCGCGACCACCGTCACGGCGAGGTTGGCGAGGCTCGCGACGGTGAAGGCCACCGAGCGCTCCTCGACGCGGTACAGCGCGGTCAGCTGCTCGTACAGGAGCTGGACGGCGAGCATCACGAACGCGACCCGCACGAGGTTCGCGTACGCCGCGTCGCCGACCACCGCCGAGGCGATCGCCGGGGCGGCCACGACGCCGATCACGAGCCCGCCACCGGCGCCGAGGACCGTGAACCAGAAGGACGTCCGCACAACCAGGTCGCGTTCCGGCCCGGGCTCGCGCTCGTAGTAGAACCGGAAGAACGCGGTCGCGACGCCCGCCCGGAGCAGCGGCACGAGCAGTGCGATCAGCGCCACCATCGTCTCGATGCGGCCGTAGCTCGACGGGCCGAGCTCCCGCGTCAGGAACGGGAGCAGCAGTACGGACGCGATGCGGCTCGCCAGACCGGCGAGGCCGTAGATCGCAGAGTGGCGCAGGAGGCGGGCGAGCTCGTCGCGCACCCGCGAAGTCTCGCAGCCCGCTATCGCGTCAAGGCTTCGAGCGCCGGTTCGAGCTGTGGATGCACGAACTCGTAGCCGAGCGACTGCGCCTTCGCCGGGACGACGCGGCGCGATCCGAGCAGCTCTTCGGCGAACCCGCCGAGTGCGAGCTTGAGTGCGAACGCCGGTGCCGGCAGGAACGCCGGTCGGTGCAGCACGCGGCCGAGCGCGCGGGCGACGTCGCGCTGCCGCTCGGGCGTCGGGGCCGTCACGTTGACCGGACCGGTGTAGCGCTCGTCGGACAGCGCCGCCAGCGCGACGCCGACGATGTCGTCGATGTGCACCCAGGGCCACCACTGACGGCCCGAGGCCATCGGCCCGCCCAGTCCCAGGCGGGCGGGCTGTGCGAGCCGCCGGAACGCCTCGGCGTCGCGCGCGAAGATGATGCCGAACCGCAGGCTGGCCGACCGCACGCCGTGCGTCGTGGCGCGCGCCGCCTCGGCCTCCCAGACGCGGCACACCTCGCTCAGGAACCCGTCGCCCACCGGGGCGTCCTCCTCCAGCACGGTCTCGCCGCGGTCGCCGTAGAACCCGACGGCGCTGGCGCTCAGCAACACGCCGGGGGGCGAGTCGGCGGCGGCGATGGCGTCGACGACGGCACGCGTGCCGTCGCGCCGGCTCTCGAGGATCTTCCTCTTCTTGGCGGCTGTCCAGCGACCGGTCACGGTCTCGCCCGCGAGATGGATGACGGCGTCGGCGCCGGAGACGTCGGCAGGTGCGACGCCGTTGCGTACCGAGAGGGGGCGAGTTTCGTGGCCGGCCGCCTCGAGCGCGGTGCGCAGGTGCGTTCCGACGAACCCCGTCGCCCCCGTGATGGCGATCAAGGTCATGCCGGTACCTTCGCGCCCGAGCGCTAGCTGGCTGTCTCGGCCGTCGGCGCGTCGGGCGGCGGGAGGTCGTCCTCCAGCGTGCGACGGCTGCGGCGCTGCGCGATCAGCCCGCCGGCACCGGCCAGGATCAGCAGCACGGCCAGGCCACCCAGGATGATCACCGGCATCGGCACCTCGTCGGCGTGCTTCGGCCCGATGTCGTTCAGCGCGTTGCCCACGAGGCCGGCGTCCGTGGTGCCGGGCGCGACCGGGAGCAGCTCGTCGGTGGTCGTGCCGTTGTCGGTGCTCGTGCCGTCGCCGGTGGTCGCCGGCTTCGGCTTCGAGGTCGTGGTGCCGGGCACGACGCTGCTGGGCGAGCCGCCGGAGGAGCCGGAGCCGCCGTTCATCGCCGCCGTGATCGACGCGCGAATGTCGGTGTACAGCTCGGCGTCGGTCGGGATCTGGCGGAGCGCGCTCTTGTAACACGACGCCGACTGACCGCTCGGGACGCTGCCGCTGTTCAGGTACTGGTCGATGATGTTCGTACCGCAGTCGGCAAGCGCGGCTGCGGGGGCAGCCAGCAACAGGCTGCCAGCGATCAGGAGCGCGCGAATTGACGTGGTGAACCACCTCATCAGGGCGTCATCATACCCACCGAAGACGGCTCACGGGGTCACAGGAAGCCCCAACGCGGTCTCGGCGGCGTTCAGTTCGACGCGTACCTGGCGACGCTTTCCGGACGCGTCGTAGGCCCGCCGGAGCGTCACGACCGCGCCGGCCGGATCGGCGAATACCGTGGCCTGGAGGCGAGCGGCGCCGAGCCACGCGCTGTAGTTGTCGGGCTCGAGCCGCAACGCCGCGACGAGGTCGTCGAACGCTCCGACCGGGTCGCCGAGCGCCTGGCGCGCCGCGGCCGCCGTGACGTGCGCATCGGCGGCCCGCGGCTCGAGTTGCAGGGCATCACGGGCCTGTGCGAGCGACTGGACGGGCGTCGGCGCGGAGGCTGCCGCAATCGCATCGCTCGATCCCACCGCCGATCGCGCCGAGCCGATCATCACGAGCAGCGCGACTGCTGCTCCAACCGTGGCCACGCCGTACCGCAGGGAGGGCGCCGCGCGCCGTGTGACGGCACCCGGCATCACACCGGCCGCGAGGCAGATCATCACACTCAGCACCGGCGTCTCCCAGGTGACGTCGACCAGCCCATGCAACAGCAGCACACCGGCCGCCAGTGCAAGAGCGACCGCCGCCGTCCGCTCCTCCGAGCGACGCACGCCGATCGCGAGCGCCGACACGATCGCCAGGCCGGCCACGACCACGGCGATGCCGCCCAGGATGCCGGTGCCCTGCAGGGCGGCGACCACGGCGTCGTGCGGCGAGACCGTCGCGTGGGCCGGGTCGCGGTGGAGCGTCTCGACGATGCGGAAGGTGCCGGCGCCGGTACCGCGCCACGGCGCGTTGGAGAACGCGTCCAGACCGTTCTCCCACCAGCGCGTCCGGAAGTTCGAGCTGGACGAGAACAGGTGGCCGATGCCGGCGATGCGCGGCGCGCCGCGCTCGTTGCTGGACGCGATCGCGGCAACGAGGACCAGCAGCGCCGCCGCCCCGCCGCCGACGAGCGCGCGCTCCGACCAGGCCCGGCGAGCGGCCGGCACTCGCGCCGTCGCGGTCTCGAGCAGGCGAAGGGCGACCGGCCCGGCCACCACCGCGGCGACCGCGAGCAGGATCAGCCCGGCGCCGGCCGGCTTGATCACGCCGGCCACCTCGTCGAACACGCCGAAGGTCGACGCCCAGGTTCCGAACGCGATCGCGGGCAGCAGCGCGGCGGGCGCCGACAGGCGCCGCAGCGGGCGGCGGTCGGTCGCGAGCACCAGCACCACGGCGGCCACCAGCGTGGCCGCTGCAGCGGCGCGGGACGACGTCGAGAACGCCGTGAAGGCGCCCAGCGATGCGAGCGCGATGCCAGCCGTACGCGCCCGCGAAGCAAGCGCGAGACCGGCGATCGTTGCGACCGCGCCCAGCATGGCGAGGCTGTTGGCGTTGCCGAGCGTGCCCTGGAGACGGCCCGTGAGCCCGAACGACTCGGCCGCGAACGCGCGGCCGACGATCGCCCAGACGCACTCGGCTCCCGCCAGTCCGCCGGCCACGGCGAGCACCGCCCGCACCGGCTGCGGTCGCGACGCCGCGATCACCGCGCCTGCCAGCACCGCCAGCGCGTACGCCGCGGTGCGCAGCGCGTCCTGGCGCGATGCGAGCGGCGATAGCGACCAGTCCTCCGACGCCAGTGCCAGCAGGGCGTACGAGCCGAGCGCCGCCGCGGCAGTCAGCGCCAGCGGGTGCGGCACCACCACGCGGCCGGTGCGCCACACGGCGACGGCGGCCAGCGCGACCGCGGCCGCGACTCCGGCCTCGACGATCGCCGCGCTGCGGACATCGAGCCCGCCGTGCCCGGCCAGGAGCGCGATCGCCAGCGCGACCGCGAACAACGGGGTGACGGCTGCGCGCACCCCTACAGGGTGCCGCGAACGGGCTCGCCCGCAAGCACCCACTCGTAGACGGCCCGCAGGCCGGCGTCGAGCGAGGTCTGGGCGGACACGCCGAGCGCGCGCTGTGCGGCGCCGGCGTCGAGGCTCGAGGCCTGCAGCTCGCCCTGCCGGGCTGGAGCGAAGCTCGGTTCGATCGTGGCGCCGCTGATGCCGGCGAGGCCGTCGATCAGGTCGATCACGCTCACCTCGCGGCCGGTGCCGACGTTCCAGAGCCCGGCGATGCCGGCGTCGGCGGCAGCGACGAACGCCGCCACGACATCGCCGACGTACACGTAGTCGCGCGTCTGGTGGCCGTCGCCGAACACCGTCGGGCGCTCGTTGCGGACGACGCGGCCGGCGAAGATCGAGACGACGCCTGCCTCGCCGCTCGGGTCCTGACGGGGCCCGTAGACGTTGGCGAGGCGCAGGATCGCGTGCTGTGTCCGGTGTAGCCGGTTGAACAGGCGCACGTACTCCTCGGCGCAGAGCTTCGCGGTGCCGTACGGCGCCTCGGGCTCGCAGGCCGCCGACTCGGGCGTCGGCCGGTCGGCGTCGGCGCCGTAGATCGCGCCGCCGGTCGAGGCGAACACCAGCCGTGCGCCCACGGCCAGCGCGGCCTGCAGCACGTTGATGGTGCCGGTCACGTTGACGGCGGCATCGGCGGCCGGGTCGGTCACCGACAGGCGCACGTCGGCCTGGGCGGCGAGGTGCAGCACCACGTCCGGCCGGTGCTCGCGGAACGTCGTCGCGAGCGCCGCGGTGTCGCGGATGTCGACGTGTGCGAACGGTGCCTCGACCCGTTCCCGCTTGCCCTTCGACAGGTCGTCGATGGCGAGCACGTCATCCCCGCGCGCGGCCAGGGCGTCGACGAGGTGCGAGCCGACGAAGCCCGCTCCCCCGGTCACCAGTACGCGCATCAGTGCCCGACCACGACCAGGACGATAGCCGGCGCCAGTTTCTCCGGGCGGATGCCGTCGATGGGACGCACGCGCAGCGCGGCGTTGACCTTGAGGTTCGCGGCGACGCCCTTCGCGGCGGCCGCGTTGCCCGGCGTGTAGAAGACCCAGGTGCCCTTCAGGCCGCCCTTCGGCAGCCCGTGCGACTTCGACGCCTCGGCTGGATAGCCGAGCTTCGAGAGCCGGATCTTGAGGCGGTTCGCGGCGCCGTCGACGGTCGAGGCGTTCCAGATCGCCACCGGCGTCGTGGCGGGGGCGGGCGCGTCTGCCAGATCGATCGCCGAGGCGCTGGCGTTCAGGACGGTCGGCCGATGGCTGACCATGGACGCGACGACGGCGATGCCGACCGCGATGCCGGCGGCCACGATCGCGAGGACGATCCAGTACGCGAGGCCGCGTGCTGCGCGCGCCGTGCGGGCGACGCGGAAGGCTCCCGTGTCGAGCCGGATGAGATGTTCGGGGTGCGACACTGCAAGCTGATTCGGCAGGTTGGCCCGACCCCCTTTAGCCTTCTTGCGATGTTCGTCTCCCTCGAGGGTCTCGACGGCGTCGGCAAGTCGACGCAGGCCCGCCTCCTGGCGGAGCGTCTGCGCGCGGCCGGGCACGAGGTGGTCGAGTGCCGCGAGCCCGGCGGCACGCCGCTCGGTGAGCGGGTGCGGTCGCTGGTGCTCGACCACGGCGACTGGGACGTCAGCCCGCGCGCCGAGGCGCTGCTATTCGCCGCCAGCCGGGCGCAGCTGGTCGCCGACGTGATCGCGCCGGCGCTCGGTCGCGGTGCCTGGGTGATCTGCGACCGCTACATCGACTCGTCCGTCGCGTTCCAGGGCGGCGGCCGTGAGCTGGGTTCCGAGATGGTGCGCGCCGTCAGCATGTTCGCGACGGGCGGCCTGCTGCCGGACCGCACGATCATCCTCGTCACGGCTCCGCGCGAGGCGGCCGAGGCCGATCGCATCGAGAGCGAGGGCGACGCGTTCCGGGTCGCCGTGTCCGAGCAGTTCGCGGCGATCGCGGCCGCCGAGCCGCAGCGGGTGGCGGCCGTCGACGGCGACGGCGACGTCGCCACGGTCGCGAGCCGGGTCTGGGCGGCGCTCGGTGCGTGAGCCGTTCGGGCAGCCGGAGGCCGGGCGCCTGCTGGCGCTGGCCGCTGCCGATCCCCGCCACGCGTACGTGCTGTACGGGCCGCGCGGCTCGGGCAAGGACGACGCGGCCCACGCGTTCATTGCCGCCGTCCTCGGCACCGACGAGCACCGCGTCGACACGGAGCAGCATCCCGACCTGTACGTCGTCGAGCCCGAGGGCGAGGCGATCCTGATCGACCAGATCCGCGAGCTGCGCGGCGACCTGCACCTGCGCCCGTTCGAGGCGCCACGCCGGGCGTACCTGATCCGCGAGGCCGAGACGATGGGACGCGACGCGGCCAACGCGCTGCTGAAGTCGCTCGAGGAGCCGCCCGAGTATGCCGTCTTCGTGCTGGTCTGCCACGACCGTGCGCGCTTGCTGCCGACGATCGACAGCCGCTGCCAGCACGTGCGATTCCGGACGCCGTCGGCGGCCGCGATCGCGGCGGCGCTGGGCGGTGGCGAGGACGCGGAGCGCGTCGCGCGGCTCTCGCGCGGCGACCTCGACGTCGCCCGTCGCCTGCACACCGACTCGGCCGCGCGGACGCGGTTCGAGCGCGCGTTCGATCTGGCTCGCGACGCCGCCATCGACGATCGCTTCGACGCAGCCGTGGCAGCCGCCGAGGTGATGTCCGCGGCTCGCGAGGCGGGAGCGTCCGCCGAGGCCCAGGTGGCTGCCGAGACGGCTGCCGCTCTCGAGCGCGTCGGCGGTGGCCGCGAGTCGAAGCGCGAGGTGGCGCGTGTCAAGAAGGCCGGTGAGCAGCTGGCGAAGCGCCGGCGTCGCCGGTCCGAGACGGACGAGGTCCGGATCGTCGTCGACGCCGTCACGGGCTACTGGCGCGACGTGCTGGTGGCCGCGGTGGGGGCTCCCGAGGCGGTGGTATCCTCCGATCGCCTTCCCGAAATCGCTCTGCTTGCAGAGCGTTTCGGTGAGGAGGGTGCCGGCGTCGTTCTCGAGCACGCACGAGAGGTGCGCCGGTCGCTCGAGCTTCCCGTGACCCCGAGCCTCGCGCTCGAGCGCCTGTTCCACTCCGTGGCGCTCGGCGTGCGCGGCACTCTCATCCTCTAGGACCCCATGCCCGTCGTCGTCGGTGTCGTCTTCTCGCAAGGCGGCCAGGTGTATCCGTTCGATCCGGACGGCCTCGAGCTGGCCTGGAACGAGCGCGTCGTCTGCAACACCCCGCGTGGCCGCGAGTACGGCCGCGTCGTCCAGCCGAACCACGAGGTGCCCGCGGAGAGCGTGTTCGGCTCGCTCAAGAAGGTGCTGCGCCGCGTCTCGGCCCAGGACGAGGAGACCCGCCGGCTGCAGCGCGACCAGTCGCGCAGGGCGATGGTCCTGTTCAAGCGGGTCACGAAGGAGCGCGGCATCGTCGCGAAGCCGTTCGCGGCCGAGATGACCTTCGACGGCGGCCGCGTCGTGCTGACGTTCGGCGCCGAGGAGAAGACCGACCTGCGCGACCTCGGGCACGAGCTGTCGCGCGAGCTGGGATTCAGGCTCGAGCTGCGCCAGGTCGGCCCGCGCGAGGGCGCGCGGCAGGTCGGCGGCGGCGGCATGTGCGGCGACAAGCTGTGCTCGACGCGGTTCCCGTCGCACGAGAACCCGATCACGCTGCGGATGGCGAAGGACCAGGACCTGCCGATGAATCCGGGGCGCATCACGGGCCTCTGCGGGCGGCTCCGCTGCTGCCTCGCGTTCGAGCATCCGATCTACCGCTCGTTCCGCGATCGGGCGCCTGCGGTGGGCCGTACGATCCGCACGGCGCGGGGTTCCGGCGTCGTCCGTTCCTACAAGGTTCCGCTGGACGGAGTGATGGTCAGGCTGGAAGGCGGCGAGGACGACGAGCTGGTCACGCTCGGCGAGATTTTAGACAACCAAAACCTTCCGCTTGGCGAGCCCTAGCCAGTTCCACGGTGGAGTGAGACCAGCAGCATGTTGCCTCGCTGCAACCGTAGGTACTAGGGGGAGACACCATGAAACTCAAGAAGATCGTTCTCGGCGCAGTCGCGGCGATGCTGCTCGTGGCGCCCGCCGCTGACGCGAAGGCGTTCCGCGGCACGGTTGTGAAGAAGGGGACGCGCTCCGTCGTCGTCGCCACGAAGTCCGGCACGCTGAAGACGGTGAAGACGTCGCGGCATCTGAAGCTCGGCACGCAGCTGCGCGTCAGCGGCAAGTCCGTGAAGGTCGTCGGTCGCGCGAGCCGCGCACACATCAGCGGCGTCGTCCGCGGCAACACTGCCACTCGCGTCGTGCTGTCCAGCAGCCGCACCGAGGTGTCCGTCAAGCCGCGCCGCCACCATGGCGCCGGCGACGCGCTCAACATGACGGTCAAGTTCGAGGACGGCGTGATGGTCGAGACCTCGAGCCATGAGGACAACGACGTCGACGAGGCCGAGATCAAGGGCATCGCGATGGTCGACGCCGCCGGCGTGCACCTGACCGTGAACGGCGCCGTTGTCGACATCACGATTCCGGCCACCATGGACGCCGCTGCGGTGATGGCGTTCAACGGGATGTTCGTCGAGGTCGAGTTCGATGTCGTCGACGGCGTCAACGTGCTTTCGAAGATCAAGGCCGAGGACGACAACGACGCCGACGAGGACGAGGGTGTGGACGAGATCAAGGGCATCCTGACCATCGTCGACGCCGCCACCATCACGGTGACGCCGACGGGCGGCACGCCCGTCTCGCTGAACGTGAACGGCGTCGATCTGGGCGGTCTCACGACCGGCGCACTGGTCGAGGTGCACTTCGACGCCGTCAACGGTGTCATGAACCTAACTCGCATCAAGTCTGAGGACAACGACAGCTAACTCTGCTCTTGTCAGGTTCCCGAACCTCGGGGAGGATCGAAGCTAGACCTGATGGCCGCAGTTCGCGACCCAGCTACCGACGCCGCGCCTCCCCCCGCGATCGAGGGGGAGGCGCGCTCGTCGTTGCCCGCCGATCCGTCCCGAGCCACCGCCTCGCTGTACCGGCGGCACGGTGCGACGGTCTACCGGTACGCATGGCACATGCTGGGCTCGCGTGAGGACGCGGAGGACGCCACGCAGGCCACCTTCCTGTCGGTGCACACGGCGCTGACCGGCTCAACGCCCGTGCGTGAGCCGCAGGCGTGGGTGCTCAAGATCGCCCGCAACGAGTGTCTCGGACGGATCGCGGCGCGCATGCGCCGGCCGCTGACTGCATCGCTTGACGACGACTCCGTCGCCGAGGTGTCGTCGCCGGCACCGTCCGTGCCGAGGGCGGCGGAGCTGCGCTCCGACCTGGCCGCCGCCAGCGATGCGCTCGGTCGGCTGCCCACGTCGCAGCGCGAGGCCTACGTGCTGCGCGAGTGGCTCGGGCTGTCGACGGCCGAGGTCGCGATCTCGCTCGGCACGAGCGTGGCGGCGGTCGATGCGTTGCTCAACCGCGCGCGCCGCGAGTTGATCCGCGCGCTCGGCGGCGCAGACGCGGCGGGAGTCGCGGGATGCGCTCGTACGTCGGAGGCGCTCGCCGACGGCGTGATGGATCGTGCGACCCGCGCGCACCTCGTGCGGTGCAGGTCGTGTCGCGCCGTGCGACGGGCGCTTCGACCGCAGCTGGTCGTGGCCCGCTCGCTGATCCCGTCGGTCGGCCTGGCGGAGCGCCTCGGCGACGCGCTGCCCGGCTTCACCGCGTCCGGCAACGGCAGCGCCGTGGCTGGATCGGCCGCCGCGAGCGGCGGCGGCGTTGCTGCGCTCGTCGCCAAGCTGACGGCGGGCTCGGCCGCGCTGAAGGGTGCCGCTGCCGCGCTGGCGACCGTTGCGGCGGTCGGTGGTGGCGTCGCTCTCGAGAATGCAACGGTCACCGGCAACCCGCAGGTCGGCGCGGCTGCCGCCCGGGCGGTTGTCGTCGTGGCGTCTTCGCCGCAGAGGCTGAAGAACGACGCTCCGGTCGCAGCTGCGAGCAAGCCGGTCAGCGGGACGCCGATCGGCGGCCACATCCGTGGCAACGCCGTCACGGTCGACAGGGTGCGTGCGGCGACGGGCGGCGCCGGCAGCCCGGTGTCAGGCGGTCAGGTGGGATCAGGTGGCACCAGGGCGCGGGGCGGCGGTCCGGATACGCCGGGCAGCGGCAAGCACGCGAGCGGCGACCGCTCCCGCTCCGCGGCGTCGAACTCCGGTTCGGGCGACGGCGGCAAGACGGAGTCGGGCGGGCACCACGGCGGCCGGCACTCGGGCAAGCGCGGCAGCGGCAGGAGCGGCTCCGGCCACAGGGGCGCCGGCGATAGCGGCAGGAGCGGCGAGAGTCATGGCGACAAGGCGGTCGACCCGCCTGCCGGGTCGCGTGCTTCGGACGAATCCGGCAAGGAGGCGTCGGCCGAGGGCTCCTCGGACGAGGCCAAGGGCGGCGCTAGCAACGCCGACGCACCCGACGCGCCCTGAGTCAGTCGTGGGCGAGCTCGACGAGGTCGATCTCCATCGGCTGTCCGCGGAACGAGATGGCGGGCACCATCGCGCGAGATGCGACGCGGATGCCGGTGGGCAGCGACGCCGCGAGCCGGTCGGCCTGGCCGCGCCAGGGGCAGGTCAGCAGTGCGCGCCCGTGCGGCGCGAGCAGCTGCGACAGCGCCGCCGCGAGCTGCGCGGCCGAGGCGTCGACGTAGAGCACATCGGCCGCCAGCACGAGGTCGAAGCCCGACAGCGAAGGTGACGGGACCGCGAAGTCGAGCTCGGCGACGGCCACCTCGAGGTCGCTTGCTCGTGCGCTCTCGAGCACGTACTGCAGCGCCGCCGGGTCGACGTCCGACGCCGTCACGTCGGCGCCGTGGGCCGCGGCGACGAGTGCCGGTAGGCCGAGGCCGGCTCCGACCTCGAGCACGCGGAGCCCGCGGACATCTCGGGCGACCACGGCCTCGGCGAGCGCGCGCGCCGACGGCCACAGCTCGGCCCAGTAGGGCGCCTCCTCGACGGCGGCTGCGAGCAGCACGGCGAGATCCGCCTCCTCGGGACGGGCGAGTTGAACGACGACGTCGCCGCAGCGAACGGGCTCGAGCACCACGCGGGCATCATGCGCGGCAGGCCCGGTCTGTAGCGCCGAGACCGTCCTCGTGCGCGCAGATTCCCGTTTCGCATGGAGGTGTCGCGGGGATCTGCATCGATGGGATGCGAGTGCCGGTGGAGCCGCGCCGGCAAGCCCGCGAACGCGGCGAGGTTCGAGCAAGGAGGGTGGGACGCCGGTGGTTCTGGGCAAGCTGCGGTCTGCCGTCGACGCGAGGCGTGAAGAGTTCCGTGCGCAGCTGTGGCCGTTGCCGGCGTGCGGAGCGCTCGCCGGACTGGTGGTTGGGGTTCTGGTGCCGCGTCTGGACGCCAGGGTCGATGACCGGCTCCCGACCGCCCTCGCCGGGATTCTGTTCGGCGGCGGACCGAGCGCGGCTCGCACGTTGCTGGGGACGGTCGCGGCGTCGCTGATAACGGTGACGTCTCTGACGTTTTCGCTGACGGTGCTGACGCTGCAGCTGGCGAGCAGCCAGTTCTCCCCGCGGCTGCTGCGGACGTTCACACGCGATCGGTTCGTGCATGCCACGCTCGCGTTGTTCCTGGCCACGTTCACGTGCGCGTTGGCGGTCTTGCGGAGCGTGCGGGATGCCGCCGAGGGCCGCGCGGTCTTCGTCCCTCAGCTCGGCGTCACGGTGGTGTTTGCACTGGGCGTCGCGAGCGTGCTCGGCCTGGTGCTGTTCCTCGCTCACCTGGCGCAGCAGATCCGGGTCGAGACGATGCTTCGCAACGTCCATCGCGACGCGAGCGAGACGATTCGGCGGGTGCTGCAGGAGCGCCACCCGGGCGTCGCGTCGCCGAGCGGGCCTGCCCCGACCAGCGCTGCCGTTGCGTTGCTGGCCGGGCGTTCCGGATTCCTGGTGCAGATAGACGAGGACGCGCTGCTGGCTGCTGCCGTCGATGCGGACGCTGTCGTGCTCGTCGAGCGCTCGGCGGGGAGTTCGCTCGTCCGCGGCACGCCTGTCGGCGTCTGCTGGCCGCGCGCCGCAATGCTCACGTCCGACACGCTCGCGTGCCTCGGCGAACGTGTCGCGGGCGCGCTCACCACCGGTTTCGAGCGGACCGCGGCGCAGGACGTCGGGTATGGCCTGCGACAGCTCGCCGATGTCGCGATCAAGGCGCTCTCGCCGGGGATCAACGATCCGACGACTGCCGTGCACGCCCTCGGACACATCTCGGCGCTGCTGAACGATCTGGCTGGCCGCGATCTGGCGCCGCGGCTTCTGTACGATGACCAGCGCCGGGTGCGCGTCATGCTCCACCGCCCGAATTTCTCCGAGCTACTGGAGGTCGCGCTCACGCAGCCCCGCCGCTACGGCGCCGCCGATCCGTTCGTCCTGGCCCGGCTCTTCGTTCTCCTGCGCGAGCTCGCCTGGTGCGTCGAAGAGCCCGCCCAGCAGGAAGCGGTGTCGGAACAGCTGGCCCGCCTACGCGCCAGCACCGCCGCCCAGTCATTCGACGACACGGAGCGCTCCCAGCTGGCGAACCTCGCCAACCTCGTCGAACACGCGCAGAACCGGAACTGGACCGTCGACCCCGGGAGCACGTGGGCGGATCGCTGATCGCCGCGCATGGAGGCACGGATCGATCACGTCCGAATCCGACGCGATGACCGAGCCCTGCAGGAGGCGGGCACCGGATGCGGCGCCAAGTCCCGCGACCGCGTAAAAT
>JBBQFB010000086.1:0-15349 GCA_038321545.1 Gaiellales bacterium
CTGGCCGTCGATGCAGGTGACCGTGCCGCCGCCGACCCAGATCGCGCCGTCGTCGTCCTGCGAGATGTGCGCGCGGCCGGCGCGGCCGAGCACCGTGCCCTGACGGGCGACGTACGGCGCGGTGGCACGACCGCTGCCGACTAACCACTGCGCGAGCGAGGCGTTCAGGCTGCCAGTGACCGGGTCCTCGACGATGGCGCCGTCCTTCGGGAAGAAGCCGCGCACCTCGAACGCCTCGGGCGAGCCGGCCGGGAACGGACCGACAAGGCCGATGTCCTGGTCGATGAAGCTCGGCCGGACGGCGAGCACCTCCTCTGCGCTGCCGAGCAGCACGGCGATCCAGCCGGGACCGTTGTCGGCCCACGCGACGTCGACGATGGCCGTCCGGTCGATACCGACCGCGTAGGCGATCTGCAGCACGAGGTCCTCGTCGACCGGGCCCGAGCGGACGACCGGCGGCGCCTGGAAGGCGAGGCCGTCGGCCGACCGCCGCACGGGCACCAGGCCGGCGCCGCACTCCTGCACGATCACGTCGTCGCGCTTCGGCGTTTTCTCGGCCTGCAGCCACGCGTGGCACGTACCGAGCGTGGGGTGGCCGGCGAACGGCAGCTCCAGCACCGGCGTGAAGATGCGCACCAGGTAGTCGGCCTCGGCCTGCGTCGGGGGCAGCACGAATGTCGTCTCGGACAGGTTCGTCCAGTTCGCGAACTGCTGCATCTCGGCCGTCGTGAGCCCGCTGCCGTCGAGGACGACCGCCACGGGGTTGCCCGCGTACGGCGTCGTCGTGAAGACGTCGACCTGGGTGAACGGCCGGAGCACGTCGGCAGTCTGCCATGCCCGCGCGGAACTTCGCGGTAGCGTTCGGCGACCAGCGATCGGAGGTGACATGTCCCGCAGCGACCGACTGCCGCAGGCCGACGGAGGGATCTTCCTCACCGACGGCGGCCTCGAGACCGTGCTGATCTTCCACCAGGGCATCGACCTGCCGGGCTTCGCGGCCTTTCCGTTGCTCGAGGATGAAGCCGGCCGGGCGCAGCTGCGCGCGTACTACGAGCCGTTCCTGGCGCTGGCCCGCGAGCGCGGTACCGGATTCGTGCTGACCTCCCCGACGTGGCGCGCGAACCCCGACTGGGCCGCGACGCTGGGCTACGACGCCGAGACCCTCGCGCGCGTCAACCGTCACTCCATCGAGCTGATGGAGCGGCTTCGCGAGGATGCCGGCGCCAGCCGGCCGATCCTGATCGAGGGGCTGCTCGGGCCGCGCAGCGACGGCTACGCACCGGCCGCGACGATGTCTGCCCGGGACGCCGAGCGCTACCACGCCGTGCAGCTGCGCGTGCTCGCCGACACTCCCGCCGACCTCGCGGCGGCGGTCACCCTCACGTACGCGGAGGAGGCGATCGGGATCGTGCATGCCGCGCAGAAGGCAGGGCTGCCCTCGGTGATCTCGTTCACGCTCGAGACCGATGGCCGGCTGCCGAGCGGGCAGACGCTGGGCGCGGCGATCGAGCAGGTCGACGCGGAGACGGATGGCGCCTGCGCGTACTTCATGATCAACTGCGCGCACCCCACGCACTTCGCGGGTGCGCTGGACGAGAACGGCGTCATTGGCGAGCGGGTGCGCGGGATCCGTGCGAACGCCTCGACCCGGAGCCATGCCGAGATGGACGCGGCCGAGGACCTCGACGACGGCGACCCGGCCGACCTGGCCGAGCGCTACGTCGGGCTCCGCGCGGCGCTGCCGAACCTGACCGTCTTGGGTGGCTGTTGCGGCACCGATATCCGCCACGTGCGGGCCATCGCCGAGGCCTTCGCGGCCGTCTGATTCGACCGGAAACTCCGGCTAACGGCGGCATTCCGGTGATCCATCGGGCATGATGTGAGGGTCGGGTGTCCCGCCGGGACACCGAGGTCGTACGCAAGCGCGCTTCGAGCGCGTCACTCCCGTCCAGTACGTCGGGAGAGCGGAGGCGGCCAGCCCGCACGATCAGAAAGACCATTTGAGCTCGACAAGTACGACTACACCCCTGCGCCATGCAGGGACCACCAGCCCTACCGGAACATCGTTCGAAGCCCTCGGAGTACCACCCGCACTGATCGCAGTGCTCGCTGACCGGGGCATCACCGAGCCGTTCCCGATCCAGATCGCAACGTTGCCCGACGCCCTCGCCGGCCGGGACATCCTGGGCCGCGGCCGCACCGGCAGCGGCAAGACGATCGCCTTCGGCCTGCCGATGGTGGCGCGCCTCGCGGCGACCGCCAAGGACAACCCGCGCAAGGCCAGCCGTCCCCGGGCACTCGTGCTCGTCCCGACGCGCGAGCTCGCCAACCAAGTGAGCGAGAGCATCGGGCCGCTCGCGGCCGCGCTGGGCATGCGCGTCACCACCGTCTTCGGTGGCGTCTCGCAGGGCCGCCAGGTCGCCGCGCTCCGCGGCGGCATCGACATCCTCGTCGCCTGCCCGGGCCGGCTCGAGGATCTCGCCAGCCAGCGCGAGTGCTTCCTCGACCGCGTCGAGGTGACGGTGCTCGACGAGGCCGACCACATGGCTGACATCGGGTTCCTTCCCGCCGTCAAGCGGCTGCTCGACAAGACGCCGGCCGGCACGCAGCGGCTGCTCTTCTCGGCGACGCTCGACAATGGCGTCGACGTGATCGCGAAGCGCTACCTGCGCAACCCGGTCACGCACTCCGTCGACGCGGTGGAGGCGCCCGTCGCCGTCATGGTGCACCACGTGTTCGCCGTCGGCTCGACGGACAAGCCCGCCGTCGTCAAGGAGCTCGCATCGGGCTCCGGGCGCAGCCTGCTGTTCACGCGCACCAAGCACTCGGCCAAGAAGCTCGCCAGGCAGCTCACCGCCGCCGGCGTGCCAGCGGTCGAGCTGCACGGCAACCTCTCGCAGAACGCGCGCGAGCGCAACCTCGAGGCGTTCACGTCAGGTGGCGTGCAGGTGCTCGTCGCGACCGACATCGCCGCTCGCGGCATCCACGTCGACGACATCGAACTCGTCGTCCACGTCGATCCGCCGTCCGAGCACAAGGCGTACCTGCACCGCTCGGGCCGCACCGCGCGCGCCGGAGCCGGTGGCACCGTCGTGACCCTGATGCTGCCCGAGCAGCGCGGCGACGTCCGCACGCTCGCGCGGTTGGCCGGCATCTCGCCGACCACCACCAGTGTCACGCCGGGCTCCGAGCACATCCTGGCCCTCACCGGCCCGCCGGCGCCGTACGTGACGCCGGCTCCGGAGGCGCCCACCGCCGCGCGCGGCTCATCCCGTGGCTCGTCGCGTGGCACCCGCTCCGGCGGGGCCTCGTCTGCCGCCCGCCCGGCCGCCTGGAGCGGCTCGCGCGGTCGCGGACGCCGCGGCTGACGCATCCTTGAGCGCGAAGGTCCGTTCTGGTGTTCTGCGCCGGAGCGGACCGTCCGCCTACGTCCCGGCAGCCGCGCAGGCGGCGCAGAGACCCGTCAGCTGCAGCTCGCTGTGCTCGACGGAGAAGCCGACTGCGACGGCCGCCGCACGCGCACCCGACATCGGCACGGTGGCCTGGAGGTCGATGATCGCGTCGCACGACCGGCACAGCAGGTGGTGGTGCGCGGTCGTCTTCGTGTCGAACAGCGCGGCGCCGCGCGGTGTGCTGACGCGCCGGATCAGCCCGAGGTCGGCGAGCAGGTCGAGCGTGGCGTACACGGTGGCCGGCGAGAGGCCGGGCGTTCGCGTGACGAGATCGCTGTGGACCTGCTCCGCCGTCAGGTGCCCGTCCTGCTTGCAGAGGTGCCGGTAGACCGTCAGGCGCGGTGCCGTCACGCGATGCCCGTGGGTGCGGAGGGCCTCGATCAGCTGCAGGTCGGCGGTGGCGTCGTCGCGCACGAGGGGAGTGTACCCCGTAGGCGACCCTAATTGTAGGGACACCTAACTTGAAACCACTACAAATAGCCGTTACGGTCTCGCCTATGAAGCCGCCGACGCTCCTCAGTCCCGGGCTCAAGATGGGTGCACGCGTGCGCGCAGCCGACTCGCGCGACCTGCAGCTGCGGGTCGTCCAGCCCGCACTGATCGGGCTCATCGACGGCACCATCTCGACCCTCGCACCCATGTTCGCGGCTGCCTACGTAGCGGGCTCGCGGGCCGCGTTGCTGGTCGGCCTGGCTTCGGCGCTGGGCGCGGCGATCTCGATGGGCCTGTCCGAGGGACTGTCCGACGACGGCGCGCTGACCGGGCGCGGCGGCTCGCTGCGGCGCGGCCTGATCACCGGCGGGGCGACCTTCGTGGGCGGCTCGGCGCACGCGCTGCCGTTCCTGATCGCCAACCTCGACTCGGCGCTCGCGATCGCCTACCCGGTGGTCGCGATCGAGCTGGTCGTGATCGCGTGGATGCGGAAGCGCTTCCAGCGCGTCTCGCTGGTGCGGTCGATGATCCAGGTGACGCTGGGCGGCGCGGTCGTGATCGCCATCGGCGTCGCGCTCGGCACCGCCTGAGACCCGCTTCGACCTGAGGTCGAACTGGTGAAGGTCTGGTTCCCGCGCGGCGGCGGATGCCTGCAAATCGGCTGGTGAAGATCCGCGCACCCCAGATCGAGGTGGTGACGGCGACTCCACGATCTTCACCCCGGCGCATCCGTTCGCACACCCACGAGGTGCTTCCCGCTCCGTACGTTGGCCTCAGTCCGGCGAGGGGCCGGTCAAGGAGGAAGCATGCGATTACATCGTGGACGAGCGCTGGGCGCGCTCGCTGTTGCGTGCGGCCTTGCGGCCGTGATCGGCGCGACGCAGGCCGTTGGAGCCAGCCGATCGCCTGACGCGCGGCTGGCATCCAACGCCAAGCGCGTGAACGGCATCGCGGCGTCGCGCACGCCGACTGCGCTGAAGCTCGTGCCGCTGACCGGCAAGGGCGTCTTCCCGGCGGCGACGATCAACCCCGACGCCGGCAAGGGCCGCACCTACCGCGGTGTGTTCGCGACCGAGGGCACGGCGCCGACCGGCACCGACCCGGCCGTGCCGGCCAATGTCTTCTTCGTCGGCGGCGGTATCACGCTGCCGTGGTCGAGCAAGGTGCTCGAGTCGGGCGACGCCGGAGTGGTGGGCGGCGGCCTCGAGCCCCCCGACTGCGACGGCAGCTTCCAGGCTCCCACGGCCCCAGCGGGGATCCTCTGCATCTATCCCGGCTTCGCGGTCGGCGGCGATGTCGACACCGACGAAGCCGACGTCGTGAATGTCCTGAAGAACGGCGAGGGCGCGTACGAGGCGACTCCGTACATCGTGTCGGGCGGCCATCTCGGCGTCCGGGTCGAGGTGCAGGCGGCCGCTCCGGGCCGCGTCAAGTTCTCGGCCACCTGGGCCTACACCGCTCCCTGAACCGCTCACCGATCCGACGAGGAGAACACTACTCATGAAGAAGCGCAATCTCATCCCGCTGGTCGCCGCGGCCGCTGTCATGGCAATCGCGCCGGCGTCCGGCTCCGCCGCCATCAAGACGGGCGGCTCGACCGGCCTGCAGCTGCTCGCGCAGAAGCTCGCGAACACCTACAAGGCCCAGCACGGCGTCAAGGTGACGGTCGCCGGTGGCGGCTCCGGCGCCGGCATCAAGGGTGCCGCCAGCGGCAAGTTCGACATCGGCGACTCGTCCCGCGACCCGGCCGCCACCGACGCGACCGGCCTCTGGTTCACGCCGGTCACCCGCGAGCCGTTCGTCGTGGTCGTCAACCCGAAGAACCCGGTCAAGACGCTCACGCAGGCCCAGGTCAAGTCCATCTTCCTCGGCCAGACGACCAAGTGGTCGCAGCTCGGCTGGAGCAAGGGCGGGGCCATCAAGGTCTACTCGCGCGTCGGCACTTCCGGCACGCTGGCCACGTTCCAGAAGCTGTTTCTGGACGGCTCCAAGGTGACCTCCTCGGCCGTGCAGCTGGCATCGAACGGGCTCGATCGCTCGAGCGTCGCCGGCAACAAGAACGGCATCTCGTTCCTGACCTTCGCGTACACCGTCGGCACCAAGGTCGTGAAGCCGCTGAAGATCGGCGGCGTCGCCCCCACGCTGAAGAACGTCATCAACAAGTCGTACAAGTACTGGGGCTACCAGTACTTCGTCACGAAGGGCGCGCCGTCCGGTGCCGTCGCCACCTACATCTCGTGGGTGCGGTCGTCGAAGGGCGCAACCGTGATCAAGCGCTACGCGCTCCCGACCAAGGACGCGGTCAAGAAGACCTGAGTGGGCGTCGCCGGCAGCGGGGCGCGACGCCCCGCTGCCGGCATTCGACCTGCTCGACCCGCCCATGGCAACCACACCCGTCACCACCGACCGCGCCGACACGGCGGCGAGGCGCGCACGCCGCGTGACCGCCGTCGATCGCCTCGCGCACGGCGGCTTCATCGCGATCTCGCTGCTCTGCCTCTCGCTGATCGGCGCCATCGCGGTGTTCGTCGTCACCGAGGCGTGGCCGTCGTTCGCCGCGAACGGCCTGCGCTGGTTCACGGACGGGCCGGTGCCGCTCGACGTCCAGCTGTCCTCAGCGTTCTCGGATGGCAACACGTCGCTCCGCGCCTGGCCGGCGGTCTACGGGACGATTCTCACCACGGGCGGCGCGCTGCTGGTCGCCTTCCCGTTCGCGTTGCTGGCGGCGATCTTCGTCGCCGAGATCGCACCGCGCGGCGTGGCCCGCGTGCTGGAGCCGATCGTGTCGCTGCTGGCGGCGACGCCGTCGGTGATCTTCGGGCTGTTCGCGATCCTCCTGCTGGCGCCGCAGATCGACCAGCACGTGATCGACCCGGAGAAGGCCGACGTGCTGGCGCCCGTCGTGACGCTGACCGGGGCGAGCTTCCTGCTCGGGCTGATCGTGCTCGCCGTGATGATCGCGCCGATCATGATCGCGATCTTCGTCGACGCGCTGCGGGCCGTGCCGGTCGCGTGGTCGGAGGGGGCGATCGCCCTCGGCTGCGACCGCTGGCGGGCCGCCCGCCGCGTCTCGCTGGTCGCGATTCGGCCGGCCCTCGTGGCCGGCACCGGGCTCGCGATCGGACGCGCCGTCGGCGAGGCGATCGCGCTCTCGATGGCGTCGGGCAGCCTCGGCTTCACGCCGAACGTGCTCGACGGCCTGTACTTCTTCGTCGAGCCGGTGCGGCCGCTGGCGGCCGCGATCGTCGACTACTCCGAGGGCTTCGACCAGGCCGCGCTGCGGGCCGACCTGTTCGCGTTCGGCGCGGTGCTGCTGCTGACGACCGCGGCGCTGACGCTCGGTGCCCGTCTCATCTCCCACCCGCTCGAACGACGGCTCCAGGGTCGTGACTAGGCGTCTCTCCGACCGGGTCGGTCTGGCGCTCGCGTGGTGCACCGGGCTCGGGCTGATCGCCGCGGTCGGCGCCGTGCTCCTGTGGCTCGCGATCGGCGGCATCCGGAATGTCGACTGGGGCTTCATCACCGGCTCTCCGGCGCCCGGCTCGCTCGAGAGCGGCGTCGCCGGCGGCATCTTCGACCCGCTGGTCGGCACGCTGATGGTGACGCTCCTCGGGATCGTCGTCGCGCTGCCGCTGGGCGTCGGGACGGCGGTGTTCCTGGCCGAGTATCGGCGGCCGCGGTGGCTCGCGCGCCTCGCCGACACCGGCGTCGACATGATCTTCGGCGTCCCGTCGATCGTGTTCGCGCTGTTCGGCGTCGCCGTGTTCGCCAACCCGGCCTTCCTGTTCCTGTCCGAGCGTGTCGAGAGCTCGGGGCTCGCGACCGGCACGTCGTTCCTCTGCGCCTCGCTGATCCTGTCGCTGATCGCCTACCCGCCCGTGGTCCGGGCGACGGAGAGCGCGATCCTGGCGGTGCCGGCCCAGCAGCGCGAGGCGTCGTACGCGCTGGGCAAGGGCCGCGTGGCGACGCTGCGCCGCGTCGTCCTGCCCGGGGCGCGGCCGGGAATCGTGACCGGGGTGATCCTCGGCATCGGCCGGATCGTGGGCGACACGGCGATCGCCGTCCTCTTGCTGGGCGGCACCGTGCTGGCGCCGTTCGCGGCCGGCTGGTGGAAGCCGGACTCGGCGACCGGGACGCTGCAGGGCCCCGGTTCGACGCTGACGACCTACATCTACTACGCATCGCCCGCGGGCGAGGGCAACACGGCGGGCAAGGCCTACGGCGCGGCGTTCGTGCTGATGGTGCTGATCCTGGTCGTGAATTTCATCGTCCGCCTGGCGGGGCGACGGAGGGGGACGGGCTCGTGGAGGTAGACGTGGCGAGCACGCCGGCGGCCGAGGTGCGTCCGACCGCCGGCGCAGTCATGGAGATCGACGCGTGGACCGTCGCGTACGCGAAGAAGCAGGTGCTGAACGAGGTGTCGTTCGACGTTGCGCGCAACGACGTCCTCGCGTTGATCGGTCCGTCCGGTTGTGGCAAGACGACGCTGCTGCGCTCGCTCAACCGGCTGCTGGAGCTGGCGCCGACCGCGCGTCACACGGGCGTGATCCGCCTCGACGGCGACGATGTCTACGCGCCGGCGATGGACTCCAACCTCCTCCGCCGCCGGGTCGGGATGGTCTTCCAGCAGCCGAACCCGTTCCCGATGTCCATCTTCGAGAACGTCGCCTTCGCCGTGCGCGAGCAGGCCCGCCGGCGGCCACGCCGCTCAGCGCTCGAGCAGCCCGTCGAGGAGGCGCTGCGGCGTGCCGGCCTGTGGGACGAGGTGCGCGACTCGCTCGGCCGCTCCGCGCTGTCGTTGTCCGGCGGCCAGCAGCAGCGGCTGTGCATCGCACGCAGCCTCGCGGCTCAGCCGGAGGTGATCTTGATGGACGAGCCGTGCTCGGCGCTCGACCCGCGCTCGACGGCACGCATCGAGGAGCTGATCCGCACCCTCCGCGGCGAGGTGACCGTCGTGATCGTGACGCACAACATGCAGCAGGCCCGGCGCGTGTCGGACCAGACGGCGTTCTTCCTGAACGGCGACCTGGTCGAGCGCGGCCCGACGGCGCAGGTGTTCGAGAGCCCGCAGCAGGCCGCGACGCGCGACTACGTGTCCGGCGTCTTCGGATGAAGCGACGGCTCGCGGGAGCCGCGGCCGTCGTCGTGGCCCTATGCGGCACCGCCTGCGAGTCGACGTTCGACAAGGCGGCGCGCCGCGAGCGTGCGCAAGAGGCGGCTGTCTCCGCGACGAAGCTGGAGATCTCGGCCAACAAGGCCGTCTCGGCGAAGGTCGTGAAGGTGCTGACCGGGGCGGACGACACCGCTGCGGTGGTCATCGAGCTGACGTCGCTGGACAAGACGCAGGGGCTGCTGTGGGCGCCGATCGACGTGCGACTGCTCGACGCGACCGGCGCCGTCGTGGCCGAGACGAACGTCGAGGGCGCCGACCCCGTGTTCGTCCACGTGCCGTTCGTGCCGGCCGGCGGGACGAGCTTCTACGTCAACGACCTGCTCGCACCGACCGCAACGCCGGTGAAGGCAGAGGTGACGTTGGGCGGGACGCCGATCACGGTTCCGACGCCGGCGCCGGCGCTCGAGGCGACCGCCGAGTACGTCGAGGACCCCGACTATGGGCCGTCGTTCAACGGAACGGTCACGAACGGCACCGACGTGACCCAGGAGCAGGTGATCGTGCAGGTGGTGGCACGTCGCGGTGACGACGTCGTAGCGGCCGGGACGTCGATCGTGAAGGGGCTCGCGCCCGGTGCCTCCGCGACGTTCGAGGGTCTCTTCGTGGGCGACCCGAAGGGCGCGAAGCTGACGGTCTCGGCGCCGGTCTCGAACATCGCCAACCTCGCCGGAGCACCACCGGCCGAGCCGTGACGGCGGGAAGATCCGACCGGTGAGACGCGTTCTCACGAGTGCGGCAGAGTCGCCGCCTCCCGAAGGAATCCCCGTGCGAGCTGACATCCATCCCCGTTACGACATGACCACGATCGCCTGCGCCGGTTGCGGCGCACAGCACCAGGTGCGATCGACCCGCTCCGGCCTCTCGGTCGACGTCTGCGGGGAGTGCCACCCGTTCTACACCGGCGTCGAGCGCACGGTCGCCCGTGGCGGTCGCGTTGCGCGCTTCGAGGCGCGCCGCGCCCGCGCCGAGACCCCGGTCCTCGTACCCCGAGCGTGACAATCCGGTCGTGATGACGACCTACATCGCCCTGCTGCGCGGCATCAACGTCGGCGGCAACCGCAAGATCCACATGGCCGACCTCCGCGACCTGTTCGCGGAGGCCGGCGGTGAGGACGTCGCCTCCTACATCCAGAGCGGGAACGTCATGTTCGCGCACGCGGCGGGGGACGGCGACGAGCTGGCCGCCGAGATCGAGGGCCGCATCCTGGCGGCGACCGGTTTCAACGTGCCGGTGATCCTCCGCACGGCTGCGGCGTGGGAGGGAGTCGTCGCCGCGAACCCCTACCCGGGCGTCGAGCCGACGCAGCTCCACGTGGCCTTCCTGGCGAAGCCGCCAGCACCCGATGCCGTCAAGAGGTTCAACGCGGCGCGGTTCGCGCCGGAGGAGTTCAGCGTCGTCGGACGCGAGGTCTACCTCCACCTGCCGGACGGCATGGGTCGCGCCAAGCTGCCGCCGGCGCTGCCGCTGATCCGCGGCGTCGGGACGGCGCGCAACTGGCGCACCGTGCTCAAGCTGGGCGAGCTGAGCGGCGACCTCGCCGCACGCTCCTAGCTGCGTCGGAACGCGCGGGCCAGCCGGGTTGCGGCGTCGCCTGGCGCATACTTCCGGTGGGCGCCCGGCGCGGCGCCCAGCGACGACGGAGGGGCAGATGGAGGGGAGCGTTCGCGAGCGGCCCATCGAGGCGCCCACGGCGACGACGCGGCTGTCGCAGTACTGGCACCCGATCGCCGAGTCGAGCCTCGTGACCGACCAGCCGCAGCAGTTCACGCTGCTCGGCGAGAAACTCGTCGCGTTCCGCACCGCCGACGGCGTGTCCGTGTTCAAGGACCTGTGCGTCCACCGCGGGGCCGCGTTGTCGCTCGGTTGGGTGCGCGACGGGTGCATCGTGTGCCCGTACCACGGCTGGCAGTACGACCGCAGCGGCGCTTGCGTGCGCATCCCGTCGCTGGCCGAGGGCAGCACGATTCCGGCCCGGGCGCACGCGGTCGCCTACCACGCGGAGGACCGCTACGGCCTCGTCTGGGTCGCGCTGGAAGACCCCGTGGCGCCGATTCCCGGGTTCCCGCAGAACGAGCACGAGGACCCGGCGTACACCGGCGAGGTCTTCTCGGTGCTCTCGTGGGAGACGTCGGCGGGCCGGTCGACCGAGAACTCGATGGACGTCTCGCACTTCCCGTTCGTCCACGCCAACATCCTGGCCGACCCGGCCTTCCCGCAGCAGGAGCCGTACGTGCTGCACGAGACGGAGTGGGGCCAGCACTACCGCGTTGACGACCAGTTCTACCGGAGCGTCGACGGATCGTTCGAGACCCGCGTCAGCTACGAGTACTACCACTGGTATCCGTTCGTGATGCACATCCGGATCCTCGAGGACGAGGAGCGCGTGACCGTCGTCACGGTCGCGGCCTCGCCCACCGAGGCCGCCAGGACGAACGTCTTTCGGATCGTGCACCGCAACTATGCCAGCGAGGATCCCGACTTCGTCGCGAACTACCTCTACGTCCTCGAGCAGGATCGCAGGGTGGTGGAGAGCATCCGCCCCGAGGAGATTCCGGCCAGCCTCAAGGAGGAGCTGCACATCAAGGTGCCTGACCTGGCCTCGATCGCGTACCGGCGGTGGCTCGGGACGGTCGACGCGCAGGGCGTGCTCGCGCCCTAGCCCGAGGTGACCGCGACCGGGGCCCCGAGGAACGCGCCGTAGCGCTCCGTCTCGGTGGCGATCGCCTGCTGCTCACGCTCGGTGAACGTGGCGAACGGCGTCGCGACGATCTCGACGACGTTCTTCCGGATCGTGCGCTTCCAGGTGCCGCGGACACGGCCGCCGATCACGACCAGCGGGTTGAACACGCCGTTGCCGCCCGGGTTGACGCCGGTTGCGTGGGCCGGGTCGAGCGCCGCGCTGCGGTCGCGGTAGCCGAGCAGGTACTCGTCGAAGCTCGGCAGCAGGTGGAGCGCGGTGCGGGCGACCGGCGCAACCTCGCCCGGCCCGCTCCAGTACGTCACGCCGGCGATGGTCGTCGTCTCGAGCTCGGCGGCGACCAGGGCGACGGCCGCCCTGACCTCCGTCAGCGTCAGGCCGGACCACCACATAAGGTCGCGCTCGGTGGCCGGACCGTGGCTCTCGAAGTAGCGGCGCGCCAGCTCGGCGAGCGACTCCTCGCGCGGCAGGCTGCGCGCTGACGGCGCCCACTCGTCGAGCAGCGCGAACGTCGGCTGCTTGCCCTCGCGGGCGGCGCCGACCAGCACGCACCGCATCGCGAGGTAGCCGAACACGTGGTTGCGGGCCTGGCCGGCCGGGACGCCGATCCCGTCGAGTAGCGTGTTGGCGGCGGGCCGGGTGAGCCGGCGATCGCCCTCCAGCGCCCCCTCGAGCGCCGCGCGGCAACGGGCGAGCACCTCCTCGTCGAGGCCCAGCTCGCGGTACCGCCTCGCCTGCCCGCGGATCACCTTCGGCGCCAGCAGCTCGGTCATCCAGCGTGCGTCCTCGGCCGCCACCACGTGCAGCGTCCCGCGCATCGGCCACGTTCGCACCAGCTCGCGGCGGAGAAAGGCGTCCTCGACATCGCGCTCGGTCGCCGCCGGCGTGCGCACCGCGACGGCCCACAGCGACGCGAGGTAGTCCTGGCCCTGCATCGCGAGCAGCGACCGCACGACGTCGCCGGGTGAGCTGGGCGCGGCGCCGGCCAACAGCTGGTGGTGGAGGCGGCCGGAGGTGATCTCGGCGCCGGTCATGACGGTCAGTATGGCAAGCCGCTGCGGCATACTCCGACCCATGCCGCGAGCCGTCATCCTCTCCGCCGTCAGGACACCCGTCGGCCGCTACGGCGGCGGGCTGAGCGGCGTCCGTACCGATGATCTGGCCGCTGCGGCCATCGCCGCGGCGGTCGAGCGCAGCGGTGTGCCGGCCGGAGACATCGAGGACGTCTGGCTCGGCTGCGCCAACCAGGCCGGCGAGGACAACCGCAACGTGGCGCGGTTCGCGGCGCTCCTCGCCGGGCTGCCCGACAACGTCGGCGGCGTGACCGTGAACCGGCTCTGCGCCTCGGGTCTGAGCGCCGTGGTGGGCGCCTGCCACGCGGTCATAGCCGGCGACGGCGACCTGTTCGTCGCCGGCGGTGTCGAGTCGATGACGCGGGCCCCGCTGGTGACCGCGAAGCCGGCCAAGCCGTTCCAGCGCGGCGACCGGACGATGCACGACACCACGCTCGGCTGGCGGTTCGTGAACCCGGCCTACGCCGCGAGGTACTCGACCGAGGCGATGGGCGAGACGGGTGAGAACGTGGCCGAGCGGTGGGGCGTCTCGCGGGAGGACCAGGATGCGTTCGCGCTGCGCTCGCAGCAGCGCTGGGCGGCGGCCGACGCTGCGGGCCGGTTCGCCGACGAGCTGGTGCCGGTCGCCGGCGTCGAGCGCGACGAGCACCCGCGGCCGGAGACCTCAGCCGAGAAGCTGGCCACGCTGAAGCCCGCGTTCCGCGCCGGCGGCACCGTCACCGCGGGCAACTCGAGCGGCATCAACGATGGCGCAGCCGCGCTCGTGATCGCCAGCGAGGAGCGGGCCCGCGACCTCGGCATCGAGCCGCTGGGCGTGTTCCGCGGCTCGGCGTCAGCCGGCGTTGATCCGGGCGTGATGGGCGTCGGGCCGATCCCCGCTGTCACAAAGCTGCTGGCGCGCGCCGGCGTCGCGATCGGCGAAGTCGATCTGGTCGAGCTGAACGAGGCGTTCGCGTCCCAGTCGCTGGCCGTCGTCCGCGAGCTCGGCATCGACCCGGAGCGCGTCAACGTGAACGGCGGCGCGATCGCGATCGGCCACCCGCTCGGCATGAGTGGCGCGCGGCTCGTGGTCTCGTTGCTGCACGAGCTGCGCCGGCGCGAGGGCCGGGTCGGGCTCGCGACGCTGTGCATCGGCGTCGGGCAGGGCCAGGCCGCGCTGTTCGAACGCGCCGGCTAGTCCGAGGCCCGCTGCGCCC
Organism: Gaiellales bacterium; assembly: GCA_038321545.1. Taxonomy (GTDB): domain Bacteria; phylum Actinomycetota; class Thermoleophilia; order Gaiellales; family F1-60-MAGs149; genus VFJZ01. Next base: position 14,026 of record JBBQFB010000086.1, read on the forward strand.
GCTCGCGCGCGAACGCGATGAACCAGTCGTAGGCCTCGGGGTTCGCGAGCGACTCGCGGCTGGCGGCGATGGTCGGGTCGTCACCCATCAGGATCTTCTTGATCGGCACCTCGAGCACCTTGCCGGACAGCGTGCGCGGGACGGCCGCGACGTGGATGATCTCGTCCGGCACATGCCGCGGCGAGCATGCGGTGCGGATCTGCCGACGGATCTCCGCGACGGTCTCGGGCGACAACTCGGTGCCCTCGGCCAGTACCACGAAGAGCGCCAACCACGAGTTGCCGGTGCCGTCGCGGTCGGGGATGTCCACCGCGAGCGCGTCGACGACGGCGTCGACGACGAGCGCCGCACGGTACAGCTCGGCAGTGCCCATCCGGACGCCGCCGCGGTTGATCGTCGAGTCGCTGCGGCCGTAAATCACGCACGAGCCGCCGGCCGTGATGCGGATCCAGTCGCCATGCCGCCACACGCCGGGGAACATCGAGAAGTACGTGTCGTGGTAGCGCACGTCGCCGGGGTCGTTCCAGAAGCCGACCGGGAACGACGGCAGCGGGGCAGTCAGCACCAGCTCGCCGACCTCGTCGACCACGCTGCGGCCCTGCTCATCGAAGGCTTCGACGGCGGCGCCGAGGTGTCGCACCTGGATCTCGCCCCGCCTGACGGGCACGGTGGGGATGCCGCCCACGAACGCCGAGCAGACGTCGGTGCCGCCCGACGTCGAGAACAGCCAGGTGTGGTCGCCGAGGTGCTCGTAGATCCAGGTGAAGCCCTCCGGTGAGAGCGGCGATCCAGTCGATCCGATCCCGCGGAGGTTCGCGAGCGTGCGACCGTTCCGCGGCTCGCCGAGCACCGCGGCGTAGATCTCCGACGTGCCCATCCGCACACCGCCGCGGTTGATCGTCGAGTCGGACCGCCCGTAGATGATCGCCGTCCCGCGCGCCGTGATGCGAATCCAGTCCCCATGGCGCCACACGCCGGGGAACATCGAGAAGTACGCGTCGCGCAGCCGCTGCCCGTCCGGGTCGTTCCAGAAGGCGACCGGCATCGAGGGCATCGGCGCGGTGATCACGAGCTCGCCGACCTCCCCCACGACGCTCTCGCCGCCCTCGTCGAAGGCCTCGACCTTCGCCCCGAGGGCGCGTCCCTGCAGCTCGCCTCTGTAGACCGGCAGGAGCGGAACGCCGCCGACGAAGGCCGTGCAGACGTCCGTGCCACCGCTGGTCGAGAACAGCCAGGTATCGGCGCCGATGTGCTCGTAGATCCAGTCGAAGCCCTCGGGCGAGAGGGGCGACCCGGTCGACCCGATCGCTCGAAGCGCGCTCAG
>JBBQFB010000087.1:0-15070 GCA_038321545.1 Gaiellales bacterium
CTGATCTTCTACGACCTCAAGACGTGCCTGCGCAACATCGCCGAGGAGCCCGTCGAGGCGGCCGTGGCCGAGCCGGCGGCTGCCGGCGAGGGAGGATCCGATGGCGAGGGGTAAGATCGCGGCGATCGCCGTGGCCACCGGGTCGGTGCTCGGGACGGTGCTCGTGCGGCGCCGCCGCCGGCTGCACCAGACCCGCGTCGACCTGTACTTCGGCGACGGCTCGATGCTGTCGCTGCCGGACGACGCGCCCGAGTCGGCGGGCATCCTGCCGGCCGCGCACGCCATCCTCGCGGTCTCCGTCACGTGACCGACCTCGCCGCCCGCGTCCGGGCGGCAGCCGTGCTGGAAGGCGACTTCCTGCTGCGCTCCGGGCGCCGCAGCCGCTTCTACGTCGACAAGTACCGCTTCGGCACGCGCCCCGACCTGCTGGCCGAGATCGGCGACGCGCTGGCCGAGCGGATCGCCGAGGTCGAGCCGGCCGCAACACGCATCGCGGCGCCCGAGGTGGGCGCCATCGCGCTGGCCGCAGCGGCCAGCCTGCGCAGCGGCCTGCCGTTCGTGATCGTGCGCAAGGCGGCCAAGGAGTACGGCACCACGAAGCGCCTGGAGGGCCTCTTCGAGCCCGGTGAGCGCGTCGTCGTGGTCGAGGACGTCGTCACCTCGGGCGGCGCCGCGATCGACTCCGTGCACGCCCTCCGTGACGCGGGCCTCACGTGCGAGACCGTGATCTGCGTGGTCGACCGCGAGGAGGGTGGAGCGGGAGCGATGGCCGAGGACGGCATCACGCTGCACCGCCTGCTCGACCGCGCGGCCCTGCGCGTCGACTGAGGCCTACCGCCGGCGAACCGCGGTAGCGGAGCCGGGTTCCCTCCCAAGGTCCCGGCCCCGCACCGTGGATCAGCTGCCCTTGACGCTCGACTTGAGCGACGAGCCGGGGGTGAACTTCGGCACCTTGCCGGCGGGGATATCGACCTTCTCGCCCGTGCGTGGGTTCACGCCCGTGCGAGCGGCCCGGCTCTGTACGTGGAACTTGCCGAAGCCGGTGAACGCAACGTCTCCACCGCCGGCGAGAGTGCCGGAGATGGTGTCGAGCACGGCGTCGACTGCAGCGCCGGCTTCCTTCTTGGTCAGGTTCGCCTTGGCGGCAACACTGTCGATGAACTCAGCTTTCGTCACGCGAGTCCGCCTCCATCCGGGGTCGTTGGCGTGGAACGGGCGCGGACGTTACCAGAGGTTTCGGACGGACATACCCGGCAGTCAGGCCCGGTTTTCCGCTCAACGATGCGGTTTGCAGGCATTGTCTGGACGATATGCGAACATGTGTTCGTATGCAGCTGGGCCTCGACTCCGCCGACCGGCTCGCCGCTGCGCTGCAGGAGGCGCAGGAGCCGATCGCCCTCGCAGACGCCGCGAAGCTGCTGCTGCGCAGCGCCCGGGTGCCCGCCGATCTGCAGCGAAGGGTGGTCGACGAGGTCGTTCGGGCCGATGCGCGGCTGGCCTGGCGGAGCGCCGGCGAGATCGCCCTGGCCGCGTGGTCGCCGGTGCGTCTCCCGCTGGGCGATGCGGTGTTCTGCGTGTTCGATCTCGAGACGACAGGCCTTCGCGCGGGCGCCGACCGCATCGTCGAGTTCGGTGCCGTGCGGGTCGAGGGCTACGAGCTGACCGAGCGGTTCGAGCGGCTCGTCGATCCGGGCGTGCCGCTGCCGGCCGAGATCACGCGGATCACGGGCATCCGCGCGCAGGACGTCGCCGGCCGGGTCGGCGTCGCGTCGGCGCTGCGGGCGTTCCTGGCCTTCGCCGGCGACGCCGTCCTGGTGGCGCACAACGCGCGCTTCGATGTCGGGTTCGTCGACGCCGAGTTGCGGCGGCTCCGCGGTCGCCGGTTCGCGGGCACCGTGCTCGACACGGTCGCTCTGGCGCGCAAGCTGGTGCCGGGCCGCACGCGCTACTCGCTCGGCGCGCTGGCCGACCGGTTCTCCACCAGCACCGAGCCCTGCCACCGCGCGCTGCCCGACGCGCTCGCCACGGCCGAGATCCTGCTCGTGCTGCTCGGCAAGGCGCAGGAGCGGGGTGCCGAGACCATCGACGACCTCGTGGCGATGTCCGTCGCGCCGGCCCGGCGCGCCCACGCGAAGCGGGCCCTGGCCGAGGCGGCACCGCGCACGCCCGGCACCTACGTCATGCGCGACGCCTCCGACCGGGCGCTCTACGTGGGCGCCGCGGGCGACCTGCGGCAGCGCACCATGTCGTACTTCCGCGGCGCCGGCACGCCCCGCCCGGTCGAGCGGGTGCTGCCCGCGGTGGAGCGTCTCGAGTTCCGCGAGGCCGGCTCCCCGTTCGAGGCCCGTCTGGACGAGATCCGGCTGATCGGCACGCTGCGTCCCGGCGCCAACCGGCAGGGCGCGCGTCCGGACAAGCTCGAGTTCCTGCGGCTCGAGCGCGAGCGGCTGCCGCGCCTCGTGACGGCCGGCGAGATCGGGCTGGACGGTGCGCTCTACGCAGGACCGGTGGGCCGGCGCGGCGCGGCCGACGACGTGGCGCGGGCGCTGCGGCTCGCGTACGGCCTGCGCTCCTGCCGCGCGGCCGATCCGGTCGAGGAGGGGTGCCTGGAGGGGCGCCTCGGGCGCTGCCTCGCACCCTGCCGCGGCCCGGCCGAGCGGGAGGCGCACGACGCTGCCGCTACCGCGCTGGCCGTGGCGCTGCAGGGCGGCGGCGTCCCGATCGGTCGTCTGCGCGCGCGCCGGGCCGCGCTGGCGTCCGATCTGCGGTTCGAGGAGGCCGCGCGCCTGCGCGACGACGAGGCCGCGTTGCGGTCGGCCGGTGGCGAGTTGCGACGTGTGCGCGCGGCCCGGGCGCTGCACGGCGTCGTGCTGTGCGCGCACCGCGACCGGCGGCTGGTGGCGGCGTTCGCGGTCGCGTACGGCCTCGTGGTCGAGCAGCGGCCGCTGCCCCGCGCCGGCGATGCGATGCTCGAGGTATCGGCGGTCGCGACCGCTGTCGAGCGCGCCGTCGCGGCCGGGCCGGGCCCGGAGGGGCTGCACGCCGTGCCGGCCGATCGCCGCGACGAGGCGCTGCACGTGGCGGCCGCGTTCTCGCGGGCGGCGTCCGCCCACGTGGCGGTGGCGGGTGTGGGCGAGCCGCTCGTGACGGCCGTCAGCGCAGCGCGGGAACGCGTCTGAGCGGCGCGATGCGGCGTCTACACTGACGGTGATGCGGGAGCCTGTCCATTTCGCCGACCGGCTGGCTGCGCGGGTCGAAGCGGTCTCGTCGGTGCTCTGCGTCGGCATCGATCCGCGGCCGCCGTTTCCGCCGGAGTGTCACCGCGGCCTCCGCGAGGACCGCTCCGGCCAGGCCCGGGCGATGGAGCGCTACTGCGTCGGACTGGTCGAGGCGGTGGCGCCGCACGCGGCGGCGATCAAGCCCCAGGTCGCGTTCTTCGAGGCCCTCGGGGGGTACGGCCTGACCGCGTTGGAGCGGGTTTGCGCGGCGGCCACCGAGCTGGGCGTGCCCGTGATAGCCGACGCCAAGCGCGGCGACATCGCCTCCACGGCGGCGGCGTACGCCGCCGCGTGGCTCGAGCCGCGGCCCGGTGACGAGCAGCCGCTCGCCGACGCGCTCACCGTGAACCCGTATCTCGGCGGCGACTCGCTCGATCCGTTCGCCGTGGCTTGCGATCGGGCCGGCGGGGGAATCTATGTCCTGGTGCGCACCTCGAACCCCGGATCGGCCGACCTGCAGGCCCTGACGACGCCGGACGGCGCCGTCTGGGAAGCCTCGGCGCGTCTGGTCGACGGTCTCTCAGCCGGCAGGATTGGCAGCTCGGGCCTGTCGTCGGTCGGTGCCGTGATCGGCCTCACGCAGCCCGACGCACTGCTGCGGGCGCGTGCCCTGATGCCGACGGCGCCGCTGCTGATTCCCGGCCTCGGCGCGCAGGGCGGCCGCATCGAGGATGCGGCCCCCGCCTTCACGCCGCACCCCGCCGCCGGGCTGGTGGTGGCGGCGCGCTCGGTGATCGAGCCCTGGCGTGGCGCGGGTGGTGATTTCCGGCAGCTGGTGGCGGCCGCGGCGCAGGAGCATCGCACCGCGACGTGGAATGTGGTGCGACATGCGTTTGCGTGACACCAGCCGCGCCGCGACGCGCCGCCGGTCCTACCGGCGCTTCTCGGCGTGGACGTTCGTGGCTCCGGCGGCCCTGCTGGTGGCGGTGATCATCGTCGTGTCGGTTGTGACCGACACGCTCGATGCGCGCCGCAAGGAGGCGGGCGAGCGTCCGGCCACGGCGGCCGCGGCGACGACGGCCGCGGCGACCACGGCCACGGGCCCGGTGGCGAAGAAGTTCCATCGGGTCAAGAACGGCGAGTCGTTCTCGTCGATTGCCGAGAACTTCAAGACGACGGTCGACGCGCTCACGGAGCTGAACCCGAACGTCGACCCGCTGAAGCTCACTCCCGGTGCGCGGATCCGGGTCCAGTAGGCGCGTCGTCCGGCGTCTCGAGCAGCAGCGCGATCAGCAGACAGTCGCTGGCGTAGGCGAGCAGCGCCAGCACCAGCAGCAGGGCGCCGAGAAAGCCGGGGAAGATGCCGTCGGAGTCCTCCATCGTGCCCACGAACGCCGAGAAGACGATGTCGGACACGAGCAGGAACGTGATCCACGTCAGGAACGCCTCGCGCCACCGCCGGCGCCAGATGCGCAGGCTGCGGCGGATCGCGCCGGCGACGGAGCGGTCCTCGAACACGACCGCGTAGTCCGAGAAGCCGAACACCGCGGCCACCGCCAGCCCGCCGAACAGCGCCGGCAGCGCGAAGTCGTTGACCGCCAGCAGGCCGAGCCCGAACACCAGCCCGCTCGTGACGAGGTAGATGACGAACAGCAGCGCGAAGGCCGGCCTGCCCGGCCACCAGCGCAGCGCGCCGTCGCTGACCGACCGGATGAACGCGCCGCCCAGCCACGCCACCAGCGCGGCCGAGAGGACGAGCACCGCCACGATCACGACGTAGGTGGTGGCGGAGGTCGACGAGTCGCCGACCAGGTCGAGCACCCGGCGGTCGTCGGCCACGTCGAGGGCGAAGACGTCGAACGTGATCGTGTCGTGCGCCGCGAGCGTGATCGGCACCGTCAGCAACGCGCTGCAGACCTGCAGGGCGATCGGGAAGAACAGCAGGCGCTGGTTGGACGCCATGATCCGCCCGGCGCGGCGAAGCCAGGCGCCAGTCGTCTCCAGCGCTCCGGCAGTGCTGCGAGCCACGCCGGGGAGTATACGGCGGCGGCGATTGGCCACCGGGCGGCGGATGGCGTGCGGAGGCCGTCGGATAGCCTTCGCGGTGTGCGGCGGACGCTCGTGATCATGGCGCTGCTCGTGGGCGCCATCCCGGCGGCGCGGGCGGCGGAGCCACCCGATGTCGCCCTCGCGAGCTACGTGATCGCCGACGGCAGCGACGGCAAGATCCTGGCCGAGCGGCGACCGGACGAGCAGCGGGCGATCGCGAGCATCACGAAGATGATGACCGCGTACCTTGCGCTCGAGGCGGGTGCGCTGTCGAAGTCGTACACCGTGCCGGCGGCCGCCACGCGCATCGGTGAATCGACCGCCGGGCTGCGCGCCGGCCGCAGCGTGTCGGGCCGCGACCTGCTCGAGGGGCTGATGGTGCCGAGCGCCAACGACGCGGCCGAGACGCTGGCGATCGGCATCGACGGGTCGGAGCAGGCGTTCGTCCGCCGCATGAACCGCACCGCGAGACAGCTCGGCATGCGCGACACGGTCTACAAGGCGCCGTACGGCCTCGATGCCGCCGGCCAGCACTCGACGGCCGCCGACCAGCTGATCCTCGCCCGCCTGCTGATGGACGACGCGCGTCTGCGGCCGATCGCGCGCCTCCGCTCGGCCGTCATCGACGGCCTCCGGCTGAACGCCGCCAACACGATGCTCGGGGCCTACGCCGGCGCGGACGGCGTGAAGACGGGGCACACGGGAGATGCCGGCTGGTGCCTCGCCGCCACCGCGCGGCGCGGCAACCGGCGGGTCTTCGTGGTCGGGCTGGGTGCCGCCGACCAGGCCAGCCGCGACCGGGCGATCGGCCGGCTGCTGGACTGGGGCTTCTCGCAGCTGCACGCCGTCGTCGCGGTGCGCGCCGGCACGGTTGGCGGACAGGTGAGCCTGCCGTACGGCGGCTCGGTCGACGCCCGCGTGGCGAAGACGCTGCGACTCACCGTCCGGCCCGGCGAGCGGGTGCGGCTCCGGTACCGGCTCACACCCGCGAAGCTGCCGCTGGCGCAGGGCCAGGCGGTCGGCGCGGTCGACGTCCTGGTCGGCGACAAGGCGGTGGCGACGTCGCCGCTCGTCGCGGCCCGCAGCGTCGCGGCGCCGGGACTGTTCGACCGGCTCTCGCATCTCCTGGACCCCTTCGGGCTGTGATCGTCCGCTACCCTCACCCGTGGTGATCGTCACCGTCACCCCCAACGCGGCGATCGACAAGACGCTGAACGTCGCGAACTTCCAGCTCGGCCAGCGTCATCGGTGCCAGCGCGGAGAGTCCCTGGCCGGCGGCAAGGGCATCAACGTCGCACGCGCCTTGAAGCGGCTCGGCGAGCCGGTCGTCGCGTGCGGTCTCGCGGGCGGCCGCAACGGCACGCTGATCGTCGAGGACCTGATGCGCGAGGGCATCCTGAACGACTTCGTCCGGATTGCCGACGAGTCGCGCATGACCACCGTCGTGACCGATCCGACCATCGGCCGGCAGACCCAGATCTTCGAGTACGGCCCCGAGGTGGAGCCGTCCGAGCTGGCCGTGCTGTCCGAGAAGCTGCGGTACCTGGCCGCCAGCGCGACGGCGATCGTGCTGGCCGGATCGCTGCCGCGCCGGGTCGATCCCGACTGGTACGCCCACACCGTCCGCGACCTGCGGCGCCGCGACGTCGAGGTGATCGTCGACTCCGAGGGCGACCCGCTCCGGCAGGCCTGTGTCGCGTCGCCCGACTGGGTCGCGCCCAACCAGGCCGAGGCCGAGGAGATGGTGGGGCACGAGTTCTCCACCGACGCCGACTTCGCACTGGCGCTCGACGAGCTCGCCGAGATGGGCCCGCGCAACGTGCTCATCACGCGCGAGAACGGCGTCCACGCGCTCGTCCGCGAGGGACACAAGACGCGCCGCTTCCAGGTCGACGTCGACCCCGTCGAGCCGGTCTCGACGGTCGGCTCGGGCGACGCGCTGCTGGCCGGATTCCTGGCCGCGCGGGTGCGCAACCGGCCGATCGAGGAGTGCCTCCGGCAGGCCGTGGGATGCGGCACTGCGAACACGCGATCGGTTGGCGCCGGGCGCTTCGATCCCCGTGACGCGACGCGGTTTGCGGCCCTATCTCGGGTAACCGAGCTGACCGGCTCGGCCGTCTGAGCGGGCGCGGGCCCGACGCCTGCGCTGGCCGTCCGCCACCGTCGCTAGGATCCTCGAAAGCAAACGACTTTCGCCGCCCAGCCGTCCGTTCCTTCATCGCCGGCAGATGCGGCGGAGACGCGGGATGGTGACGCAGGCGTGGAGATCGAGATCGGGCGCGGCAAGAAGGCTCGGCGGGCATACGGCTTCGACGACATCGCGATCGTGCCCTCGCGGCGCACACGCGACGCCGAGGACGTCGACATCGGATGGAAGCTCGGGCCGTACCTGGTCGAGCTGCCGCTGCTCGCCTCGGCCATGGACGGCGTGGTGTCGCCGGCCACGGCGATCGCGCTCGGTCGCATGGGCGGCATCGGCGTGCTCAACCTGGAGGGCATCTGGGGGCGCTACGACGACGCGGGCAAGCAGCTCGAAGAGATCGCGTCGCTCGAGAAGGGCGAGGCCACCCGGCGGATGCAGGAGATCTACCAGGAGCCCATCAAGCCCGATCTGATGGCCCAGCGGGTGCGCGAGATCAAGGCGGCCGGCGTGCTCGCCGCCGCCTCGCTGACGCCGCAGCGTGTCCGCCAGAACTACGAGGCGGTGCTCGATGCCGGCCTCGACATCCTCGTCATCCAGGGCACGGTCGTCTCCGCCGAGCACGTCTCGACGGTGGTCGAGCCGCTCAACCTGAAGGAGTTCATCGCCGCGCTGCCGGTGCCGGTGATCGTGGGTGGCTGTGCCAGCTACCAGACGGCGCTGCACCTGATGCGCACCGGCGCGGCCGGCGTGCTGGTCGGGGTCGGGCCGGGCGCGGCGTGCACCACCCGCGGCGTGCTCGGCGTCGGCGTCCCGCAGGCCACCGCCATCGCCGACGCGGCCGCAGCCCGCATCCAGCACCTGATCGAGACCGGCCAGTACTGCAACGTGATCGCCGACGGCGGGATGCGCACCGGCGGCGACATCGCCAAGGCCATTGCCTGCGGCGCCGACGCCGTCATGGTCGGCTCGCCGCTGGCCCGCGCCCACGAGGCGCCCGGCCACGGCTACCACTGGGGCATGGCCACGTTCCACCCGACGCTCCCCCGCGGCGCCCGCGTCAAGACCAACCAGGTCGCGACGCTCGAGGAGGTCGTGCTCGGGCCGGCCCGCGAGAACGACGGGACGCTCAACCTGATGGGCGCGCTCCGCACCTCGATGGCGACCTGCGGGTACGAGACCATCCACGAGTTCCAGAAGGCCGAGATCATGTTCGCCCCGGCCCTGCAGACCGAGGGGAAGAAGCTCCAGAACGAGCAGGGCATCGGGATGAGCCGCTGATGTCGAGCTTCTGGCCGGACAACGAGTCGCGCGTGGCGGAGGTCCCGATCGAGGCCGGCCCGCTCGAGCACCAGCGGCCGGTGCTCGTGCTCGACTTCGGCGGGCAGTACGCCCACCTGATCGCGCGGCGCGTGCGCGAGTGCCGCGTGTACTCCGAGCTGATCGCCCACGACACGCCGCTGGCCGAGATCACGGCCCGCGAGCCGCTCGGCATCATCCTCTCCGGCGGCCCCTCCTCGGTCTACGAGCCCGGCGCCCCGGCGCTCGATCCGGGCGTGCTGTCGCTCGGGATCCCGGTGCTCGGCATCTGCTACGGCATGCAGGCGATGGCGCTCGCGCTGGGCGGCGAGGTGGGGCGGACCGGCAAGGCCGAGTTCGGCAAGGCCCCGCTCGAGACGCAGCCCGATGCGGTCCTGTTCCGCGAGCTGGCCGTCGAGCAGAGCTGCTGGATGAGCCACAACGACTCCGTGGTCGGCGTCCCGGCCGGCTTCCGCGTCACCGCATCGTCCGGCAACGCGCCGATCGCCGCGATGGAGTCGGCCGAGCGCGGGCTGTACGCCGTGCAGTTCCATCCCGAGGTCGTCCACACGCCTGCGGGCCAGGACATCCTGAAGAACTTCCTCTACCGCGGCTGCGAGGCGCCGGCCACCTGGACGGCCACGCACGTGATCGAGGAGCAGGTGGCGCGCATCCGCCAGCAGGTCGGTTCCGAGCGGGTCATCTGCGCGCTGTCCGGCGGGGTCGACTCGGCCGTCGCCGCGCTGATCGTCCACAAGGCGGTCGGCGACCAGCTGACATGTGTCTTCGTCGACCACGGTCTGCTCCGCGAGGGAGAGGCCGAGCAGGTCGTCGAGACGTTCGGCGGGCACCTCGAGGTGCCGCTCGTCCACGTGCAGGCGCAGGAACGGTTCCTGACGCTGCTGGCGGGCGTGACCGATCCCGAGACGAAGCGCAAGATCATCGGCGAGACGTTCATCCGCGTGTTCGAGGACGAGGCCACGAAGCTCGACGGCGTCCACTTCCTGGTGCAGGGCACGCTCTACTCCGACGTGATCGAGTCGGGGTCGAAGACCGCCGCGAAGATCAAGTCGCACCACAACGTCGGCGGCCTTCCGGACGACATGGACATGGAGCTCGTCGAGCCGCTGCGGCTGCTCTTCAAGGACGAGGTGCGGCGCGTCGGCGAGGAGCTCGGCATGCCCGAGCGGATGGTCTGGCGCCAGCCGTTCCCGGGGCCGGGGCTCGCGATCCGCATCATCGGGGACGTCACCGAGGAACGCCTCGCGATCCTCCGCCACGCCGACGCCGTGCTGCAGGAGGAGATTCGCAGCGCCGGCCTGTACGGCGAGCTGTGGCAGAGCTTCGCGGTGCTGCCGGCCATCAAGTCGGTCGGCGTGATGGGCGACTCCCGCACCTACGCCTACCCGGTGGTGCTGCGCGCCGTCACCTCCGACGACGCGATGACCGCCGACTGGGCCCGCCTGCCGTACGACCTGCTGGAGCGCATCTCGAGCCGCATCATCAACGAGGTGCAGGGCGTCAACCGGGTGACGCTCGACATCACGTCGAAGCCGCCCGGCACGATCGAGTGGGAATAGGCTAGTCCCGCAAGACGGCCGCCGCGGCCGCCAGCTCGGCCGGGTCGGCCGGCGTCGGCGTCCACGGCAGCACGAGCGGGTCGCCGGCGTAGCGCGGGATCACGTGCAGGTGGAAGTGAAAGACGGTCTGCCACGCGGCCGGGCGGCACGAGTTGATCAGGTTGACGCCATCGGCCTCGAGCCCGTCCAGCGCGCGACGCGCCAGGTCCTGCGCCGCGAGACTGCACGCGGCCAGATCCTCCGGCGGGACCTCGGTCAGGTCGGCGGCGTGCGCACGCGGGATCACGAGGCAGTGGCCGCGCGTCGCGGGCGAGATGTCCATGAAGGCGATCGTCCGCTCGTCGGAGCGTACGATCGTCGCCGGCAGCTGGCCCGCGACGATCTTGCAGAAGATGCAATCCACGTGGCCAGTCTACTGTTCGGGCGCGGGGGCCGAGGCCCGTGCCGGCATGGAACCGGAGCGGGCGCGGATCGCGGCGCAGGCCTGCTCCGTCGCCGTCACGAGCGCCCTCGGCACCGGCATCTGGCGCCAGGGCACCCTGCTATAGTCCGGCCGTTGCCGCAGCGCGGTCCGGTATTTGCGCTGCGCTCGCGCCCCTTTCGAGGGCCCTGCCCAACCACTCCGACGGATCGCCGTTGCCGCAGAAGACCTATAACCCCAAGCCCGGCGAGATCGATCGCTCCTGGTACGTCGTCGACGCCGACGGCGAGACGCTGGGTCGCCTTGCGACCCGCATCGCCGACACGCTGCGGGGCAAGCGCAAGCCGCAGTACGCGCCGCACGTCGACACGGGCGACTTCGTGATCGTCGTCAACTGCGAGCGCATCCGCGTAACGGGCAACAAGCTCGAGCAGAAGATCTACTACCGCCACTCCGGCTATCCGGGCGGCATCAAGCAGCGAACGCTTGCCGAGCAGCTCGCTCGCCGGCCCGAAGAGGTCATCCGGCACGCCGTTCGCGGCATGCTGCCGAAGAACCGCATCGGCCGCGCGCAGCTCCGCAAGCTCAAGGTGTACGCCGGAACCGCGCATCCGCACGACGCGCAGCAGCCGACGGCGCTCCCGTGATTGCAGGAAGGATCTAGACGATGGCTGAGGATAAGGCTGTCTACCAGGGCACCGGCAAGCGCAAGACGTCCGTCGCGCGCGTTCGCCTGACGCCAGGCCAGGGCACGGTCACGTGCAACGGCCGCACCATCGAGGAATACTTCCCGCGGTCGTCCGACCGCATGCTGGCGCTCTCGTCCCTGGTGCTCTCGGGCCAGAACGAGCACTTCGACGTGATCGTCCGCCTGCACGGCGGCGGCGTCACAGGACAGGCCGGCGCGCTGCGCCACGGCATCGCCCGGGCGCTCTGCGAGGCCGATCCTGCCCTCCGCGGAGAGCTCAAGAAGGCGGGCTTCCTGACGCGCGATGCACGTGAGGTCGAGCGCAAGAAGGCCGGCTTCAAGAAGGCACGTCGCCGCCCGCAGTTCTCGAAGCGCTAGGCCGTCAGGCCCGCGCTTGGCTCGACACTTCTTCGGGACGGACGGTGTTCGCGGACTCGCGAACGACGACCTCACGCCCGATCTCGCACTGTCGCTCGGCCGCGCCGTGGTCCGGCTCGCGACCGAGCGCGGGGTGGACCGGCCGCGCGTCGTCGTCGGTCGCGATACGCGCCGGTCGGGACCGATGCTCGAGGACGCGCTGTGCGCCGGCGTCGCGTCCGCGGGCGGCGTCGCGCTGCGGGCCGGCGTCATCCCGACCCCGGCGGTGGCGTGGCTCGTCCGCGACCGCACGGCCGATCTGGGCGCGGTCATCTCGGCCAGCCACAATCCGTATCCCGACAACGGGATCAAGTTCTTCGGCGGCGACGGCTTCAAGCTGACCGATACCGAGGAGCACCGCGTCGAGGCGTTGCTGAGCGAGGCGTTCGACCCGCCCACCGGCTACGGCGTCGGCACCAGCGAGGAGATCTCCGACGGGGCCGAGGCCTACGTCGGCTACGTCGCGTCGGTGGTCGACCGCGACCTCTCGGGTTTGCGCGTGGCCGTGGACTGCGCCAACGGGGCCGCGTCCGCCCTTGCCGGACGCCTGCTCGATCGGCTCGGCGTCCGCCACGACCTCATCGGCGCCGCGCCGAACGGCGTCAACATCAACGTTCGCTGCGGCTCGACGCACCTCGAGCACGTCGCGGCGAAGGTCGCGTCGGGCGGCTACGACCTCGGGCTCGCGTTCGATGGTGACGCCGACCGGCTGCTCTGCGTGGACGCGAACGGCAGCACGGTCGACGGCGACCACATCCTCGCGATCCTGGCCCGCGACCTGCTCGCCACGAGCGATCTGCCCGGACGTCGGGTCGTGCTCACGTCGATGGCCAACCTGGGCCTGCAGCGCGCGCTCGAGACCATGGGGTGCACGACGGTGGTGACCGACGTCGGCGACCGCTACGTGCTCGAGGCCATGCGCCGCGACGGCGCCGAGCTCGGCGGCGAGCAGTCCGGCCACGTGATCGCGCTCGCGCACTCCACCACCGGCGACGGGATGCTGACGGCGGCGCTGCTGCTGGCCGCGCTCGCGCACGCCGGCGAGGGCCTCGCCGACGCCGCGCGCCTGGTGACGAAGTTCCCGCAGCGGCTGGTCTCGGTCCGCGCCGACCGGACACGTCTGAAGGACGCGGACGCGGTGTGGGAGGTCGTCCGCGCGATCGAGGCGGAGCTCGGCCGCGACGGCCGTGTCGTCCTGCGCTCGTCGGGCACCGAGCCGCTGATCCGCGTCATGGTCGAGGCCGCCGGCGAGGCCGACTGCGAACGCCTCTGCCAGCTCCTCGTGACCACGGTCGAGCAGGAGCTCGGGCTCGACTAACCCATCGGATCGGTGACGCGGGAGGAGCGCCCGTCGTACACTGGCACCCATGCGCTTCTGGATCAGCGCGGCCGTGACGGCGGTCGTGCTCGCAACCGCGCCCGCATCGATCGCCGCGACCCGTGTCGTGATCGCCGACAAGGGCTTCACCGAGAGTAGCGTCGTCACCCAGCTGTACGGGCTCGCACTGGAGGCGAAGGGGTATGACGTCGTGTATCGCCGCGCGCCCTCGAGCGCCGTCGCCGACGCCGCGCTGCTGAAGGGGTCGATCGACCTCTACCCCGAGTACACCAGCACCGCGCTGCTGACGATCATGAACCAGCCGCCGGACCGCAACCTGCCGTCGGTCCTGAAGAAGCTCACCGATCGCTATACCGCCGCCGGCCTGATCGCGACCACGCCGGCGCCGTTCGAGGACGTGAACCAGGTGGCGTGCACGAAGGCGATCGTCAAGCGCCTCAACCTCGTCAACCTGAACACGCTGCGCCGGCATCCGCGGAGCATCGTGTACGCCGCCAACCAGGAGCACCTGCTGCGCCCGGACGGCCTGGTCGTGCTGGCGCGCGAGTACGGCGCGTTGTTCCGTGGTCTCGAGGTGCAGCCGATCAACCACCGCTACGACGCGATCCGGTCCGGCGCCGCGCAGTGCGTCTACGCGTTCTCGACCGACCCGGAGATCGCGCGGCTCAAGCTGACCGTCCTGAACGACCCGAAGGGCGCGTTCTCCGGTACGCCGGCCCGCGGCTTCGTGGCGCTCAGGAAGTCGACCGCCGACGCCAACCCGGGGCTGCAGGCCGAGATCGATCGCGTCTCCCGCGTGCTGACGAGCTCGCGCATCCAGGCACTCAACGAGCAGGTCGGCATCCTCAAGCACTCGGCGCGCAAGGAGGCGGCGGCGTTCCTCGTCGCGCGCGGCATCATCACGCAGGCGCAGGCCAACGCGGCCGGGTCCGTGCGGCCCGAGCTGCTCGCCGACGCAGCCGCGACGGGCGCACCGCCGGTCGGCAAGTCGGCCCGCAGCGTCCGCATCTTCTTCATCCGCGGCGAGGGTCGCGTCACGTCGCGCAAGCGCGCGCTGCAGAAGGGCCTCTCGGCCGAGGGCGGCGTCAAGACGACCATCCGCAAGCTGCTGGAGGGCCCGACGGTCGGTGAGCGCACGAAGCTCGACCTGCGCACGACGATCCCGAAGTCGACGACGCTGCTCGACCTGAAGGTGCGTGGCGGGATCGCCACGATCACGCTGTCGACGCAGTTCCTGTCGGGCGAGGACGCGAGCGAGATCGCGGCCCGCATCGCGCAGGTAGTGCGCACCGCCGACCAGTTCACGTTCGTCACGTCGGTCCGGCTGGTGGTCGGCTCGGGCGCGTCCTCCTCGTGGACGCAGTCCACCGGGAACAAGCCGGGCGACGTTGTCACCCCGACGAATCCGGGCCAGGTCGTCTCGAACGTCGGCATCACCGAGATCCAGCGCAAGCTGATCTCGTTCAAGTACCTGCCGTCGGGTGCCGCGACCGGCCAGAACGACTACCGAACGCAGCAGGCCGTGATGGCGTTCCAGGCCTGGCACGGCCTGCAGCGCGACGGGCTGGTCGGCCCGGCCACGCGCGCCGCGATCGAGACCGCCGCCGTCCCGAAGCCGACCGTCGCCGCCGGCCGCCGCGTCGAGGTCTACCGCCAGAAGGGCGTCGTGCTGCTGATCGGTGACGGCAAGGTGGTGCGCGCGATCCACACGTCGACGGGCAAGTCCGGCTTCGGCACGCCCGCCGGCAGCTACAAGATCTACCGCAAGGCCGAGCGCGACTGGTCGTACCCGTTCCAGGTCTGGCTGCCGTTCGCCAGCTACTTCACGGGTGGGTACGCGTTCCACGCCTACGCCGACGTGCCGGCCACGCCCGCCTCGCACGGCTGCGCGCGGATTCCGACGCCCGAGGCGCCAGTCG
>JBBQFB010000088.1:0-15058 GCA_038321545.1 Gaiellales bacterium
GACAACCGCGAACGTCTCGGCCTGCACCTCGCCGAGCGCCTTCTCGGCGTCCTCGCCGGCGGCGATCCGCTCCCGGACCTGATCGCGCAGCTCGCCGTAGCGGGCGCGCAGCTCGTCGTCGGACAGCGGGGTGATCGAGTCTTGGAGCGAGTTTACGGTGCGTGCGGCTTCCTCGAGGGCCTTGAGCCGGCGCCCCTCGCCGACGCGCAGCACGCGATTCAACAGCGACATGACTGGAAGCCTACCGCGCGCAGGGCCGGAGGATCGCGGTGCTGGCGCTCATCGTCCGAGCCGGGTGTACGGTTCACCGCGATGACGACGGAGCGGGCGGCGGCAGCATTTGCGATGGCGCTTCTCACGGCGTACCGGGGTCGGCAGGTGACCCTGCGCGAGGCCGCGGCAGCCGTCGAGACGCGGTTCGACCGGACCGATTGCGCCGCCGCGATCTCGCTCCGCGACCTGTTTCCGCTCGGTGCCCGCCGTGCGCCCGAAGCCGCCGTGGTCGACCTCGCGCTGCAGGCGCTGCGCCTCGGTCGCGACGAGGCCGAGACCAGCGCGCTGCTGGCCCTGGCCCTGCGCCGGCCGGTGCTCGCGGCGATTCTCGATCGCGTCGAGCAGGGCGAGAGCGTGCCGCTCGCGATCCTCCGACCCGGCTGCCGCGTGATGCTCGGCACCGGCAGCGGCCGCGAGGCGCTGCGGGCCCTCGTGGCCGGCGATCTCGACCCGACCGCCCGCTGGCTGGACGGCGCCGTGGTCGACACCGAGGCGTTCGCCGCCACCACCCTGGACGTGCCGCTCGGCGACCTCGCCGGCCTGGCCGACCTGGTCGACCAGCTGGTGCGCGAGACCGAGACGCTGCCGCCTGGCCGCGCCCGGGCCCGCGTCGCCGACGAGTGGGTCAGCGAGGTCACGGTCGACTCGCTCGACGACGAGACGCCGTACACCGAGATCGTGCGCGTGGTCGGCGAGCGCCTGCTGGAGTCCGACGCGCCCGCCCTGCTGTGGCACGCCGCCCGCCAGCTGTCGCTGGTGGCCGGCGGCGACCGCCGCGTCGCCGAGCGCGTCGTCGAGCGGTGCCTGCCGCTCGCGCGCCTCGAGGACGGACGCTCGCCCGCCTCGGCCGCCGCACCGTTCCTGACCGTCCTGCCCGCCGAGCGCGCGGCGCGTCTGCTGGAGCGCATCGCACCGCGGCTGGACGACGAGGGCTGGGACGCCGTCGCGCGCGTCTTCCTGGCCGGCGCGTTCCGGACCCGCTGGCAGGACTGGCGTCCGCACGCGATGCGGTGGGCACACGGTTCCGACGCCGGTCTCGCCCGCGCCGCCACGAGCGCCCTCGGCCTCGCCGACCGGGCCGCCTGATGCGGTACGGCTGGAAGGCATCAGCCGAGCAGTTCGGACCGCGCGAGCTGGTCGAGTGGACGCAGCAGGCGGAACGCCTGGGCTTCGAGATCGCGGCGCTGTCCGACCACTTCCAGCCCTGGCGACACAAGACCGGGCACGCGCCGAACGCCCTCGCGTGGCTGGGCGCCGCCGGGCAGGCCAGCTCGTCGATCGAGCTCGGCACGAGCGTGCTCACGCCCACGCTGCGCTACCACCCGTCCATCATCGCGCAGGCGTTCGGCACGCTCGGCGTGCTCAGCCCGGGCCGCGTGTTCCTCGGCGTCGGCACCGGCGAGTCGCTCAACGAGACGCCCGCCACCGGCGCAGCGTGGCCGACCGGCAAGGAGCGCCGGCTGCGCCTCACCGAGGCGATCGAGCTGATCCGCCGGCTGTGGAGCGAGGAGCGCGTCGACTTCGACGGCGAGTATTACAAGACGGAGCACGCCACGATCTACGACCGCCCGGAGATGCCGGTGCCGATCTACGTGGCCGCGTCGGGACCGCTCGCGGCCAAGCTCGCGGGCACGGTCGGCGATGGCTTCATCTGCACCAGCGGCAAGGCGCCCGAGCTGTACGAGCAGCTCACGGCCGCCGTCGCGGAGGGTGCGGCCGGCGCGGGCCGCGACCCCGGCTCCGTGCACCACATGATCGAGATCAAGGTCTCGTACGACACCGATGCCGAGACCGCGTTGCGCAACTGCGACTGGTGGGCGGCGCTCGCGCTGACGCCCGACGAGAAGACCGGCGTCGAGGACCCGGTCGAGATGGAGCGGCTCGCCGACGCAGCCATCGACCGTGCGCACACGCGGTTCATCGTCTCGACCGATCCCGACGAGGTGGTCGAGAAGATCGCGCCGTACGTCGAGCTCGGCTTCTCGGAGCTGGTGTTCCACGCGCCCGGCCCCGACCAGGCGCGCTTCCTCGAGCTGTTCAGTCGCGACGTGCTGCCGCGGCTCCGCTCGCGCTTCGGCTGATCAGCGCGCCGCGAGGCCCGGCCGGTGCAGCTTCGCCGGCTTCACGAGCCCGGAGTCGTCGTAGGGCGGCGCCGGCGTCGGCTCGAGCGGGGCGGCACCGAAGCTGCGAGCGCGCTGCGCCTCGGGCGGGCGGCCGTACAGCGTGGTGCGCTGCACCGGCGTGCGCCCCGCCCCGCGGATGACTTCCTCCATGCGCTCCGGCGGGCACTCCTGGCCGTGGCTGGCACCGGCCGCGCGGGAGATCGACTCGTTCATGAGCGTGCCGCCGAGATCGTTCACGCCGGCGTCCAGCAGCACGCCGGCGCCCTCCGGACCGAGCTTCACCCACGACGCCTGGATGCTCTGGATGTGCGGGTCGAGGATCAGCCGTGAGGCGGCGTGGAGCACCACGGACTCCTCGAAGGTCGGCCCGCGCCGGGTGAGGCCCTTCAGGCCGATCGGCGCCTCGGCGTGCACGAACGGGAGCGGCACGAACTCGGTGAAGCCGCCCGTCTCGCTCGCCAGGTCGCGCAGCGCCAGCAGATGGTTCGCCTGGTGCACCGGCTGCTCGATGTGGCCGAACATGATCGTCGACGTGGTGCGGATGCCGAGCGAGTGCGCGGTGCGCATCACCTCGAGCCACTGCGACGTCGACACCTTGTCGGGGCACAGCGTGCGGCGCACGTCGTCGTCGAGGATCTCCGCCGCGGTGCCCGGCAGCGAGCCGAGCCCGGCGTCGTGCAGGCGCGCCAGGTAGTCGCGCAGCGGCAGCTCGGCCGTGTGCGCGCCCTGCCAGACCTCGAGTGGCGAGAACGCGTGGATGTGCAGGTCGGGCAGCTCGGCCCGGATCGCCTCGACCAGCTCGATGTACCACTGACCGGTGAACCCGGGATGGATGCCGCCCTGCAGGCACACCTCGGTGCCGCCCCGGTCCCACGCCTCGTGGCAGCGGCGCAGGATCTCGTCGCGGCCGAGCAGGTACGCCGGCCCGCGCAGGTTCTCCGCCAGCTTGCCCTTCGAGAACGCGCAGAAGCCGCACTTGAAGTAGCAGACGTTGGTGTAGTTGATGTTCCGGCAGACGACGTAGGTGACCTCGTCGCCGTTGCGCTGGGCGCGGAGCGCGTCGGCCGCGGCGGTCAGCAGGTCGACCTCGGGGCCGCGGGCCGAGAGCAGCGCCGTGGCCTGCGCCCGGGTGTGTTCCGTCGCCTCGAGCGCGTCGGCGAAGGCCGCCGACACCCCGCCGAGCCGCGGCCGCGACCATGACGGCGGCGTGCCGCCCGACGCGCCGATGAACCACTCCTCGGCCGGGCGCGCGAGGCCCAGCCCGTCGGCGGCGGCGTTCACGTGCGGCACCACGGCCGCGTCGAGCCATGTGGCCGGATCGCGCAGGTACCGCGGGTAGACGGCGAGCCGCGGCAGCAGCGTCAGACCACCGGCGGCGGTGGCCGCCGACAGCCGGTCGACGTCGGGCCAGGGCGCCTCGGGATTGACGTGGTCGGGCGTCACCGGCGACACGCCGCCCCAGTCGTTGATACCGGCCTCGAGCAGCCGCGGGAAGTCCTCGTACGCCAGGTTCGGCGGGGCCTGCAGCGACACGTCCTCGGGCAGGATCAGCCGCGCCATGGCGATCGTCCACAGGTGGTCGTCGAGCGACGGCTCGGGCGCCGCGGCCATCTTCGTGTCGGCCTTGGCGCGGAAGTTCTGGACGATCACCTCCTGCAGGTGGCCGTGCTGCAGGTGCAGGTCGCGCAGCGCGAGCAGCGCCTCGACCCGCTCGGTGCGGGTCTCGCCGATGCCGATCAGGATGCCGCTGGTGTACGGGATCCTCAGGCGCCCCGCTCGCTCCAGGGCGTCCAAGCGCACCAACGGCAGCTTGTCGGGCGACCCGAAGTGCGGCATGCCGCGCTCCGACAGCCGGGCCGAAGCGGTCTCGAGCATGATCCCCTGCGACGGCGCCACGGTACGCACGGCGGCCAGCTCGTCGTCGCTGAGGATGCCGGGGTTGGCGTGCGGCAGCAGCCCGGTCTCCTCGAGCACCGCGCGGGCGGCCTCGACGAGGTACGACGCGGTCGTCTCGTGCCCGAGCTCGGCCAGCTCCTCGCGGGCCACGCGGTAGCGCAGCTCGGGCTTGTCGCCGAGCGTGAACAGCGCCTCACGGCAGCCCGCGGCAGCACCGGCGCGGGCGATGGCGAGTACCTCGTCGATCGTCAGGAAGGCCCGCTCTCCCTTGCGCGGCGGACGCGCGAACGTGCAGTAGTGGCACACGTCACGGCACAGCGCCGTGAGCGGGATGAAGACCTTCGGCGAGTAGGTGACGACCCCGCCCCAGGCGCGATCCCGGACGTCGCGGGCCCGTGCGCAGAGCTGATCGAGATCACCGCCGCCGCGCGCGAGGTCGAGGGCGTCGCGTGCGTTCATTGCGCGGCATCCTACCGCTGATTGCACGTGCAACCGGATTCTGTGCCTACCGGAACAGGTCGCGGTCGGCGGGCATTGCTGTCGAGGCGGCGGCGGTGTCACCGGCCACCGTGCGAGCACCTCTGATCCGCACGGCCGGCACGCCACCGGCAGGGCCCATCACGTGGTCGGCGATCGCGGCCAGCTCGTCCGCGACGTGGACCATCGTGCCGGCGAAGGCGCGCCCCGCGTCGTCGGGCGTGCCGACGCGGTCGTCCAGCGGCGCGATGCCGGCGCAGCCGATCGCCACGCCGGTGATGCCCTGGCGGAACGGGCGGCCGAACGAGTCGGATACCAGCACCGCGACGCCGGCCGGCAGCGCGGCCCGGATCCGCTCCGCCGATCCGTCGGGGTCGAGCGGCAGCAGCACGACCCGGTCGGCGTCCGGGGCGTTGGAGCGGTCGACGCCGGCCGAGGCGCACACGAGGCCGTGGCGCGTCTCGCAGATCAGCAGGCTGCCGCGCTGCCGCACGATGCGCACCGTCTCGCGGAGCACGACCTCGACGAACCGCGGATCCTCCGCCCCGCCCGCGATCGCAACCGCTTCGGGGCCTGCGTCGACCGTCGCCAGGTCGAGCACGCGACCCTCGGACTTCGAGACCACCTTCTGCGCGATCACCACGACGTCGCCCGCCGCGAGGTCGATCGCTCCGCCGATCAGCGCGCCCAGATCGTCGCCCGCCACGATCTCCGGCAGACCCGCGATGGGCGTCACCACGAGGTCGGTCATGCCGCGAGCGCGGAGCGGGCCAGCGCCGCCCGCACCGCCGGGTCCTGCATCAGCGTGTCGGCGACGATCACGCGCACGCCGAGCGCCGTGATCGCCGTCGCCAGCCCGGCGTCCGCCTCGTCGAGCACGAACGTACCCGTCAGCGGCGCCAGGTAGCGCGCCACGCCGAGGGCGCTGCGCTCGTGCCCGAGCGAGTCGAGCAGCTCGCCGAGCGGGCCCTTGACGGCGCGGCCCGCGATGATCGGCGACACCGCCACGACGTCGGCGCGCCGCGCGATGACCGCGTCGCGGACGCCGGCCACGGCGAGGATCGGGTCGAGCGAGATGAACGGGTTGGACGGCGCCAGCAGCACGCGATCGGCGGCCGCGATGGCATCCAGCACGCCGGGCGCCGGAGCGACGCCGGCCCCGTCGAAGCGGATCGCGTGGACGCGCGGCTCGGCCCGGCGGCGCACCAGCCAGTCCTGGAACGGCAGCGCGCCCTGGTCGGTCTCCATGACGGTGCGCAGCCGGCCGTCGGTGGCGGGCAGGATCGTGGCCGGCACGCCGAGGCGCGCCGCGACGTCGGCCACGATCGCCGACAACGGCTCGCCGGCGCGCAGCCGGGCGGTGCGCACGAGGTGCAGCCCGACGTCACGATCGCCGAGGATGAACCAGTCGGCGCCGCCCAGCTCGCCGACGACGGCCATCGCGCCGCGCGTGTCGTCGCGCACGCCCCAGCCCAGCTCGCCGACGCGACCCGACAGGGTGTACAGCACCGTGTCGACGTCGGGTGAGACGTGCAGATCCCAGTGCTCGAGGTCGTCGCCGACGTTCGCGACCACCGTCACAGCGGCCTGCGGCTCGGCCGCGAGCACGCCGAGCGTGAACCGCGCACCGCCGACGCCGCCGGAGAGGATGGTGACCCGCACGCCGGTAGCATGCCCCGGATGGCAATCACGATCGACACCACGACGCCCTTCGGCGAGCGCGCCGCCCGCCGTCTGCGGGATGAGCCGGTCGCCTGGCTGATCACCGTGAGCCCCGACGGCCAGCCGCAGCCGAGTCCCGTCTGGTTCGAGTGGGACGGTGCGAGCGTGCTCCTGTACTCGAAGCCGAACACGCCGAAGCTGCGCAATATCGCTGCCAATCCGCGCGTCTCGCTCCACCTCGACGGCAACGGCAACGGCGGCGACATCGTGATCGTCTCGGGGACGGCGTCGCTCAGCGACGACCCGCCCGCCGACGCGGTTCCGACGTACGTCGCGAAGTACGGTGCGTTCATCGCGGGCAACGGCTGGACGCCCGCCGGCTTCGCCGCCGACTACTCGGTGGCCCTGCGCATCGCGCCGACGCGGCTGCGCGGCTGGTAGCTACCAGGCGAGGCCCTCGAGCTCGATCGCCCGCTGCATGCGGAACGTGACCAGCCGGAGGGAGATCTCGGCGTGCGCGCCGGGGTCGAGCGGGCGGACGCCCAGCCGCGCCTCGGCGCGGCGCAGCTCCTTGTAGACCGACTGCCGCGAGACCCCGAGCCGGCGGGCCGCCGGAGCAACGGAGAAGCCCGATGCGACCAGCGCGCCGAGCAGCCGCTCGTCGCGCTCGGTGAGCGAGGGCGTGAGGCGCCGGCCCTGCAGCACGGCCGCAGCGACCGGATCGAGCGGCCCCATCTCGGCCGCCACGACCAGCGGCCGGCCGAGCGCGTGCGCGACCAGCGAGGCACGGCCGGCCAGCTCGAACGCGTCGCGGATCGCCATCGGCTCGGCGGCGGCGTGCGCGAGGCCGAGCGCGCCGGCGACCACGCGCCCGGCGGCGAGGCGCGCGGTGGCCGGGTCGGCCAGCAGCACGGCCCGCACGCGCCCGGCCGGGGCCGACTCCGTGATCACGGGCACGCCCAGCGCGCGGCGCAGGTCGGCGCCGGCGACGCCGCGTGCGACGAGCACGCCGACGCCCTCCGCCGGCACGTCGTGCCCCACCGAGCGGATGCGGCGCCGCACGTCGGTCTGCGACGCCAGCCGGCCGTCGGCGAGCAGCCGCACGAGGCGCGCCCGGTCGTCGGACAGCAGCTCGTCGATACGCGGCTCGGCCGCCAGGGCGGCGCCGAGCAGGAACGCCGTCTCCGAGACGGTCAGCTCGTCCAGCTCTCCGGCCTCGGGAATCAGGGCGTGCAGCCGGGCCATGCGCTGGCCCGGGATCACGACGGTGTGCGTCACGAGCGCGGTCTGCTCGCCGCGGCGGCGGTCGGCGAGCGCCTCGAGGAACGCCGTCGACAACCCGTCCTCGCGCGGCGCGGTCAGGATCGGTGTGCCGTCGGCCGCCTCGACCAGCAGCTCGGCCTCGAGCGCGGCCGCCAGCGCCGTCAGGATCGCCGCCGCGCCGTGTCCGTCGCGCGCCGCCTCGCGCAGCCGGGCCTGCACGCCCACTGCGCGTCGGAGGCGCTGCAGCTCGGCGGCGATCTGCAGCTCGGCCACCGCGTGCGTGATCTCGACGAACTTGACCCGGCGGGCGAACGCGATCAGCGGCAGCTCCGCGCGCCCGCACGCTGCCACCAGCGCATCCGGCGCGTCGGCGTAGACGGTGCCGAGCTCGAGTGCCAGCCCGGCGACGCCGGCGGTTGACAGGTCGTCGACCAGCCGCCCGATGGCGGCCTCGTCCATGCCGGCCGTCGCGATGCCCGTCGTGAGCAGGATCTCCGCGCCCTCCAGCGACACCGTGATGTTCGGGTTCTCGAACACGTGCGCCCAGCGCACCTCGCGTTCCAGCTGCCCGGGGGCTGCCAGCACGCGAGGCGTGCCCACCGCGACCGCGGGCAGCGTGAGGAAGTCGACGAGCCGCAGCACCAGACCGACAACTGTATCGATCTGAGGGCGACACAGTGTCACCTTTTTCTTTGCCTCGATCCGCGCCACCATGCAGCCAGGACACCGCCCGGATCCGAAGGAGACGTCCCGCTGATGAGCACCACCGTTCCCGCCCCGCAGAAGACCGGGGTACGCACGCTGCACAACTACGTCGGAGGCAAGTGGGTGGCCTCGTCGAGCAGCGACACGCTCGACATCACCAACCCGGCCACCGGCGAGGTGCTGGCGCGCGTGCCGCTGAGCTCCAAGGAAGAGCTGAACGACGCCGCGCGCACCGCGAAGGAAGCGTCCAAGACGTGGCGCAAGGTGTCGGTGATCGAGCGCACGCGGTGGCTCTACGACATCCGCCAGGCGTTCCTCGACCGGGCCGACGACATCGCCGCGACGATCACGCGCGAGATGGGCAAGACGTTCCCCGACGCGCAGGCCGAGGTGGCGCGCTCGGTCGAGAACATCGAGGCTGCGTGCGGCGTGCCGACCATGATGCAGGGCAACATCCTGGAGGGCGTCGCGACCGCCATCGACTGCGAGACCATCCGCCAGCCGGTCGGCGTCGTCGGCAACATCGTGCCGTTCAACTTCCCCGCGATGGTGCCGTTCTGGTTCCTGCCCTACGCCGTCGCGTGCGGCAACGCCTACGTGCTGAAGCCCTCCGAGCAGGTGCCGATGACGCAGGCCCTGATGTGGGAGATCATGGACGACGTGGGCGGCCTGCCGCCGGGCGTGATCAACCTCGTGAACGGCTCCGTGGACGTGGTGAACGCCATGCTCGACTCGCCCGACATCGACGCCATCTCGTTCGTCGGCTCCGCCAAGACCGCGAAGTACATCTACACCCGCTCGGCCGAGAACGGCAAGCGCGTCCAGGCGCTCGGCGGCGCGAAGAACCACATGGTCGTGATGCCCGACGCGCTGATGGACAAGACGGCCGACAACATCATCGGCTCGGCGTTCGGCGCCGCCGGCCAGCGCTGCATGGCGGGCTCCGTCGTGGTCGCCGTCGGCGACGCCAAGGGGCCGCTGTTCGACGCGCTGATCCCGAAGGTCGAGGCGCTCACCGTCGGCGACGGCATGGAGAAGGGCGTGTCGGTCGGCCCGGTCGTGTCGACCACCGCCCGCGACCGCATCATGGGCATGATCGACAAGGGCCTCGAGGCGGGCGCGACGCTGGCCGTCGACGGCCGCAAGTCGGGCGGGCCGAACGGCGCGTTCGTCGGCCCGACCATCATCGACGGCGTCACCTCCGACATGGAGGTCGCGCAGGAGGAGATCTTCGGCCCGGTCCTGACGGTCCTGCACGCCGACTCCCTCCAGCACGCGATTGAGATCGTGAACAGCTCGCGGTACGGCAACGGCACCTCGATCTTCACGGAGTCGGGCGCGGCCGTCCGCCGCTACCGCGCCGACGTCGAGGTGGGCATGATCGGCGTCAACGTCGGCGTCGCCGCACCCGTCGGCTACTTCCCGTTCACGGGCTGGAAGGACTCGTTCTTCGGCGACACGCACGCCCAGGCGGGCGAAGCGGTCGACTTCTACACGCGCAAGAAGACGGTCACGACCCGCTGGTTCTCCGGCGGGCCGACCGGCAAGTTCTTCACCGAGCAGGGGGACACGCACTGATGGCGACGACGGCCAAGCTCTCCAACGCCGAGCTGCAGCAGCTCGAGAAGGCGCACGTCTTCCACTCCTGGAGCGCCCAGGGCGCGCTCGCGCCGCTGGCCGTCGAGCGCGCCGAGGGCGTCTACATGTGGGACCACGACGGCAAGCGCTACCTCGACTTCTCGTCGCAGCTCGTGAACACCAACATCGGCCACCAGCACCCGAAGGTCGTCGCGGCGATCAAGGAGCAGGCGGACCTGCTCTGCACCGTCGCGCCGCAGCACGCGAACGCGAAGCGCGCCGAGCTGGCCGCGATGGTGGCCGAGCTCGCGCCGGGCGACATCGACATGGCGTTCTTCACGAACGGCGGCGCCGAGGCGACCGAGAACGCGATGCGCATGGCGCGCATCTACACCGGCCGCCACAAGGTGATGTCGACGTACCGCTCCTACCACGGCGGCACCGGCGGCTCGATCGTCCTGACCGGCGACCCGCGCCGGTGGGCGGCCGAGCCGGGCATGGCCGGCGTCGTGCACTTCTGCGGCCCGTACCTCTACCGCTCGTCGTTCAACGCGACCACCGAGGCCGAGGAGTGCGAGCGCGCGCTGCGGCACCTCGAGGAGATCCTGATGTACGAGGGGGCCCACACGGTCGCCGGCATCATCCTCGAGTCGGTCGTCGGCACGAACGGCATCCTGGTGCCGCCCGACGGCTACCTGCAGGGCGTCCGCGAGCTGTGCACGAAGCACGGCATCGTCATGATCTGCGACGAGGTGATGGCCGGGTTCGGTCGCACCGGCCGCTGGTTCGCGTGCGACCACTGGGACGTCGAGCCCGATCTGATCTGCTGTGCGAAGGGCATCAACTCCGGCTACGTGCCGCTCGGCGCGCTGCTGATCTCCCGCCGCATCGCCGACACGTTCATGGATCGCGCCTACATGGGCGGCCTGACCTACTCCGGCCATCCGCTGGCGTGCGCCGCGGCAGTCGCGTCGATCGAGGCCTTCAAGGACGAGGGCATCGTCGAGAACGCGGACAGCATCGGCACCAGCGTCCTCGGCCCCGGCCTGCGGGAGCTGCAGGAGCGGCACCCGTCGATCGGCGAGGTGCGCGGCAAGGGCTGCTTCTGGGGCGTCGAGCTGGTCAAGAACCGCGAGACGCGCGAGATGCTGGCCCCGTTCAACGCGGCCGGCAAGGACATGGGCGCCGTCGGCGCCTTCCAGCGAAAGTGCTGGGAGCTCGGCCTCGCGACCATGGTGCACTGGAACGTGCTGATGGTCGTTCCGCCGCTCGTGATCACGCCCGAGGAGGCCCGTGCCGGCCTCGAGCTGATCGACGAGGCGCTCGCGGTCGCGGACGCGGCGTACGAGGGCTAGTCTGCGGGCGCGTGCACGTCCTCGTCCCGATCAAGCGACTCGATTCCTGCAAGCAGCGGCTGTCCGGCATCCTCGATGCCGGGCAGCGTCGCTCGCTCATGCTCGCCCTGCTGGAGGACGCGCTCGCGCAGGCGTTCGCGGCGCAGCGCGTGACGGCGGTGTCGGTCGTGACGGACGATCCCCTCGCCGCCACGGTCGCTGCGGCGTGCGGTGCGGCGGCGGTGTCGGACGGCGGGCTGGAGTGGAACGCCGGGCTGCGCCACGCGCTGGCGCTGTTGCGGTCGGTGCCAGACGGCGTGCTGTTCGTCTCCGCCGACCTGCCGACGCTCGTCGCGGCCGACGTCGACGCGATCATCGAGGCCTGCCCCGAGCGCGGCATCGCGATCGGTCGCGCGCACGACCAGGGCACCAACGCGCTCGCGCTGCGGCCGGCCGGGGTGATCGTGCCGGCCTTCGGCTCGCCGCACAGCTCCTCCGTGCACGCCGCGCTCGCGCGCACGGCCGGCGTCGCCGCGGTGATGGTCGACCGGCCGGGGCTCGCGCTCGACCTCGACACGCCGGACGACGTGATCGAGGCGCTCGCCAACGAGGCCTTCGCCGGCCGCGCGTGGCGCGCCGTCGTCGAGGAGACGTGCCGGTGCTGAGCTTCGGCGCGACGATCCTGCCCGACCCGCCGTGCTCGCGGTTCGTCGAGCTGGTGCAGCTGGCCGAGCGGTGCGGCTTCGACAACGCGTGGACGTATGACTCGCACGTGCTGTGGCAGGACGGCTCCGTGTTCCTCCCCGCCGCGCTGGCCGCGACCGAGCGGATCCGCCTCGGCTTCTGCGTCACGAACCCCGGCACCCGCGAGCCGACCGTCAGCGCGAGCTACCACGCGACGCTGAACGACATGTACCCGGGGCGCATCGTGCACGGCATCGGCCGCGGCGACTCGGCCCGGCGGACGATCGGGTACGACCCGGTCACGGTGGGCGAGTTTGCGCGCTCGACCGCGCTGATCCGCGAGCTGATGAACGGCCGGCCCGGCACGATCAACGACAAGGAGATCGTGCTCGAGTGGGCCGCCGACGCGCCCGAGATCCCGATCTACGTCGCCGGCTACGGGCCGAAGGTGCTGGCGGTGGCCGGGCGTGAGGCGAACGGCGTGATCATCCAGCTCGCCGACCTCGACATCATCGAGTGGATCATGGATCAGGCCCGCGCGGCCGCCGCCGACGCCGGTCGCGACCCGGCCGTGCTGGAGCCGATCGTGTGCGCGCCGGTGGTGCTGGCCGACGATCGAGCGGCGGCCCGGGATCTGGTGCGGTGGTTCCCGGCGATGGTCTCCAACCACGTCGTCGACCTGCTGAAGCGCTACGACCAGACGCTGCTCCCGCCCACGCTGACCTCCTACCTGCAGCGGCGCGAGTTCTACGACTACTCGGAGCACTCCCGCGTCGGAGCGGCACACGGGTCGTTCGTCGACGACGAGACCTGTGACCGGTTCTGCATCCTCGGGCCGGTCGCCGACCACGTCGCGAAGCTGCAGCAGATGGCCGACCTGGGCGTGCGGCAGTTCAACATCTACCTGATGACCGGCTCGCAGGAGGACACGCTGCGGGCTTACGGGGAGCACGTGATTCCGCACTTCCGCGCCTAACTGGTACATTTGTACGGTACATATGTACCAGAGGATGGCGACATGCACGACGTGATCGTGATCGGCGGCGGGTTCGCCGGCGTGACGGCGGCCCGCGAGGTCGCGCTGGCCGGGCGCAGCGCGCTGCTGCTGGAGGCGAAGGACCGCCTCGGCGGTCGCACCTGGACGGCCGACTGGAACGGCCAGGAGATCGAGTACGGCGGCGGCTGGGTGCACTGGCACCAGCCGCACGCGTGGTCCGAGATGACGCGCGGCGGGGTCGGGGCCGTCCTCTCCGATCCCGAGGCCGACACCAGCTGGTGGGTGAACGGCGAGCGCCGCAGCGGCACGGCCGCCGACCGCGATCGGATCGCCGAGCGCGGCTGGAACCGGTTCGTGGACGGCGCCGAGGAGGCGCTCCCGAATCCGTACACGCCGCTGGCCGGCGGGGCTGCGATGGAGCGGTTCGACCGGCTGACGATCGGCGAGCGGATCGACGAGCTCGGCCTCGACGCCGAGGAGCGCGATGTGCTGCTGGCCGAGTGCGAGTCGCTCGCCCACGGCTTCGCACACGAGGCCGGCGCGCTCGCAGTCGTCCGCTGGCACGTCCTGAGCGGCTCGAGCCTCGCGCTCACGCAGTACACCGGCGGGCGGGTGACGATCGCGGGCGGCACGCAGACGCTGCTCGGCGCCATCGCGGGCGGTGCGCGGTTCGAGACCCGGCTCGAGACGCCGGTCGCGGCCGTCCGCCAGACGGCGACGGGCGTCGAGGTGACGACCAGCGCCGGCGAGACGATTCCCGCCGGCGCCGTGATCGTCGCCGTGCCGCTGAACACGCTCGGGTCGATCGCGTTCGAGCCGGGCCTGTCCGAGCTCAAGCAGGAGGCGACCCGCTACGGCCAGGCGTCGCGCGGCATCAAGATCTTCGTCCGCGCGCGCGGCGAGGCGACCGCGACGCAGAACGTGATCCGGCCCGGGCACGAGTTCGGCTACCTGGCGACCGAGTGGCGGTACGACGACGGGACGCAGACGCTGATCGGCTTCGGCCTCGACGGCGACGCGATCGACGCCGGCGATCTCGGCGCCGTGCAGGCGGCGATGAACACCATCCTGCCGGGCTATGAGGTGCTCGACGCGACCGCCCACGACTGGCTGAACGATCCGTACGCGCGCGGTACGTGGGCCATCCACCGGCCTGGCTGGTACTCGCGGTTCCACGCCGAGATGCGGCGTCCCGAGGGACGTGTGGTGCTCGCCGGATCCGATCTCGCGAACGGCTGGGCCGGGTTCATGGACGGCGCGATCGAGTCGGGCCTGACGAGCTCGCGCGAGGCCCTGAGGGCGCTGTGAGCGATCGCCGCGCGGCGATCGTCGAGGCGACGCTGCGCGTGCTCGGGGCACGCGGTGCGGACGCCGTTACGCACCGCGCGGTGGCGGCCGAGGCGGGCGTGCCGCTGGCCTCGACGACGTACTACTTCGCGTCCAAGGAGGCACTTGTCCGCGAGGCGTTCGCGCTCACGATCGAGCGCTCGCTGACCCTCGTCGCCGAGCACGCGGCCCGCACGGAGGGCACGGTCGTCGACCGTCTCGTCGCGCTCACGGAGGCGCAACTGCGCGACACCGACGCGCCGCTGGCCGCGCAGTTCGAGCTGATGCTGGAGGCCGGGCGGCGTCCGGAGCTGCGGGATCTGGCGGCAGAGTGGGATGTCGGTTACCGCGAGGCCCTGCAGCGACTGGTCGGCGAGGACCTCGACGTCGACCTGGCCGGCTACCTGATCGAGGGCGCGCTGATCGGCCAGCTCGCCTTTCCGGTCGACGGCTTCACCGACGGCCCTCTGCGCCGGATGCTGGCGGCGATCCAACGCTGACGAAACCATCCACATCCGCGGTGCCAACGGCAGCCCGAAGCTGACCAGGTGCCAGTCAGGCACCCGAATCGATGCATCCTCGGCGTCAGCGATCGGCCTCGTCCCGGATCCGGATGGGGTCATCACCTGGCACTTGAGACGTCCCCCTGTCGCCTCCGCGCATGCGGCTCTTGACGGCCACCGACGAAAGCTGCACGCCGCCACCGCTGCACCCGCGCACGCCTTGCGTCTGCAATCCGA
>JBBQFB010000089.1:0-14952 GCA_038321545.1 Gaiellales bacterium
CAGCTTGCCCTCGATCCGGGTCGCGCACGACGCGCAGGTCATGCCCTCGATCGGCAGATCGAGCCGGGTGGTTGCGGTGGTGGCACTGGTCATCGGGTCACCTCGACCGTGAACGCGGCGGTGTGGACGTGGCCGGCCACCTGGAACTGCAGGAACAGGCGGTACCGGCCGGCGGAGACGAAGTCGGCGCTGAACGGCACCACGCCGGCCGGCTGCCGACCGTCGTGCGGGTGGACATGCAGGTAGGCGAGGTCGCCCTCGCGCAGCGCCACCAGGTGGCCGCGGGCGCCCAGGTACGGCTCGATACCGGCTACCGGCTTGCCGTCGCGCAGCACCGTGAAGTCGAGGTCGCCCTCCTTACCGGCACGAAGCGCGTCGTGCTGCAGGCTGACGGTGAAGCCGTCGACGGCCGCGGAGGGCGCCGGGGTCGGGAGCGCCTCGGGCGTGTAGCTGCCCGGAACGGTGAGATCAGCCGCCAGCACGTGCTTCACGCCGTCACGCTGGAAGTCGGCGAACACGCGGTAGGTGCCGGCCACCGGCAGCGTGACCGGCGTCGACCAGGTGCCGTCGACGGCCTTGGTCGGGTGCAGGTGCTGGTAGCCGGTCAGGTCGCGTCGGGCGATGATCAGGTGCAGGCGGCGCTCGGCCTCGACCTGGAAGCCATCGCGGACGACGTCGCCGTCGTGGTCGACGATCCGGAACGAGATCCTGGCGGGCTGCCCTGCGGAGGCCGTGAAGGTGGCCGGCGTGATGGTGTAGGAGCCGTCGCTGACGACGACGCCCATCGCGGCGCCCATGCCCTCCATCGCGCTCATCTGCTCGCCGCTCGCCGCGGGCTGCCCCGGATGAACGCCGGCGCCGAGCGCCGCCGCGGCACCGAACACGACCGCCAGGCCGACGGCGAACAGCCCGAGGCGGGCCGGGACGCCGAGGGTCATGACGTCACCTCGTAGCCCTGATCGGCGACGGCAGCCGCGACGGCCTCGTCGTTCAGGTCGGTGCCGACGATCCGCACGCGGCCCGTCTCGAGATCGACGTCGACGGAGTCGACGCCTTCGAGCCGGGCGATCGCCGTCGTAACGGCGATGCGACAGTGCTCGCAGGTCATTCCGTGAGCGTGATACGTCTTGGATTCGATGGTCTTCATGATGGGCCTCGGATTCGGATGGGAGGTATCGCTGGGGTGGACGTAGTATACCCCATGGGGGTATATGCGCATCCTCTTCTGCGTGCCGGGCATGAGTCCACGCTCGCACGCCGTCCGGTCTGCCGGAATGAAGCTCGCCCGCGGCCACGGTGTGGCTGGCCACACCGTGGCCGCGGTAGGTCGTCTTCGAGGATGCCTATGCGACGGTGGGTTCGCGGGCGTCGCCGGCCGTGGACGTGTCCGCAGTGGCGCTTCGGAAGCGCAGCGTCGTGGAAGCGAGCACCGCTCCGGCTGCAGCGACGACGGCGGCGCCGATGAAGGCTGCTGAGTAGCCGTCGGTGAGGCGCACGGGGTTTGCGATCTGGTCGGCGCCGTAGGAACTGGCGACGGCGGTCATGACGGCCAGGCCGAGGGCGGATCCAACCTGGTAGGAGGTGTTGACGATGCCGGCGGCGAGGCCGCCTTCCTCGGGCCGGGCGGCGGCGATCGCCGTCCCGAGTGATGGAATGAACGCCAGCGCCATGCCGGTAGCGGCGATGAGCGATGCGGGCAGGATGTCGGTGGCGAAACTGCCGTCCGGGTGGACGCGGGCCAGGCTCGCCATCCCGCCTGCGAGGATCACCATGCCGGCGACGATCGGGAGCTTGGGGCCGAATCGTGCGATGACGCGGGGCGCGACGCCGACCATCAGCACCATGATTGCGATGGTCATCGGCAGGAGGGCCGCTCCGCCGTCGAACGGGCCGTAGCCAAGGACCTGTTGGAGGTAGAGGTTGAGGAAGAACCAGGTCGGGATCCAGGCCGCGCCGAGGAGGAACTGGACGCCGTTGGCAGCCGCGAGGTTCGGTGTCCGCAGAATGCTGAGCCGCATCAGCGGCTCGCGGCGGCGGGCCTGCATCAGCGCGAACGTCACCAGCAGTGCCACGCCGACGAGGAGGGTGAGCAGAGTGCTGCTCGACGCCCAGCCGTGGGCGGGTGCTCGCACGATGCCGAGCACGAGCAGCGTCAGCCCGGCGGTGGCGGCGGTCGCGCCGAGGACATCGACCGACCCGCGGCGGGCCGGAGCGGCAGGCATGAGGCGCGGGGTCAGGATGAGCGCGAGGAGGGCGATCGGGAGATTGATGTAGAACACCCACGGCCAGGAGGTCCACTCGGTCAGAACGCCGCCGAGGAAGACGCCGGCGGTACCACCGGCCGGGGCTGCTGCGCCGTAGACGGCGAAGGCCTTCGTCAGCTCCCTCGGGTTCGACCCGAACAGCATCATCAAGAGTGTCAGCGCGGACGGTGCGATCAGGGCTGCGCCGGCGCCTTGAACGGCCCGGGCGGCGATCTCGATGGTGGTTGAGTTGGCCAGGCCAGCGGCGAGCGACCCGGCGGCGAGGACGCCCCAGCCGAGGCTGAAAATGCGCTTGGCGCCGAACAGGTCGGTGAGTCGACCGCCGAGCAGTAGCAGGCCGCCGAAGGTGATCACGTAGGCGTTGAAGACCCATGACAGGCTGCTCGAACTGAAGCCAATGTCGGCCTGGATCTTAGGGAGCGCGACGCCGATGATCGAGGTGTCCATGATGACCATGAACTGCGCGAGCGCGATCACTGCGAGCGCGGCCCAACGTCGTGTCTGCGTGGTAGGCATTGGTGGTTCCCTTTCTTGGGTGGGAGGATCAGGGGAGCGCGGAGACGGTTCGCGGCGCGTTGAGGGGTTCTCCTCGCGCGTTGCGAGCGCTAATCTGGCGGGACTCGTCGTGGCACACTTCTTGCTCCCCTTCGTTCTCCCGCCGTCCCTGCCGACGGTCGCAGGGTGTTGCTGCGGTCGCGCCGGGGAAATAGCCGGGTCGGTCGCCGGGGTTCGGTCGACAGCCCAGGGATGCGCGCAACGACCGTGCCGCTAATCGAGGTCGACGCGTCGCTCCATGGCCGTCCCGTGGAGCAGGAGCGCCTGTTGGGATTGCTCGGCGACGCGCGCATCGGGCGCAGCGGCTCAGTAGTGGTGGTCGGCGAGGCCGGCGCCGGCAAGTCGGCGCTCCTCGAGCTGATTCGCACCTCCGCCGAGGGGATGATGACGCTCGAGGCAAAGGGGGTCGAGTCGGAGGCCAGGCTGCCGTTTGCCGCGCTGCATCAGCTGCTGCGGCCCGTGTTTGGTCTTCTCGAGCGACTGCCGCCCCCGCAGGCGAGCGCCCTCCGCGTCGCCTTCGCGCTCGAGAGTGGCGGCGCGCCCGACCTGTATCGAGTGCCGCTGGCCGTTCTGACCATCCTCGCCGAGGCTGCGGAGGACCAGCCGCTCTTGTGCCTGATCGACGACGCGCAGTGGGTCGACGGTGACTCGGCTCAGGCGTTGACGTTTGCCGCTCGCCGCCTGCAGGCGGAGCGGATCGCGATCGTGTTCGCGGCGCGTGAAGGCGAGTTTGATGCCGCGGCGCTGCCTGAGCTGACCCTCGGACCCCTGAACACGACCGCCGTGGAGGCCATCCTTGCGGCGCGGTCGGGAGCGGCTGTCGCTCCCGACATCGCCCGTCGTATAGCGTCGGCGACCGGCGGCAATGCACTCGCGGTCGTCGAGCTGGCACCGCTGCTGACCCGCGAACAGCTCGCAGGGCGCGAGCCTCTGCCGCAGCCGCTTCCCATGTCTTTGGGTGTTGAGCGCCTGTTCGCCGACCGAGTCCGTGACCTGCCGGCAGATGCGCGGCTGCCACTGTTGATCGCAGCTGCCGACGACACCGGAAGACCCGACGCAGTGGCAGCTGCGGCGAGGCGCCTCGGCTCGGATCTGGCGGCACTGGAAAGCGCAGAGGAGGTCGGGCTCGTCCGCGTGGAGGCGGCGGGGATCCAGTTCCGGCATCCGCTTGTCCGCTCGGCGATCTATGGAACCGCGACGTTCGCCGAACGGCGCGCGGTGCATCTCGCGCTCGCCGAGACGCTGAAGGATGCGGGTGAGATCGACCGGTACGCGTGGCACCTCGCTGCGGCGACGCTCGAACCGGACGAGGAGGTCGCCCGGGAGCTCGAGCAGGCGGCTGGACGGGCCCGTTCGCGGCACGCGTTCACGGCAGCGTCGGCCGCGGCCGAGCGCGCCGCCGACCTGTCTCCCTCGGCAAACGAAAAGGGACGCCGGCTGGCCGAGGCCGCATCGGATGCCTGGTTGACAGGGCTCCTGCCGCAGGCCGCCCGGCTGATCGACGTAGCCGAGCCACTCGTCGACGACCCCGTCCTGCTCGCCAACTGCCACCGGCTCCGGGGCGCGATCGAACTCGCTGCTGGGACGTCGACCACTGCGGTCAACATGCTCGTCGCCGGCGCTCGACGTCTCGGTCACGTCGATCCGCGCCGGTCGCTCGAACTCCTCGCGCTGGCGGCAGAGGGAGCCTCGCTCGCGCTCGACGCCGACGCAAGCCGGACGATCGCCGAGTTGGCGTCGTCGCTCGACGTCGGCGACGACGAGCACGACCGTTTCTTCATTGGCCTCCTCGTCGGGTTCGCGCATCACCTCGCGGGCGACCGCCGGTCGGGCATCGCGGCGATGCGCGACGCGCTGGTGATCGCCGCGGACGAGTTCGACGACGTCGACCTGATGCTGGCAGCCGGACGCGCTGCCTTCTACGTCGGCGACGACGCGGCCGCATTGCGATTCCACACGCGGATCGTCAACCGGGCCCGGTCGATCGGGTCGATCGGGTGTCTGGCGATCGCCGGCACGCGACTTGCCCTCGCCGAGACGCTCGCAGGGCGCTGGTCGGAGGCCAACGCCACAGCGGAGGAAACGGTGCGGTTGGCTGAGGATACGGGTCAACGCGAACTCGAGGCACACGCGCTCGTCTGGCTCGCATTGATCGCTGCCTGGCAGGGAGCGGAGGACCGCAGCCGCGCTTCCCTCGACCGCGCCCGCTCGATCACGGCCGCGCGGCCGATGAGCCTGGTCGAGGACGCATCGCGCTGGGTGCTCGCAACGATCGAGCTCGGAGTCGGCCGGGGAGCGGCGGCGCTGGCACAGGTCGAGCCGATCTCACATCCGGTTGTGGCTGTGCTCGCATCGCTCGATCGAGTCGAGGCCGCAGTCGCGGCGGATCGGCCCGAGCTCGCACTGATGTGGCTCGAGGAGCTAGGCGTGTTCGCGGAGGCGGCCGACGTCGGGTGGGCACGAGCACGCGTCGCACACTGCAGGGCTACGATCGTCGCCGATCCTGCCCAGCGGGAGACGCTCTATCAGGAGGCATTGCGCGAGCACGACGCCTCGTCGCGGCCGTTCGAGCGCGCGCGGACCGAACTCGCCTACGGCGAGTTCCTCCGCCGCCACCGTCGACGCGTCGATGCACGCGAGCACCTGCGACCGGCACTCGAGACGTTCGTCGCGCTCGAGGCGAGACAGTGGGCGGAGCGTGCCCGTGCGGAGCTGCGGGCGAGCGGCGAGAATGTGCGGTCGCGTTGGGCGGATCCTGACGCACGGCTGACGCCGCAGGAGTTCCAGATTGCGCGCTTCGTAGCTCAGGGCCTGTCCAACCGAGAGGTCGCGGCGCAGCTCTTCCTCAGCCCTCGGACAATCGACTTCCATCTTCGCAACGTCTTCGCGAAGCTCAAGATTGCCTCGCGAACCGAGCTAGCGACGCTGCGGCTCGATGCACACGCGCCCGACCGGCTCGCTTCGACGACCGAGACTCCGGCCCGGTGAGAATCCCGGCGATTCACCCGGCGCGACCGACCGCCTAGCTGCACGACCCTTGTGAGGCGCCTGTCTGGGCGCCCAGTGCAAAGTAGGCGAGTCGAGGAGGCCCGACCGTGACGATCTCTTCCGATCGTTACCCGACAGAGACAGCGGGGCTGCCTGCGGCTCGCCCTTCCGAGCGGCTCGAGCTCGCCGACGGTGACGTGCTCGACCTGCGTATCGGCCCGGTCGCCAAGCAACTTGGCGACACGACGGTGCGGATGCTCGCCTACAACGGCTCGGTCCCCGGCCCACTCCTCCGTGTGCATCAGCACTCGACGCTCGTCGTGAACGTGCTGAACGAGGGCGACCTCGAGGCGACGGTGCACTGGCACGGAGTGCGCCTCGACAATCGCTTCGACGGTACGCACGAGACGCAAGCGCCAATCCCGATCGGCGGCCGGTTCACCTACCGGATAGCGTTTCCCGACCCTGGCGTCTACTGGTACCACCCGCACATCGGCGAGGACTACGGCCAGGAGATGGGACTGTACGGGACCATCATCGTCGCTCCGGCAGATCCGGATTACTGGCCGCCCGCGCACCGCGAGCTCGCGCTCGTGCTGGACGACGTCCTGATCGAGGACGGGCGCATCGCTCCGTTCAGCAGGACCCAGCCGAACTACGTCGCGATGGGTCGCTTCGGCAACGTCTTGCTGCTCAACGGAGAACCCGAGCTGTCGCTCGGCGCAAAGCAGGGCGAAATCGTGCGCCTCTACCTGACGAACACCGCCAACACGCGCGTCTTCAACGTCGGAATCCCCGGCGCGCGGATGAAACGGGTCGGCGGCGACAGTGGCCACTACGAACGGGAGCAGTTCGTCGACGGGCTCATCCTCGCACCCTCAGAACGCGTAGTCGTCGACGTCTCTTTCGACGAGACAGGCGAGCTGACACTCGAGCACAGGACGCCCGACCGCACCTACCCGCTCGCCACGATCCGCGTATCGGACGAGCAAGTCGAACCGTCACTCAAAGCGCAGTTCGAAGAGCTCCGGACGACCGCCGACATGCTCGCCGAACGCGCTCGGATCGTCGCCTACCTCGAGGCAGATCCGGACAAGACGCTCG
Source organism: Gaiellales bacterium (assembly GCA_038321545.1). GTDB lineage: Bacteria > Actinomycetota > Thermoleophilia > Gaiellales > F1-60-MAGs149 > VFJZ01. Next base: position 6,912 of record JBBQFB010000089.1, read on the forward strand.
CATTTGTCGCCGAGATGAACATGGGCGAGCCGCAGCTGCCACCGGGGGCAACGCTCGCATACGCATGCCCGATGCACCCGGAGGTGATCAGCGATGGACCCGGCCGCTGCCCGAAATGCGGCATGACGCTGCTCGCGACCGCCACCGTACCGATCGCCTACGCCTGCCCCATGCATCCCGAGGTCAGCGCCGATCAGCTGGAGCGATGCCCGAAATGCGGCATGAAGCTCGCGCCCGCGCCGCTCGTGCTGCAGCCGGCGACCGCCAGCAGCCACGGCTCAAGCCAGCACGAGCACGACCACCACCATGCAGCTTCCGAACATGCTGATCCTGCGGCTGGAATCGAGTGGGAGGACGACATGGTTGACGTCAACCGCACGACCACTCCGGCGAACACGCGCTGGAAGCTGATTGACCGCACGACAAACGCGGAGGGAGCAGGAATCGATTGGCGCTTCCGTGTCGGCGATCGCGTGAAGATCCGCCTCGTCAACGAGATGGACTCCGACCATCCGATGCACCACCCGTTCCACATCCACGGCGCCGGCCGCTTCCTCATCCTCTCCCGCGACGGAACTCCGGAGCCGAACCTCGTCTGGAAAGACACCGTACTCGTGCCGACGGGTCAGGTCGTAGACCTGCTGCTCGACGTCACCAACGCCGGCCGATGGATGGCGCACTGCCACATCGCCGAACACCACGAGAGCGGAATGATGTTCAGCTTCAGCGTCGAGCCGTAAGAAGGAGTTCGACTCACCAGAAGGACGACTGACGATGCGGCGTATGCGCCGCCGTCGGAACGACTACTCCCCCGATGGTCGCGTTGCTGACAGTGTCAGCAAACGGCATCAGCGAGCAGAGAGGAAACGACATGCCAGTTCCACAGACAGCAACGACCGAGCAGCCGCCGGCGACGAGTTCGCCGGCCGGTGAGCGGATGCGAGCGATCGTCCAGAAGGAGTACGGCTCGGCAGATGTTCTGCGTGTGGCCGAGATCGAGCGGCCATCGATCGGAGCCGACGAGGTGCTGGTGAAGGTTCGTGCCGCTGGCCTTGACCGGGGCACCTGGCATCTGATGGCCGGAATGCCCTATGCCGCGCGCCTGGCGGTCGGCCTGCGCGCGCCCAAGAACCCGGTTCCCGGTCTCGACGTGGCGGGCGTGGCCGTCGCGGTCGGGAATGAAGTAACGCGCTTCCGGGCTGGTGACGAGGTGTTCGGCGTCAGCAAGGGCTCGTTCGCCGAATTCGCTGCCGCGCGCGAGAGCAAGCTGGCGCGCAAACCGTCGAACCTCAGCTTCGAGCAGGCCGCCGCCGTGCCGGTCTCAGGGATGACCGCGCTGCGAGGACTCTCGGACGTCGGCCACCTGCAGGCAGGGCAGAAGGTCTTGATCGTCGGCGCCTCGGGTGGTGTCGGCAGCTACGCGGTGCAGATCGCCAAAGCGCTCGGCGCGGAAGTCACCGGAGTCTGCAGCACCAGCAAACTCGACTTGGTGCGTTCGATCGGCGCCGACCACGTCATCGACTACACCCAGGAAGACTTCGCCAACGGCGACGAGCGCTACGACCTGATCCTCGACATCGGCGGCAACTCATCGCTCTCGCGGCTCCGACGCGCGCTCGCCCCGCGCGGCACGCTCGTGATCGTCGGCGGTGAAGGCCGAGGTAGCTGGATCGGCATGGATCGCCAGGTGCGAGCGCTCGCCTTGTCACCGTTCGTCGGCCAGCGACTGACCATGCTCGGCCCCAAAGAGCACTACACCGTCCTCGAACGGCTCACCGAACTGATCGAGGACGGCAAACTGGTGCCGGCGATCGAGCAGACCTACCCGCTGAGCGAGATGCCTAACGCCATGCGACATCTTCAAGCCGGTGGCGCACGCGGCAAGCTCGTCATCGCCGTCAGCGCGACATAGACCCCCAAGGACACGACGTCGGCAAGAACCCGGTTGATTGCGTCGCCTGTCCGCGTGGCGGTTTCTGCATCACGTTGCGCCGGGCTTCCCCGATCGTCGACCGCCGCCGGTCGCACTCCACAACGGCTAGCTCGTCGGCGGCCGGAGATCGGCGCAGGGCGGGCGCGATTTGGACGAGGGCGCGTGTGGGCGCAATCTGCCGTGCACAAGCATCGCTGGGCGATCTCGGGGATGGCTCTACAGCACGGTTCGTGACGCTGTAGACGTAGGCGTGGCCGGTTTTGGTCCCGCGATCGAGGGTTCGAATCCTTCCGCCGCAGTGCCAGCATTCATGCAGTTTTGCAGTCGTTCGGTTGAGGTGGTTTTCGACCGCGTCGGCGCGTGGGCGGTTTGGTCGGTAGTGGATGCCGAGAATCCATACGAGTTTGTTCTGATCGCGGCTCGGAGACGCGAGAAGGTTCCGCGATCCTGCGCTCGGCGTGCCGTCTCAGTCCAGGGTTTCATGCGTGTTCGCGCGGGGTCGCGCGGGCGCAGTCCGCGCGACATCTCCGGCGTGGATTTTCGCCGCGAGTGTCCCGGCGAACCATTGCACCGGCTGGCTAACGGTGAGCGGCGGCCGGGCTGGCGATCGGTTGGCTGTAGCGGTCAGGACGCCTGGATCCGCACCGCTACGCCGACCAGGCGCGAGGCGACGAGAGCAGCGTGCGGTGATCGCAGCGTTGCCGCCCGCTCCGTCAGCAGGGGAAGCGACACCAGGCCGTGGTGGACGGCGGCGTCGGCAAACTCGATGTCGCGCTCCCGCCCGGCGGCGAGCTTCGCGACCACGAGGTCGTGGGGCTCCATGCACCAGGCCCGGGCGACGCCTTCCCTGGTGGCGACCTCCACCAACACCAGTCGTTGCTCCCAGGCGGCGGGCGCGACCGGCGTCTCCGGGCCGACCATGTGCGCGTAGTAGCCGAAGGTGCTGTGGAACATGCTGCCGTCGCCGAGCGCGCCGTCGATCAGGTCGGCCTGCTCGGGCCGCGCGCGCGGGTACATGTCGGCCTCCATCGAGCGCAGCAATGCGCTCGGCGCTTCCGGAAACGCACCCAGGACGGACTGACTGCCGATGACAACCACGTCATCGGCGACAACGTCGACCGCTGCCCGGATCAGGTGCTCAAGCTGCTGTCGGGTCATGAGGCGTCGCGAACGATCTCGAGCACCCGACGCCGCTCGAGCTCGCTCAGGGTGCCAGCGAACGGCGACGACTGGCGAAGATCGGCCGCCGAGTCATCGTCCGCGCTGATCGTGCGGCGAATGTCGCTGATCGGTTGGTCGAGCAGGCTTACCCAGCGATCGCCCCAGCGCTCGTCGATCAGCCCGTCGGCGCGCCACCGCGCCAACCGCCGGCGCGCGTCGCGCACATCCTGGCGGGACAGCTGGTCGGCAACCGCGCGATGGTACGCGAGGCCCTGCAGTGCGGCCCGCCGGTGACCGCTGGCGGTGATCGCGCGCGGAAGCAGGCGGCTTGCAGACAGCGCTGCGGCGCGGTTGCGCCGTCCCTTCAGGATCAGCGCAAGCGGGTGATAGCCGCCCGGCAGCTGCCGCTGCTCGACAGCCAGCCTCAACAGCTCTTCGAGCGGCACCTCGCGGCGCCCGGTCGGCGTGATAACCGACGCCACCGCGCTCGAATCGATGTGCCGGTCAAGCGCGGTGAAACTGACGCCCAGCACCCGCGCCGCGACGGCCCTGCTCACCGTCGGCCCGATCAGCGCCTCGAGCGAGGAGCGGACAGCCACCACCTGCTCGGATGCACCGTCGAGCTCAGCCGCGCGAAGCGCGATGACATCCTCGAGCAGATCGACTTCATCGACCTTGATCGGCATAGTCGCAAGGTATCTAATGTTCAAGAAAAGCGCAAAACCCATCAACATGATGCGGCCGTTCCACGCGCTCCAACTGCGCCGCGAAAAGGTGCCGTGCCGCGCTGCACGGTGGAGCGGCTGATGCGGATTCTCGACGCTCCGCGGCGCGCAGCGACACGGAGCGTGGCTGAACAAGGGAGGTGGAGGATCTGCTGCAGGTGAGATCTGGTGCGTATTCGGCTCCACGCTGCCTGGCAGAATATCGCCATGTATGCCAGTATTCCGACATGGCTGGCATTGATGGATCTGCTGTTCGCGCCGCCCGGGAGCGGTCCGGACTGAGCCAGGCGCAACTGGCGGAGCGAGCCGGTGTCTCGCGCCAGGTGGTCGTCACGGTCGAGGCCGGCCGTCATAGCCCCTCCGTCGACGCGGCAATGCGCCTTGCGCGCGCGCTGGGCGCGTCGGTCGAGGGCCTGTTCGCAGCACCGGTCGAGCAGGTGGACGCGGTCGTCGGCGGCTATGCGGACGGGGATCGTGTGATCGCCGGCCGCGTCGGCGGGCGGGCCGTGGTGCAGAAGGTCGACGAGCGGTTCGGCGGGAGCGGCTCGTGGCTTCCCGCCGACGGCACGATCGACGACGGGCTCCGGCTCTTCCCCGGCGCGAGCGGCGAGGGACTGGTGGTGGTGGGTTGCGATCCCGCGCTCGGGGTGGCGGCGACGTTGCTCTCCGGCCGTGGCACGCGACGCCTGGTCCCCGTCTCGGCCTCGACCGGCTCCGCGCTCGAGGCACTGGCCGGCAGGCGGTGCCACGGTGTGCTCGTGCACGGGCCGGCCGGATCGCTGCCGGCCCCGCCGTGCCCGGTCGAACGGTGGCACCTCGCGCGGTGGCAGATCGGCGTTGCGAGCCCCCGGGGGCGGGTCAACGCGACGATCGAGGCGGCGCTCATGGCCGAGCACGGCCTGGTACAGCGGGAACCCTCCGCTGCGAGCCAGCAGGGTCTGGAACGCGCCGCCGCCCGCCTCGGCACCGTCGTGCCGACGCCGGTACGGGTCGCCTCCGGCCATCTCGACGCGGCCCGTTCGGCCGCGCTACTGGGTGTCGCAGGGGTGACGTTCGAGCCGGCCGCCGCAGCGTTCGGGCTCGCCTTCGAGCCGCTCGAGACGCACGTCGTCGAGCTGTGGGTGGCCGAGCGGTTCCTGGAGCACCCGGGCGTCGCTGCCCTCGGCGAGCTGGTGTCGTCGGGCGCGTTCCAGCGGCAGGTGGCGGCGATCGGTGGATACGACCTGGCCGGGTGCGGATCGATCGGGGAGGCGGCATGACACGACGTCGGAAGCTGACGATCGGCCTGGGGTTGGCGCTCACGGTCGCGCTGGCTGCCGGCTGTGGGGGGTCGAGTCCGCCTGGCCCGAGCCCGGGCGCGGCGCCCGCGGCGTCCGGTGGAGCGCTCCGGGTGCTGGCGGCATCCTCGCTGAAGGAGGTCTTCCCGAAGGTTGCGGATGCGTTCTCGGCGGCGAACGGCGGGGTCGACGTGACGTTCGAGTTCGCCGGCTCGGACGAGCTCGCGACCCAGCTCTCGGAAGGCGCGAAGGCCGACGTGTATGCGGCCGCGAGTCCGAAGTACCCCAACAAGCTCGCCGCGGACGGCACGGTGGGTACGCCTGTGTCGTTCGCGACCAACACGCTGGTGCTCGCCACCCCGGCCGGCTCGACGAAGGTCTCGGACGTCGCCTCCCTGTCGACGCCGGGAGTCAAGCTGGTAGTCGGCGCTGCGGGCGTGCCGGTCGGCGATTACACGCGCACGGTGCTGTCGGCGCTCGATTCCAGCCAGGGCGCGGGGTGGTCCGGAGCCGTTCTGAAGAACGTGGTCAGCGAGGAGCAGAGCGTGAAGTCGATCGTGGCCAAGCTCGAGAGCGGTGACGCGGATGCCGGCTTCGTCTACGTGAGCGACACGAAGGCGGCCGGCGGCAAGCTGACCGAGATCGCCATTCCGGCGGCTGCCAAGCCGACGGCGACCTATCCGATTGCGGTCGTCTCGTCGTCGAGCGCGAAGGACCTCGCCCAGAAGTGGATCGACTTCGTCCTGTCGGCTGAGGGGCAGGTGCTGCTGACGACGGCCGGCTTCGGAGCAGCGCCGGCGCAGTGACGGGCCGCGTGGCCCGCTGGACGGCGGTCGCGCTGGTCGTCTCCGCGGTCGTCTTCGTCGGCCTCCCCGTCGTCGCGGTCTTCCTGCGCGTCGCGCCATCGAGCCTGCTGGACGGCCTGCGCTCCGATACGGCGCAGGAGGCGCTGCTGCTGTCCCTCCGGACGACGCTGATCGCGCTGGTGCTGATCGTGGTCGTCGGCACCCCGGTCGCCTACGTGCTTGCCACCCGCCCGTTTCGGGGCCGGGATCTCGTCACCACGCTGCTGGAGCTGCCGCTGGTGATGCCACCCGCGGTCGCTGGGATCGCACTGCTGTCGGCCTTCGGAGCACGCGGAACGATCGGCGGGCCGCTCGGCCTGGAGATCCCGTTCACCACGACCGCCGTGGTGATGGCGCAGGTGTTCGTCGCCAGCCCGTTCTACCTGCGCCAGGCGCAGGCGGCGTTCGTCGCGCTCGATCCGCGGATGCTCGAGGCGGCTCGCGCGAGCGGTGCATCCCCGGCGCGGGCGTTCCTGCGCATCGCGGTGCCGCTCGCCGCGGGCGGTCTCGTCACCGGCGCCGTGCTGGCGTGGGCGCGGGCGCTGGGAGAGTTCGGTGCGACGCTGATCTTCGCCGGCTCGTTCCACGGCATCACGGAGACGGCCCCGCTCGCGATCTACGGCGCCCTCGACTCGGACACCAACGCGGCGCTCGCGCTGTCCGCGGTGCTGGTGGTCGTGTCCTTCGCGGTGCTGGTGGCCGTCAAGGTGACGACGAGGCGATGGACGACGCACTCCTAGCCTCGGTCACCGTTCCGCTTCGGGAATTCGCGCTGGCCGCCGAGCTGCGCGTCGCCGCGGGCACCACCGTCGCCGTCGCCGGACTGTCGGGCGCCGGCAAGACCACGCTGCTGCGTGCGCTCGCCGGCCTGGTCGAGCCGGCCGCCGGCCGCATCTCGCTTGGCGACGACGTCTGGCTCGACGCCGCGGCGGGCGTGTTCGTGCCGGTGGAGCGACGCCCGGTCGGACTGGTGTTCCAGGACTTCGCGTTGTTCCCGCATCTCGACGCCCGCGCGAACGTCGCGTTCCCGCTCGAGGCGGGGGGCGTGGGTCGCTCCGAGCGGCGGCGGCGCGCCGACGAGCTGCTCGACCTGCTTGGGATCCTGCACCTTGCCGCGGCCAGGCCCGGCAGGCTGTCCGGTGGCGAGCGCCAGCGCGTGGCGATCGCGCGGGCTCTGGCGCGCGAGCCGCGGCTGCTGCTGCTGGACGAGCCGCTCTCCAGCCTCGACCCGGCCACGCGCAGCCGCGTCAGCGGCGAGCTGGCGGGCCTGTTGCGCCAGCTCGGCTTGACCACCGTGATTGTCACGCATGCCTACGATGATGCGGCGGCCCTCGCCGATCGCGTCGCCGTGATCGAGCGTGGCGTCATCGTCCAGGAAGGCACGCCCGAGGAGCTGCTGGCCGCCCCGGGGTCGGCGTTCGTGGCCGACTTCGCCGGGGTGAACTACCTCGCCGGCGACGCGGCGCCCGGCGACGACGGTCTCACCCACGTCACCCTCGCCGGCGGCAGCCTGCTCACCACGGAGGCCGGCCTCGGGCCGGTCGGCGTCGTGATCCCGCCCTGGGCGATCACGGTCGCCGGCGATGGCGGCTCGGCCCGGAACGCCCTCACCGGGTCCGTCGTGCGCGTCGCTCGGCTCGGCAACCGTGTTCGCGTCACGGCCGCCACGCCGCATCACGTGACCGCCGAGATCACGACGCTCGCAGCCGACGAGCTCGATCTGCGTCCCGGCCAGCCGATCACGTTCCGGTTCAAGGCGGCCGAGTGCCGCCTCGTCCCCCGTGCGGCGATCGGCGCACCCGCTTGACACGGGACCGTCGACAGCCGTAGCGTTCCGGGTCCACGAGCCGGCGCGTCGCGCGCCGCTCCCCGGCCCACGTTCGACGTGGTGGGTGGTCGGCTGGGAGTCCCGATAACGCTCCCGAGGAGACCACCTTGACGACGATCACGATCGTGGGCGCCGGCGGCTTCGAGTTTCCGCTCACGCTCGGTGCCGATTTCCTGTCGTTCGAGAGCATGCGCGACGCGCACCTCGTGCTGATGGACATCGACCCCGAGACGCTCGCGCGCACCGAGCGCCACCTGCGCCGCGTGGTCGAC
>JBBQFB010000090.1:0-14922 GCA_038321545.1 Gaiellales bacterium
GCCGCTCCCGCGGCGTTCGCGGGATCGACGCCCAGCATCACGCCGCCGGCATCGGTCTTGTGCAGCAGGTCGGGCGAGACGGCTTTCAGCGCCACCGGTGCCCCGATATCGGCCGCGATCGTCCCCGCAGCAGCGTCGTCCACGGCCAGGCCGCCATCGGGGAACGCGATGCCGGCAGCAGCCAGCAGCTCGCGCGCCTCCGGATACGTGGCCCGCACGACCGGCGTGGCAGGCGCCGGCTCCGCGCTGCGGACCGGAGCCGAACGGCGCACCACGACGGCATCGAGCCCGCGGATCGCGCTCTCGACGCGCTCGTACGTCGGCACCGCACGGTCGTCCAGCGCGAGGATCGCAGCCGGCCGCGACGGCACCTGCATCGACTGCACCAGCAGCGGCTTGCCGCTCGTGTCGCGCAGCTCGGCGATGCGGACGGCAACGGCAAGCTCCTGCTCCCCGGCCTCCGGCGAGTAGCCCGCGTAGCCGCCGAAGTAGCCCGTGTACAGGACCGCGTCGACGCTCGGATCGTCCACCAGCGCTTCGGTGATGTGCGCGAACGTGGAGATGTCGGACTCCCCCGCACCCGCCAGGTCGACGGGGTTCGAGACCTGCGTCAGCGCCAGGTGCGGCTGGATGCGGGCCGCGGTCTCCGCCGCCAGCGGGGCCAGCTCGAAGCCGGCGTCGGTGAGCAGGTCGGCCGCCAGCACGCCGTGGCCGCCACCGTCGGCCAGCACCGCTACGCGGCGGCGACGGCTGCGAGCGCCGCCGAGTAGCGCCCGGGCGCGATCGACCAGCTCGCCCGGCGACGAGACGGGGATGCCGCCCGCGTCGCGGAGCGCCGCGGCGAACACGCGTGCGGAGCCGGCCAGCGACCCCGTGTGCGAGTGCGCCGCGCGGGCGCCGACGTCGGTGCGGCCGGCCTTGATCACGAGCGGTGGCTTGCCGGCCTCGGCCAGCGCGCGCACGGCTGCCACGAACTCCGGGCCGTCCCTCGGATCCTCCACGTAGCACGCCACGACCCGCGTCGGCTCGTGGTCGACGAGCGACCACAGCATGTCGGGGATCGTCAGGTCGGCCTGGTTGCCGACCGACACGAACCGCGCGAAGCCCTGCCGCTGGGCGGTCAGCATCAGCCCGACCTCGAGCGCGAGGTTGCCCGACTGCGACACCAGCGAGACGGCGCCCGTGGGCTGGTCGCCGCCAGTCGCGTTCAGCCCGGCGTGCGTGTCGAGCAGGCCGAGGCAGTTCGGGCCGAGCAGCAGCAGGTCGGCCGCGCGGGCCGTCTCCACGAGCCGGTCCTGCAGCGCGAGGCCCTCGGCGCTCATCTCGCCGAACCCGGCCGCGATCACCGCCACGGCCTTGACGCCGAGCGTGATCGCATCGGCAACGGCTCCCTCGACGGCGGACGCGGGAATCGACAGGATCGCGAGGTCGGGCGCCTCGTCGAGATCGAGCAGCGACGGCACCGCCTGATGCCCGAACACGTCACCGGCCCGGCGCGAGACCATCCTCACCGGCGGGTGTCCGGCCTGGCCCAGCAGGCTGATGGCGAACCACCCACCCCACTTCATGCGGTCGTTCGAGGCGCCGACCAGCGCGACCGAGCGCGGCTCGAACAGCGGCGTCAGGTCCCTCATGCGCCGAGCATCCGCTCCACGCCGCGCTTCTCGAGGCCACGCGCCACGATCAGCCGCTGGATCTCCGAGGTGCCCTCCCAGATACGGTCGACGCGCAGCTCGCGCAGGAACCGCTCGGCTACGTTGGTGCGCATGTAGCCGCGGCCGCCGAAGGCCTGCACGCAGCGATCGGCGCAGCGGCCGGCGGCCTCCGACGTGAACAGCTTCGCCATCGCGGCCTTGCCGTGGACGAGCTTTTCGTCCGCGCCGTCGTCGACCAGCTGTGCGAGGTGGTAGACGAGCAGCCGGCCGGCCGCCGCGTCGGCGGCGGAGTCGGCGAGCGGGAACGAGACACCCTGGTGGTCGTGGATCCGGACGCCGCCCTGCTCGCGGGACAGCGTCCACGCGACCGTCTCGTCGAGCAGCCGGCGCATGGCGCCCACGCAGCGCGCGGCGATGTGGATGCGCTCCTCGACGAACCACATGTTCTGCAGCTCGGCGCCGCGCCCGATCATCTCCTCGCCGCCGAGCACGGCGTCGGCCGGCACCTCGACGTCGAACAGCATGGTCGGGTGCCCGTGCGGGTAGTTATGCGTGAACGGCGGGTTCTCGAGGAACGTGATGCCGTCGACGGAGCGATCGACCAGGAACAGCGTCGGCAGCCGGCCGTCGCCGTCGATCACGTTGACCATCACGATGTAGTAGTCGGCGACGTCGCCGGTCGTGACGAACCACTTCTCGGTCTGGATCCGGAAGCCACCGGCGGTGCGCACGGCGGTGCCCGCGACACCGTTCGCGTCGGAGCCGGCGTCGCGCTCGGTGACCGCGTACGCATCGGCGCGCTCGCCGCGCAGGCTGGGCTTCAGGTAGCGCTCGATCTGATCCGGCGTGCCGAGGCCGAGCACGTTGTACGCGCCGGCGCCGCACCACCAGACGGCGTTCGTGTTGCGGCCGAGCTCCTCGTGCACGATCACCTGGTCGACCATCGACATCTCGGCGCCGCCGTGGATCTTCAGGTGGCCGGCGCCGACCATGCCCGCCGCGAACGAGGCGTCGAGGACGCGCTTCTTGTCGTCGCCGTCGAGGCCCTCCAGCTCGGCCTTCAGCTCGAGCGGGATGCAGACGTCGTCGACGTAGGCGGCGGCGCGACGGCGCAGATCCTCCTGCGCGGGCGTGAGCGTGAAGTCCATGGCTTACTCCTTGATCCCGAGGGTTCCCAGCACCTCGCCGTAGCGCGTGTCGCGCCACTTCAGGGCGGCCTTGAGGCCCTCGGTGCGGACGATCGTGTCGAACTGCTCCTGCTCCGGCGTGCCGGCCGAGTTGAGGATCGCCGAGAGGTCGATGTTCGCCGCCACGGCCTCGGCGAGTCCCATGCAGAGGTAGGCGCGGTTGAGCGCCTGCTTGGTGAGCTTGAGGACTGCGAGCGGCGTCGGCGCGATGCGGGCGATCAGGCGCGCCACCTCCTCCTCGATCGTGTCAGCCGCGACGACACGGTTCACGAGGCCGACGCGCAGCGCCTCGTCGGCCTCGATGGTGTCGCCGGTGAACAGCAGCTCGCGCGTCACCCGCTGGTTCAGCACGTACGGCATCAGCAGCGCGACCGGGCCGGAGCCGTAGCGGATCTCGGGCTCGCCGAACCGCGCGTCGGGCGTGCACAGGAGCAGGTCGGCGGCCATCGCCGTCTCGAGGCCGCCGGCCAGGCACCAGCCGCGGACGAGGGCGATGGTCGGCTTCTCGAGGCGCCAGAGCTGCATCGTCACGTCGACGTCGGCGGCCAGCTCCTTGCGCCACTCGTCGGCGGTCGCGAGGCTGATCGACGCCTCCTCCGACATGTCGTAGCCCGCGGAGAAGGCGCGGCCGTTGCCGGTCAGCACGACAACGCGCACCTCGTCGTCGTCCGCCGCGCGGGTGAGCGCCGCCGACAGCGCGTCGCGCAGCTCGTGGCTGAGCGCGTTCAGCTTGTCGGGACGGTTGAGCGTGATCCACGCCGACGGCCCCCGCCGTTCGTACAGCACCACGGCTTCCATCACGACTCCTCCATCACGACGAGCGCATCGAGGGCGACGGTGTCGCCGCCGGTGACGCGCAGGGGGTTGATGTCGATCTCGGCGATCCTGGGGTCGGCGATCGCGGCGTCGCCGAGGGCGACCAGCGTCCGCGCGACGGCCGTCACGCCGGCGTCGTCCAGCCGCCGGGCGACCGGCAGCACGTCGCGCACCAGCGCCTCCGCCTCGGCCTGCGACAGCGGCGCCAGCATCGTGCGAGACGCCTCGCGCATCGGCTCGGCCCACGATCCGCCGACGCCGCACAGCACCATCGGCCCGAGGCCCGGGTCGCGGACGACGCCGCACAGCACCTCGACGCCGCCGCGCAGCTCCTCGCACACGATCACGTCGCCCAGCCGCCCGGCGGCGGCGCGCACGCCGGCGGCGTCGGCGACGCCGAGCACGACCCCGCCCACGCGCTCCTTGTGTGCCGGGCCGTCGCTCTTGACGACCACCGGATAGCCGATCCGGCCGGCCGCCGCGACTGCCTCGTCGGGCGTCGTCGCGCGCTCCTCGCGCGGGCCCTCGAGCGCCAGCAGGCGCCGCGAATCGAACTCGGGCAGCGCACGCATCGCCCCGGTGCCGGCAGGCGCCTGCGGGCCGCTGCGGACGTCCGGCAGCGTCGCGCTCCAGCGGGCGGCGGCGGCAACAGCGCGCAGCCCTGGTCCGTGGCCCTTCAGCACCGGCACGCCGGCGGCCGCGCAGGTGGACAGGATGTGGTCGGGCGCGTCGGCGGTGGCGGTCGACAGGATCCCGACGAACGAGTCCGTCTCCCGGGCCAGCGTGGTGGTGACCTCGGCGGCCAGCAGGCTGGTGTCGTGCTCGTACAGCTGGAACCGCAGCGACTGGTCGATGTTCAGCAGCACGCCGTCGATGTCGGGATGGGACGCGGCGGCGCGGGCCACGGCGGGCAGGATCACCGGCTGGTCGGCGACGGCGTAGTAGTCGATCGGGTTCGCGACGCCGTGGAAGTCCCAGTCGGCGTCCAGCTGCTCCGCGAGGTCGGCGGGGAGCGGCTGCAGGGGAATGCCCGCGCGCTCAGCGAGGTCGGCGGCGTGCTCGCCCTCGCCGCCCGAGTTCGTGATCACGACGATGCGCGGGCCCTTCGGCCGGCGCCCGCTGCCGAACACCTCGAGCGCCTCGATCCAGTCGCCGTAGTCGTCGCAGCGGACGACGCCGTAGGCCCGGCAGAGCGCGTCGAACGCCGCGTCCGATCCGGCGATGGCGCCCGAGTGGGCGAGCGCCCGCTGGGCGCCGACCTGGCTGGTGCCGACCTTGACGACGACGACCGGCTTCGAGGCCTCCGCCGCGCGTCGCAGTGCGACCTCGAACTCGGCGGGACGGCGCAGCGCCTCGAGCATCAGCCCGATCGCCGTCGTGCGCGGATCCTCTGCGTAGAACGCGAGCCAGTCGGCGGCGTCGCCGGCGACCTCGTTGCCGCTCGAGACCATCCCGCGGATCCCGACCCGCGCGCCCATGCCGCCGACGGCCTCGCCGAACGAGCCCGACTGCACCAGCAGCCCGACGCCGCCGGGGCGCACGCTCGGCAGCACCGTGCCGATCCACGCCGACGCGCCGCCGGGTGCCATCACGCCCATGCAGTTCGGGCCGACCATCCGCGCGTCGTACTGGACGCACAGCTCTGCAAGCCGGATCCGTGCAGCCGCTCCGGCAGGCCCCGTCTCGGGTCCCAGGCCGGGCACCACGAAGTGGCGCACGCCGTGCTCGAGCGCTTCCTCGATACCGGCCACGACGTTGCCGGCGCCCAGGGCGACACAGGCCAGGTCCGGCACGTGGTCGAGGTCGCGAACGGACGGCACGACGGGCGCGCCGCCCAGCTCGCGGTTGACCGGGTGCGTGCCGCTGACCCGGCAGCCGGCGGGCCGCATGTTGCGGACGAACTGGCCGGCCACGCCGTTGCGCTCCGACGCGCCGAGCACGACGGCGGTCGCGGGCTCGAGGAACGGCCGCAGGTCGGTGCGCAGGAGGTGGGTCACGTGCCGGTGTGCGGAGAGGGGAGATGGAGGCCGAGCTCGACCACGAGCGCGTCGTGGATCAGCTCGGTGGCCCGTGGGCCGGTCAGCATGCCGAGGGCGAGGCGCGAAGAGAGGCCGTCGACGATCGCGGCCAGGCGGTGGGTCGCGCCCTCGATGTCGGCGGTGGTGGCCGACTCCTCGGCGACGGCGTCGGCGATCGCGTCCTGCACCTGCTCGATCCAGTCGGCGTAGGACTCCTCGACGGCCGCTCGCAGCGACGCGTCGAACACCGCGTGCGACCACATCTCGCGCCACAGGATGCTGTTCTCGCGCACCAGCGGATCGCTGTCGGACACGTACACGCTGAGCAGCCGCTCGAGACGTTCGGCGGCGGTGTCGAGGCCGGCGATCTGGTCGTCGACGTACACGTCCACGCGCGTGTCGGCGAACATGAACGCCGCCCGCAGCAGGTCGGGGCGGGTGGCGAAGTAGTAGTGCACGAGCGCGGTCGAGACGCCCGCCTCCCGCGCCACGTCGCTCATCCGCAGGCGCGCCGCACCGGCCCGCGCGATCACGCGGCAGGCGGCGTCGAGCAGCTCGGAGGTGCGATCGTTCACTGGAGGCACGGCCATTGAGGGCTGACTGACTGGACAGTCAACGGGGCCAAGTCTACGCGAAGTCGCATTCGCTACCGTCCGCCCGTGCCTGACGCCGCCCTCGACGACGCAGCCCGCGAGTTTCTCGCCGCTGACGTCGCATCATTCACCACACCCGGCCATGGCCGCAACCCCGCCGTGGCGGATGCGTTTCTGGCACTCGACCTTCCGCTGACCAGCGCGATCGACGACCTCCGCGAGAGCAAGGGCATGCTGGCGGCCGCCGAGGGTCGCGCAGCGCGGGCCTGGGGCGCCGACTGGTGCCGCTTCATCGTGAACGGTTCCAGCCAGGCGAACCAGGCGATGGCGCTCGGCGTGGCCCGTCCCGGGGCGACCGTGATCGTCTCGCGCACGATCCACAAGTCGCTGTTCGCGGCCTTCGTCCTCGGTGGCCTGAACCCCGTCTTCGTGCGGCCCGAGCTCGACCCCCGAACCGGTCTCCCGGGCGGCATGCCGCCGCAGCGGATCGCCGACACCCTCGCAGCGCACCCCGACGCGAGCGCCGTGTTCCTGACCGAGCCGTCCTACGTCGGCGTGCTGTCCGACGTCGCCGCGATCGCTGCCCCCTGCAAGGCGGCCGGCGTCCCGCTGCTGGTGGACGGCGCCTGGGGCGCCCACCTCGGCTTCCACCCCGGCCTGCCGCAGCACGCGCTGGCGCTCGGCGCCGACGCCCTGGTCGTGTCGACGCACAAGACCCTGCCGGCGTTCACGCAGTCGGCGCTGCTGCTGGCGCGCGACTCGCTCGACCTGCGACGCGTCGCGGAGGCGTTCGACCTGTTCAACACGACGAGCCCGTCCGGCGCCATCTACGCGTCGATCGACCGTGCCCGCGCCATGCTCGAGCACGACGGCGTCGAGTTGCTGGATCGCACGCTGCGTCAGGCGACGCGCGTCCGGGCCGCGCTGGAGGGCATCGACGGCATCCGCCTGGTGCACGCCGACGCGCCGGCCGTGCACGCGATCGACCCGACGAAGATCGTGGTCTCGCTGGACGGCACCGGCGCCGACGGCTTCGCGGTCGAGCGCGACGGCTACGAAGCGGGCGTCCGCTTCGAGATGGTCGATCGCTCGCTGCTCGTGCCGCTGCTGCACGTGGGCGTGTCCGACGCCTGGGTCGACCGCCTGCTGGCCTTCCTGCCGGCCTCGATCGAGCGGCACCGCGACACGCCGCGCCCGCCGCTCGCCTCGGTCGCGTTCACCTCGCATCCGGAGGCCGGCATGTCGCCGCGGGAGGCGTTCTTCGCCGACCACGAACGGTTGCCGATCGCGCAGGCGATCGGCAGGATCTGCTCCGAGACGGTCACCCCCTACCCGCCGGGAATCCCCGCGCTCGCACCGGGCGAGGTGGTGTCGAGAGAGATCATCGACGCCCTCCGCGACGAGCATGCCGCGGGCTCGCGGATCTCGTACTGCAGCGATCCGAGCCTCGATACGCTCGTCGTCGTGCGCCGGTAGGCGGGCGCGGGCTTGAAAAGCGCCCGCGTCCAGGGTGAAGGGTCAGGCACGTCGATTGACGAACCGCTTGCAAAGCGCGACCATGGCGTGATTCACGTGACCTGGGGAGGGTTCGTTGAGTACGGGAGACGAGTACGTCGAGCGCACGACCGCGGCTGCGCTGGCCGAGAAGGCCAAGCTGCAGAAGCACTTCGGCCGTTTCGACATGTTCTTTTATCTGATCTGCACGATCGTGGGCATCGAGGCGCTCGGCACCGTCGCCGGGTATGGCTGGGAGGGAATCCTCCTGCTCGTGATCATGGCGGTGACCTTCTTCATTCCGTACGGCCTCTTGATCTCGGAGCTCGGATCGACCTTCACGGAAGAGGGCGGGCCCTACATCTGGACGCGGATGGCGTTCGGCCGCTTCCTGGGCGCCCTGAACGCCGTGCTGTACTGGATCTCGAACCCGATCTGGATGGGCGGCATCCTGACGCTGACCGCGATCACCGGGTTCTCGATCTCGTTCACGAACCTCTCGACGGGCGGCGTCGGCTACTACGCCTTCGGCCTCGCCTTCATCTGGTTCGCGACGTTCGCGGCGATCCTGTCGTTCGGCGTCGGCAAGTGGATCCCGACGATCGGCGCGATCTCACGGCTGGTCCTGATGCCGTTCTTCGCGCTGACGGTGATCATCTACGGCATCGACGCGGGCTTCAACACGCCGCACATCGCCGACTTCACGCCCGACACCGGCCACCTGTGGTGGCTGCTGATCGTGGGCGCCGCACCGCTGCTGTTCTTCAACCTGGTCGGCTTCGAGCTGCCCAACTCGGCCGGTGACGAGATGAAGGACGCCCAGAAGGACGTGCCGTTCGCGGTGCTCCGGTCGGCCGGCGTCTCGCTCTCGCTGTACGGCATCCCGACCATCTGCATCCTGCTCGTGCTGCCGGGCGGCGCCCTGACCGGTCCGTCGGGCTTCATCGACGCCATCCGCGCCTCGCTGACCGCCTGGGGCGGGACGGTCGACTACCAGGAGACCGCGGACGGGACGAACATCCTGATCCACTACACGACGTTCTCGCAGTTCCTGGCCTACGTGCTGGGCGCGATGTTCGTCTGGACGATCGTCTCGAGCGGCACGACGTGGATCATGGGCGCCGACCGCGCGCTCGCGATCGGGTGCATCGACGGCTGCGGCCCGCTGTTCCTGGGCCGCTTCTCGGCCCGGTTCGGTACGCCGATCAACGTGAACCTGTTGTCCGGCGTGATCTCGACGGTGTTCTTCGTGCTCGCCACGAAACTGGCCGGCTCCAACGCGTTCGCCGTGGTGCTGTCGATGTCGACGCTGACGACCGTGATCTCGTACGCGCTGATATTCCCGGCGCTGATCATCCTGCGGAAGTCCCACGGGCACGTCCGTCGTCCGTACTCGGTGCCGGGCGGCATCAAGGGCGCCTGGATCATCACCGGCCTCACGACGGCGTGGTCGCTGTTCGCCACCGTCGCGAACATGTGGCCGTACGACCCGGTCGCCGACTACGGCGTGTCGCGCACCGAGTTCGAGCTCTGGGTGGTGGGAGTGCTGGGCACGATCCTGGCGCTCGGCATCCTCTTCTACTACCTCGGAACGGCGCACCGGAACGACATGGTGGACGTGCCGCTCGAGGGACACGAGACCGAGAGCGCGGCCCTCGTGACGGGCGACTGAGGCCGAAACCGGACGGGGCTGCCGACCGGCGGCCCCGTCCGGACCCCGTGGTACGTTTGGGGCGTTCCGAGACAACCAGGTGAGGCCGCGGTCGCCAGTCAAGGGCGTGCGCGCAGGCTCCACCGCTCCTGATCCGGCGCCCGGTCACTCTCTTGCGCGGCACTTCCGTGCCCGCTTCCCTCCGCGCGCCGGGGAAGCGAGGTACCCGTGTCAAGAGCCCGATCCGGCCTGCTCATCGCAGGCTTGGCAGCAACTGCCCTGTTCGTCCCTGCAACCGCCTCGGCCCGCGTCGAGCACACGCCCGTCCGCCCGCTCTGCGGGGCGAAGGTCTGCACCACCGGCCAGCTGCGCGACCGCGTGCGCACGCTGCGCGGCAAGGTCGTCCGGCTGCGCGACGAGCGCGGCCTGCTCGACATCCGGTTGCGGCCGGCGCACCTCGGAGGCACGACCTCCGACCTCGCCGTCGAGCGCGCCGTGTGGCGGCACCGGCTCGCCGCTGTCCGCTCGTCCAAGCCGCTCTGGCGCACGCTGAAACGCTGGGAAGCGTGGATGTGCATCCACGGCCGCGAAGGTGCCTGGAACGACCCGAACGGCCCGTACCACGGCGGCCTGCAGATGGACTCCGGCTTCATGGCCGCGTACGGCGGCGACCTGCTGGAGCGTTACGGCACGGCCGACCACTGGCCGCCTGCCGCCCAGGTGGCGGTCGCCGAGCGCGCGTACGACGCCCGCGGCTTCGCGCCGTGGCCCAACACTGCTCGCGCCTGCGGGGTTCTGTAGGCTCCCATCGATGCGCCGTCTCGTCGCTCTCGTGCTCGCCGCCCTCCTCGTGACGGCGTGCGGGAACGGGGGCGGCAAGCCGGCCGCGACGGTGCCGCCGCAGCCCTCGCTGCCCGCCGGCGACACGCTGCCGCCGCCGGAGGACACGACCGCGGCGCCGACGGCCACGTCCGACGTCGCGCCGCCCGATGCGATCGGCCGCCTGGCCGCTTCGTTCACCGGGCAGCTGCTCGTGCGGCAGAAGAAGGAGGAGGGCCTCGGGCCGCTCGCATGCCGCGACCTGGCGGGCTCGGCCGGCTGCATCCAGCTGCTGTCGGGCGGCGGGGCGTGCTCGGGCCGGTTCAAGTCGGGCAACGTGAAGGACCGGCCCGACGAGTTCCTCGCAACGTGCGTGGGCGGTGGGAACAGCTGGCACTGCGAGCTGCGGGAGCAGTACTTCGCCGACGGCGAGCGCGCCGGTCAGGCGGCCTTCCGCGACTCGTGCCCGGCGCCCGACGACGGGTCGGCGAAGCGGCTCGACGCGATGCTGGCGCTCGCGACGGCCTGGGAGGTCGACCCGAACGCGGCGCCGACTACCAGCGGGAGCTGAACCACTCCCGGTCGGCCATCGTGAGCGGGAACATCGGCGCCAGCAGCAGCCCGTCGCCCGGCCGTGTGAGCTCCAGTCCGGCGGCGACGGCGGCATCCAGGTCAGCCACGACGATCGCGCCGGGTAGCTCGGCAGCGATTCGCGGCGCGGCAGCGCCGAACGCAACCACGCAGGCGCCCCGCACCTCGGCGCACGCCCGCACCAGCGCGCGCTCCTCCTCCGGCGCGCGGTGCACGCCGGCGTCCAGGCCGCCTGCGAGCAGCACCACGCGGTCGAGCGAACCGAGCTGGCGGGCCAGCCGCGCGACGCCGAACGCCGCCTTGGCCGGGGTCGCCGCCATCGAGTCGTCGACGACACGGATGCCGGCCGGCCCGGCGAGGTCGTGGAAGCGGTGCGGCAGGACCGGATCGGCCACGCCTGCGGCAACGCCGAGCACGTCTGCAACCGCGGTCGCCGGATCACCCGCGAACCGCACGTTGCGGCCCGGCCCCTCGAACGGTACGCCCGGGCCGAGCAGCGCGACGTCGTCGGCGCCCTGGAACTCGACGATGCGCCGCTTCGCCGCCACGTAGCGCTCGACGGAACCGTGCAGCTCGCTGTGGTCGGGCCACAGGCAGGTGACGACGGCGATCTGCGGCGACGTCGACATCCAGGCCAGGTGCGAGCTGGTCAGCTCGGCGATCAGCACCGCCGGCGCCTTGAGCAGCGGTGCCTGCTCGTACAGGTCGACGTCGGGCCAGGCGTTGGCCGCGCGGGCCGTGCGCCCCATAGCGTACGGGCGGCCGGCGGCGTCCAGCATCGCGGCCAGCCGGTGGCACGCGGTCGTCTTGCCGGCCGTGCCGGTGACACCGACGACGGGCACCGCCGAGCGCCGCAGCACGAGCTCCGCGAGGCACGTGACCCGCGCGCCGGCGGCACGTGCCGCGGCGATGTGCGGCGCATCCTCCGGCGTCCACTCGTCGGCGACCAGCACCGTACAGCGGCTCGCCGCTGCGACGAGGTCCTCGGGAAGCTCCGCACCCAGCAGCGCCGCGACCCGTTCCGCCTCGTGCAGGCGGGGGTCGACGGCGATCACGCGCTGACGGCCAGCGCGTCCCGCATTGCGGCGATGTGCGCCGGAGTCGACCCGCAGCAGCCACCGATGACGGCGATGCCGAGCTCGCGGGCGCGGCGCGCGTAGCCGGCCATGATCTCGGGCGTCCCGTCGTACGCGAACACGTCGCCGTGCAGCTTCGGCAGGCCGGCGTTCGACTGCGCCATCAGGTGGACGCCGTCCGGCCGCGCCTCGGCCATCTGGCCCATGATGACCTCGATCTCGTCGGGACCGCGGCCGCAGTTGGCACCGACCACGCGGACGCCCCAGCTCGAGATGGTCTGCACGGCGGCGGCCGGCGTGACGCCCATCATCGTGCGCAGGTTCGTGTCGAAGCTCATCGTGACCGCGATCGGCAGCTCGGGCGCGGCGGCCTGCGCCGCGCGGACGGCGGCCTCGACCTCCTCCAGCGCGCTCATGGTCTCGATCAGCAGGAAGTCGGCGCCGCCGGCCCGGAGACCGCGGATCTGCACCTCGAACAGGCGCTGCGCCTCGTCCTGTTCCAGAACGCCGAGCGGGAACAGGATCTCGCCGGTCGGACCGATGTCGCCCGCAACCATGATCCCGAACCGGTCGGCGACGCCCCGCGCCACCTCGGCTCCGGCCTTCGACAGCTCCTCGGCACGCTCGTCCAGCCCGTGCAGCTGCAGCCGCGGGGCGGTGCCGCCGAACGTGTTCGTCGTCAGGTACTGGGCGCCGGACTCGGCGTAGCCGGCCAGGATCTCGGCCACCGGATCGGGCTTGTCGACGTTCCACAGCTCGGGCGCGCCGCCGTCGTCGAGGCCGACCTCCTGGAGCATCGTGCCCATGGCGCCGTCACCGAGGACGAGGTCGCCGCGATCGAGCAGCTCGTAGAGGTTCATGCCGGGTGCTCCTGCTCGAGGCGGGCGGTGACGGCTGCGAGCAGCTCGGCCGGCGTGCCGTCTCCGGCGATCCACTCGCCGCGGCGCCAGCCCTCCAGGTAGGCGTCCGATCCGGTCAGTCCCTCGTCCATCGCGACCTGGTCGATCCTCTCCGCGAACCGCGGCGGCAGCTCGGCCTTGGAGACGACATCGCCGTCGCGCGCGGTGACCAGGGAGGGCAGGTCGCGCCAGTAGGTGATCTGGTACTCGGACACGCCCTGATCCTAGCCGCAGGGCGCCACGTGGAGGCCACGTGGCACGCGCGACAGCACCTCGATGCCGGTCTCGGTCATCAGCAGCATCTCCATGTACGAGGCCGTGAGCTGCGCGTCGCGGTCGAACAGGATGTTCTCGTAGTTCGTGAGGTAGCCGGGCTCCCACGTGAACTGCTCGAACGCGTCGTTGGACAGGTACGTGTGACCGACCCAGTCGGGCGGCAGGGCGAGGCCCATCGCGTAGCCGCCGACCCACCAGACCTGCTCGCGGTCGAAGCGGGAGAAGACGTAGTCCTCGGCCACCTTCTGCGCGACGTCGAGCGGATCGCCCGGCTTCACCGCGGCGATGACGGCGTCGACCGAGCCGCGGGTGACGTCGAGGATCTCGCGCGCAGCCGGGTTGTCGACGCCGATCGAGATCGTGCGGCAGAGGTCGGCGTGGTAGCGATCGACGACGCCGGCGGTGTCGAAGTACATGACGTCCCCACGCTCGAGCGGACGCCGGCCGGGCGTGCCATGCGTCCGGCACCAGACGTCGGGCCCGGCCGAGATCATCGTGCGGAGCGCGGCCGGCTCGCCGCCCCGGTCGGCCATCGCCAGGTCGACGCGCGCGGACACCTGCAGCTCGGTCATGCCGGGGCGGATCTCGGCCAGCACCTGCTGGAACGCCTCGTCGGCGATCTGCGAGGCGCGACGGACGCGGTCGATCTCGGGCGCCGACTTGATCGCCCGGACCCGGTTCACGACCCAGTCGCCCGCCACCACGTTCGCGCCGCGCGAGGCGAGCGCGTCGGCGACCTCGCGCAGCAGCGGCGGGCCGGGGTTGATCGACCAGTACTCGACGCCGACGGTGCCGTCGCACCAGCCGCGGCGCGAGAACTCGTCAGCGATCGTGCCGATGGCCGTCGTGTAGGCGTAGAAGATCGCGTCGTCGAAGTGCGCGAGCTGCTGCACGTGGTTCTGGTGGCGCTCGTAGTCGCAGAAGACGATGTCGTCGGAGTCCCGCGTGACGACGATGCCGACGGGCGCGCGGGGCGGGTACCAGATCGACTCGAAGCCGGTCAGGTAGCACGTGTTCGGCGCGCTGGTGACGAACAGGACGTCGATGTCGCGGCGCCTCATCTCCTCGCGCACGCCGGCCGCGCGGCGGCGGTACTCCTCGATCTCGAACGGGACGTCAGGCATCCGCGATGGCCTCCGCGACGTCGAGCGCGTCGACCGTCGATCCGTAGTGGGCGACGCCGAAGATGGGTGCCTGGGCGTCGGTGTTGACGGCGATGATGGTGCGCGCGGCCTTCATGCCGGCCAGGTGCTGCACGGCGCCCGAGATGCCGAACGCCAGGTACACGCTGGGCTTGACGGTCGTGCCCGACTGGCCGACCTGGCGCGCGTGCGGCATCCAGCCGGCGTCGACCAGCGGCCGGGACGAGGCCAGCGTCGCGCCCAGCTTGGCCGCGACGCGCTCGAACAGCTCGATGTTGTCCCGCTCGCCGATGCCGCGCCCGATCGACACGATCACCTCGGCGCCGGTGATGTCGACCTCGCCGGCCGGCTGCTCGACGTAGCCGCGGTGGGCGAGCCGGGAGATGACCGGCGGGCACGCGCAGGTCGTGCGCTGCGGCGCGCCGCCCTGCGTGGCGGCCGGGAACGTCGCACCGCGCACCTGGACGAGGCTGCCGGAGGGGAGGTCGACGGTCATCGCGACCTTGCCGCCGTACGGCGCACGCGTGACCCGCAGCCCGTCGCCGGACTGCTCCAGCGCCACGACGTCCGTCGCGAGGCCCAGGCCCTGGGTGGCGGCGACGGCGGGCCCGAAGCTCATGCCGTCGACCGAGTGCGCGACCAGCACGGCCCGCGGCGAGCGATCGTGGACGAGCGCCTCGACGGCGGCCCGCCACACGTCGGAGT
>JBBQFB010000091.1:0-14783 GCA_038321545.1 Gaiellales bacterium
GGTCGCACGAGCAGCCGTCTCCGATCGCAGACGCTAGGCGTGCGCGGGTGCAGCGGCGGCGGCGTGCAGCTTTGGTCGGAGGCCGTCAACAGCCGCAAGCGCGGAGGCGACAGGAAGACGCCTCAAATGCCAGGTGATGACCCCATCCGCATCCGGGACGCGGCGGATCGCAGCCTCGGGCTGAGCCGGTTCGGGCTGCGCTGGGCAGGTCTGCGCTTGGTGCCGCGGATTTCGGGTGGGGTATTCGGTACTGGGAGTAGCGCTGGTGAGGCGTTCGCCGGCTTGCGATGCGTGGGGTCCGCGCCGCAGCCCGGAGCGTTGCGCCAGGCCGGGCTTGTCTGCCGTAGGTCGCACGGGCAGCGGTCTCGGATTGCAGACGCAAGGCGTGCGCGGGTGTAGCGGTGGCGGCGTGCAGCTTTCGTCGGAGGCCGTCAACAGCCGCAAGCGCGGAGGCGACAGGAAGACGCCTCAAATGCCAGGTGATGACCTGATCCGGATCCAGGCCGCGGCGCACCGCAGGTCATCAAGCCCAGGGTGGGAGCTCCAGCTCCTGCTCCCCGACCATCTTGCGCACGCCCGGCAGCGCCAGCGTGCGCTGGAAATGTGCGCGGATGTTCGGGCTGTCCCACGCCGGCGGGTGCATGTGGCGACCCCACCGCGTCAGCATGAACAGGAACAGGTCAGCCGCGGTGCGATGGTCGCCGGCCAGCCACTCGCGGTCGGCCAGGCCGCTCTCGATCACCGCGAACTGCTCCGCCAGGTCGACCGCCGCCCGCTCAGCGACGCCCGCCACGCCGTACCGCTCCGGGTACATGAACCGCAGCAGCGTCTGCTGCACCGTGTTCGTCAGGAACACGAGCCAGCGGTAGAACTCCACCCGGTCGGCCGGCGCCAGCCGGGCCTCCGGATAGCGGTCGGCGAGGTCCAACAGGATCGCCGCCGACTCGGTCAGCACCCGATCGCCGTCGACCAGCGTCGGCACGACGCCGAGGGGGTTCAGCGCCCGGTACGCGGCCGAGGTCTGCGCCTCGTCCCGATCGATCCGCACCAGCTCGTACTCCAGGCCGATCTCTGCCAGCGCGGCGTGCGGCGCCATCGCCGCGGCCCCCGGACGCCAGTACAACCGCACCGGCGTCACGTCGTCGCCCAGGCGCCGGCCACCATGGTGCTCGCCGGGACGACGTGCCGCAGGTCGTCGACAGCCGACGTGTACGGGTCCTCCTCGAGCACCACCAGGTCGGCGCGCTTGCCGGGCTCGAGCGAGCCGAGGTCGTCACGGCCGATCATCCACGCGCCCCCGTTCGTGTACGACCGGAGCGCCTCGTCGACCGTCAGCCGCTGCGCCGGATCGAGCTCACGGCCCAGCTCGGTGCGCCGCGCGCAGGCCGCGTAGATGCCCGTCCACGGGTTGTGGTCGGAGACCGGCGTGTCCGACGACCCGGCCAGCGGCACGCCGTGGTCAAGGTATGTCCGCATCGGCATCACGCCCTGCACGCGCTCGGCGCCGAGCGACGTCACGAAGCTCTCCGCCAGGTAGACGATGAACGGGTTCGACGTGGCCGCTCCGATCTGGTGCCGCGCCATCAGCTCCAACGCCCGCGCCGTCGGAAAGTAGGCGTGATGCACGCGGTGCCGCAGCCATGGCCGCGGGTTCGCGTCCTGTGCCGCCGCATAGGCGGCGACCGTCACCTCCTGGGCCTCGTCGCCGCACGTGTGCGTGTCGATGGCCCAGCCGCGGTCGTGACAGAAGCGGACGATCTCGGGCAGCTCGCCCGGGTCGATCACCCACGTCCCGCGGCTGCCGGGCTCGGCCAGGTACGGCTCGAAGATGCGCGCCGTGCGGTCGCCGATACCGCCGTCGGGGAGCAGCTTGACGCCGCCCAGCCGAAGCCAGTCGCCCCCGAACCCGGCCTGTCCGCCGACCTGCTCGAGGCGCTCGCGCAGACCCTCCTCCTGCGCAGCCGTGCCGAAGCCCCAGCCGGCCATCAGCATGTCCACGCGGACCGACAGCCGACCCTCGCGCTCCGCTTCCTGGTACGCGCGGATCTGCTCGGGATAGAGTCCCGGCTCGCACACCGCGGTCAGGCCGACGCGGTTGTACTCGCGACACGCGACCGTGATCGCCTTCACCCAGTCGACCTCGGTCGGCTCGGGCACGCAGCGCCAGATCAGCTCCTTCGCGCGGTCGCGGAACAGCCCGGTCGGATGTCCGTCGCCGTCGCGCTCGAACGACCCGGCGTACAGCGTCCCCGCCGGATCGGGCGTATCCCGATCGACGCCGGCCGCACGCAGCGCGGCGCCGTTGCAGACCAGCTTGTTCCACACCCGCTCCAGCACCACCGGATGCTCCTGGGAGACCGGGTCGAGGTCGTGCCGGGTCGGGTGCCGCCGCTCGTGCAGCAGGCTCTCGTCCCACCCGCGCCCGAGCACCCACGTGCCTGGCGGCAGCGCTCGGCACCGCTCCGCGACGCGCTCCACGATCTCGTCGATCGACCGGCAGTCGAACAGCTGCACCTGTTCCAGCACGCGCCCGGTCATCTGCAGGTGGTTGTGGGCGTCGATCAGCCCGGGGACGACCGTCTTGCCACCGAGGTCCTCCCGCGCGCCGCCGAGCGCGATGATCTCGCTGTCGGAACCGACCGCGACGATGCGGTCGCCGCGCAGGGCGATGGCCTGGGCGACCGTGCCGGCCCGGTCGAGCGTGCGGACGTTGCCGCCGGTCAGGAGTCGGAGCATGCGGGCGATCCTACTTGGCCGTGTAGCCACCGTCGACGACATAGACCTGGCCGGTGCAGTACGAGGCGAGGTCGGAGACGAGGAAGCACATCATCGCGGCCACCTCCTCCGGGCGCCCCAGCCGGCCCATCGGCACCATCGCCTCGAGCGCACCGAAGTTCTCGTCCGGCACGCCCCGGGTCATCGGCGTCGCGATCGGACCGGGCGCGATCGCGTTCACCTGGATCGCCGGCGCGTGCTCGACTGCGAGCGTGCGGGTGATCGCGTGCACGCCACCCTTGGCCGCCGTGTAGGCGTCGGACGCGCCGGAGCCGACGCGCAGGGCCGCGACCGAGCCGACGTTGACGATCGCCCCGCCGCCCCGCCGCTGCAGCGCGGGGATGGCGTACTTCGCGCCCAGGTAGACCGACTTCAGGTTCACGTCCAGCGTCCGTTGCCACGCGTCCTCCGCCAGCCCCGGCGACGGTCCGTCGCCGCCGCCGGCCAGGAACAGCCCGGCGTTGGAGACGTACGCGTCGAGCCCGCCGAAGCGCTGCTCGACCTGCGCCACCGCCGCCTCCAGGTCGCTCGCGCGCGTGACGTCGCCGATGATCGACAGCTCGGTGTCAGACGGCGCCAGGTCGAACCCGGCCACGCGCGCTCCGGCGCCGGCCATCAGGCGGACGGCGGCCGCGCCGATGCCGCTCGCAGCGCCGGTGAGCAGGACCGTCTTGCCCGTCAGGTCGATCATCAGGCGATCTCGAAGTAGCGCGCGACCTCGTAGTCCGGCACCTGCCCGTCGCGGATGCCGCGCACGATGCCCGCCTCGGCGCGCCGCGACGCGACGTAGTGGTCGATGTAGAGATCGCCGTACCACGTGCGTGCGAGCTTCGACTGGTCGAGCGCGTCGGCCGCCTCCTCGAGGCTGAGCGGAAAGTTGGGAATCGACGCGTCGGCGAAGGCCGGACCCACCGACGCCGCGGGCGGCTCGATCTGCTCGGCAATCCCGCGCAGGCCGGAATCGAGGCACGCCGCGATCGCGAGGTACGGGTTCAGGTCGGCCCCCGGCCGGCGGTACTCGAGCCGCGAGGCGTCCTGGTCGATCGTGATCACGCGGACGCTCGCCTGCCGGTTGTCCCAGCCCCAGCTGGCGTTCGTCGGCGCCCACAGCTCCGGGCTCGGGCGCCGGTAGGAGTTGACGTTCGGCGTCGCAAACGCCGACAGCTCGCGGGAGCTCGCGATCAGCCCGCCCAGGTAGTGCCGGCCGGTCTCCGACAGGGTGTCCATCGTTCCGCCGGCGAACGCGTTGCGCCCGTCGCGCAGCAGCGACTGGTGCAGGTGCCCCGAGCAGCCGGACTGCGTCATGTCCCACTTCGCCATGAACGTCGCGATCAGACCGTGCCGCTTCGCGAGCGCCTTCAGCCCGACCTTGAACCGCGCCGCGGCGTCGGCCGCCTGCAGCGGTGGCAGCGCGTTGATCGCGCACTCGATGTTCCCATACCCGAGCTCCGTCGACCACGTCTCGATCGAGACGCCGTAGGCGCGCATCATCACCTCGGCCTCGGCGACGAACTCCCGGATGTCCTCGAACCGCCACAGGCTGTACGCCTGCCACTCGCGGCCCGTCGAGCGCAGGTCGCGGGGCCGTCCGGCGCGCAACGCCTCGTCGTCGTCGTGGAACAGGTACAGCTCGTACTCGACGCCGAACAGCGCCTCGAACCCGGCCGCCTCGAGCCGCTCGACCGACCGCCGCAGCTGCATGCGCGGGTCGACCTCGAGCGGCCGCCCGTCCTTCGTCGTGACGTCCACGATGACGGCCGAGACGTCGGTCTCCCACGGCACCGGCACGAGCGTCGACCAGTCGGGCTGCATGATCACGTCGGGGAAGCCGGTCGGGACGCCGGTCAGCGGCGACTCGAACACCTCGTCGCGGATCGTGAGCACGTAGATCACGTCGGAGAGGGTCGCGCCGTTGCCCTTCGCGAGCTTGGCGGACGCGCTGTACTTCCCGCGCAGGTTGCCCTCGGTGTCGACGATCTCGAGGCGTAGGCGGGAGGTCGGAATCGCAGGTGTGTCAGCCATTGGGCTTGGTCCTTCCAACGCGCTCGTAGGCCTCGGCAGGCACGAGCGACGGGTCGCGGTAGACGGTCCAGGTACACGGTTCGCCGGGGCGCGTGGGCGGGTCGATGACGCGCGCCGGATAGCCGAAGTCGTCGATCGGAGTCAGCTGCTGGAGCACGCAGCAGTGCACGCAGTAGCGACACACGCCGGGCGTCGACCACGCGAAGTCGTGCGATCCGGAGACGATCCCGTTGCGCTCGCCGGCCAGGATCCGCCCGCCCGAGCCGCACGTATCGAACGTCAGCTCCACGCGGTCGGCGTGCTCGGCGACCTGCACGTCGCCGCGCCGTGCGGGGCCGCCGAGATGGCCGTGCATCCCCTCGATCGCGACCTGGATCAGGCGCTCGGCGGAGCCGTCCCACGGGTGATCCGGGCCGTACGTGGCGCGGTAGAAGTCGGTGCCGCCCGCCTGCAGGTCGGCCCAGAGCTCGCCGAGCCGCTCCTCGCCCCACGCCTCGACGACGCGGTCGACCAGGTCGGCCACCTCCTGGAGGTGGACGTCGTGCGGGATCGCCCAGGCGTCGAGCAGCGGCTGCAGCGGCTGGCCGGGCTGCCACGCGTCGCACGTGGCGATGAACGCCTGCCACGCCGTCTCGTGCACGGCCTGGTCGGTGGCGGGC
Source organism: Gaiellales bacterium (assembly GCA_038321545.1). Classification (GTDB taxonomy): domain Bacteria; phylum Actinomycetota; class Thermoleophilia; order Gaiellales; family F1-60-MAGs149; genus VFJZ01. Next base: position 5,457 of record JBBQFB010000091.1, read on the forward strand.
ACGCCCAGCAGCTCTGCCATGCGCAGGCTCCAGGCGACGTACAGCTCGTGGATCTCCTCCGCCTCGACCGGCAGTTGGCGCGCCAGCTGCCGGGCGTCGTCGCGGCGGCCGTCGGCGACCGCCCGCTCGATACGATCGGCCGTCGACTCGGCCTGCTCCGTCCACGTGCCCGTGCGGATCTGACGCCCGAGCGGCGGCCAGTGCGCGAGCTCGCCCTCGGCGCGCGACGGCGTCAACGGCGAACCAGGCCGAGGCTCATGCCGCCGTCCACCGCAACGCACACCCCGGTCACGAAGCGCGCGTCGTCCGACGCCAGGAAGGCGATCACGTCGGCGATGTCCTCTGGCTGGCCGAAGCCGTCGCCGAGCGGCGTCAGCCGGTTGAACCAGTCGCGCGTCTCCGACGGGATCCCGGTCGTCAGGCGCGTCACGATCAGGCCCGGCGCGACCGCGTTGACGCGGATGCCGCGTGGCCCGAGCTCGGCCGCCATCGTCTCGGTGAGGTTCTTGAGCGCCGCCTTGGTGGACGCGTAGATGGCCGTCGTGCGTCCCGTCGAGGCGACCACGTCGGTGGCCTCCATCGACGCCACGTTCACGATCGCGGAGCCCTTGCCGAGACGGTCGGAGAGACCCTGGATCAGGAACATCGGCGCGCGCATGTTGACCGCGTAGACGCGCTCGAACTCGGGCAGCGTGTACTCGCCGAAGTGCGTGCGCTCGACGATTCCGGCGGCGTTCACGAGCACCTGCAGCGGTCCGGGGATCGCGTCGCGCAGCGCCGTGACGGAGGCGTCGATATCGACCAGGTCGCACCGGACGAACGTCGCGTCGAGGTCGGCGGGCGGGTCGAGCACGTCGGCCACCACGACATCGTGGCCGTCGCGCCGCAGGCGTCGCGCGGTCGCGAGGCCGATGCCGCCGGCGCCGCCCGTGACGAGCGCTACACCCATTCGAACCCTCGCCGCAGCTCGATGTCGGAGATCTCCCGGTCGAACACCGCGAGCTCGTGCCGCCGCTCGACCGCGACGTGGTCGACGACCAGATCGCCGAACGTCGTCCGGGCCCACTCCGACGACTGCCACCGGTCGACGGCGTCGCGGAGGTTGTCGGGCAGGTCGCCGACCGCCTTCGCCTCCTTGGATCCGGCCTCGAACGGCTCGGCGCCGGACTCGATGCCCTCGAGGCCCGCGGCGACCATCGCCGCCAGCACGAGATACGGGTTGCCGTCGGCGCCGGGGATGCGGTACTCGACGTTGCGCGACCGGCCGTGGCCGCAGACGCGGAACGGCGTCGTGCGGCCCTCCGCGCCGAAGTCGAGCGCGGCCGACACGAAGTTGGCCGGGTCGAGGCGTTTGTAGGAGTTGACGTAGGGGCACGCGAGGGCCATGAACTCCGGCGCACGCCGCATGATGCCGCCGATGAACTGGCGCCCGACGGCCGACAGGCCCTTGCCGTCCGGGTCGAACAGGTTCTCGCCGCCGCCACCCGAGAGCGACAGGTGGACGTGGCCCGACGAGCCCATGCCGGCCGGAGCGAGCCGTGCCAGGAACGTGGCGGACTGGCCGCGCTGCGCAGCGATCTCACGCGTGAACAGCTTGCCGAGCGCGGCCCGGTCGGCGGCCACGAGGGCGGCAGTCGGCTGGAACGTGATCTCGTACTGGCCGTGCCCCATCTCGCTCTTGATGGACTCCACCGGAATGCCGCTGGCGACGAACGTGCGCCACAGGCTGCCGAGCAGCTCCTCGTCGCGATCGACGCGGTAGATGGAGTAGTCCGTCTGCGTGCGGTGCACCGGCTCGAGGTTGCGGTAGCCCTTGGCGTGCGCCTCCTCGAACGTGTCCCGGAAGACGAAGAACTCGTACTCGACTGCCGCCCACGGCGTGTACCCGGCGGCCTCCGCGCGATCGCACTGCGCGCGCAGCACGTTGCGCGGCGACACCTCGACCCGGCGCTCGCCCGTCCACCACAGGTCGCCCAGCACGAGCGCGACCTTGTCGAGGTGGGCGGCTCGCCGCAGGCTCGCCATGTCGGGCACGCAGGCAGCGTCGGCCCAGCCGTTCTGCTCGCCGATCTCGGGGAAGCCCTCGTTGACGTTCTGCTCGTTGTCGTAGATGAAGATCGACGACGAGATCTCGATGACATGCGAGTCGAGGAAGGCCTGCGCCGGGATGCGCTTCCCCATCAGCTTGCCCTGGAGGTCGGGAGTGACGATCGCGACGGAGTCGATCGTCCCGGCGGAGACGGCAGCCTGCAGCTCGGAAAGGGTCAGCACGGTGGCACGTGGTACCACGGTCGCGGGTCTGGCGTCAAGGCGTCGCTCCTTGCTGGCGGGGCCAATGGGCCCTAAAGTAGACCAAAAGCTGGACGGAGGAACTCGGTGCCGCTCGACCCCGTAGCGCAGAAGATGCTGGACGACTTCGTGGCGTCCGGTCGTCCCAACGCGCACCTCCTTCCCGTCGAGGAGGCGCGGGCCAACTTCGAGGCCCTGTTCGAGGGCCTCCGGCCCGGCGAGCCGGTTGCCTCGACGGCCGATCACGAGATCCCCGTCGCCGGCGGCACGATTGCCGCCCGCTCGTACCGCCCCACCGACGAGCAGGGGCTCGGCCTGGTCGTCTACTTCCACGGTGGCGGCTGGCTGCTCGGCTCGCACGAGTCGCACGACACGATCTGCCGCTCGCTGGCGAACGCGTCGGGCGCGGTGGTGCTGAACGTGGACTACCGGCTCGCGCCCGAGGCGAAGTTCCCGACCGCCGTCGACGACGCGTGGGCCGCAACGCTGTGGGCCGCGGAGCACGCCGGCGAGCTCGGCGCCGACGCGGCCCGGATGGCGGTCGCGGGCGACTCGGCGGGTGGCAACCTGGCGGCCGTCGTGGCCCAGCTGGCGCGCGACGCGGGCGGGCCCGCCCTGCGCTTCCAGCTGCTGATCTACCCGGTCACGGTGGCCGACGTCGACGCGGGATTCGACATGGCGTACGAGGGCTACTTCCTGTACCGCGACGAGATCCTCTGGCACTACTCGCACTACTTCACATCGCCGGACGACGCCCGCGATCCGCGCGTCTCGCCGCTGTACGGCGACGCCACGGGGCTGCCGCCGGCGCAGATCCAGTCGGCCGAGTGCGACCCGCTGCACCTGCAGGCCGAGCGGTATCGCGACCACCTGCGCGAGGCGGGCGTCGCCGTCGACTACCGCGTGTACGACGGGATGATCCACGGCTACTTCGGCCTTGAATCGGTCTTCCCGGTCGCTGCCGACGCGCTTCGCCACGCCGGCGATGCGCTGCGCACGGCCCTCGCGTAGGGCACAAACCGAACACATCGTGCAGGAGGACATCGGGTGACAGACGTTGCGATCGTGACCGGCGGTGCCGGCGGTATCGGGCAGGCCATCAACCGGCGGCTGTCCGGTGCCGGCTACACCGTCGTGGCCGGCGACCTCGCCGACATGCTCGCGAAGGACGACCCGGCGGGCGAGAACATCCATCCGGTCGAGATGGACGTTCGCGACCAGGCGTCGGTCGACGCGGCGGTCGCCAAGGCCGCTTCCATGGGACGGCTGCGCGGCGTCGTGAACTGCGCCGGTCTGGTGCGCTTCACGCCCGTGCGCGACTCGAACGAGGACGAGATGGACATCCTCTGGCGGGTCAACGTGGCCGGGGCCGCGCGCGTGCTGAAGGCCGCCACGCCACATCTCGGCGAGGGTTCCGCGGTCGTCAACATCGCGAGCCTGACCGGCCTCATCGGCCGGCTCACCGGCGCCTCGATGTACGGCGCGTCGAAGGCCGGGCTGATGGCCTACACCCGTTACCTGGCCTGCGAGCTGGCGCCGAACGTGCGTGTCAACTGCCTCGCGCCGGGCTACATCGCGGTGCCGATGAGCGCGGCCATGCGGGCCGTCTCGGGCGGCGAGGAGCCGCTGATCGAGCAGGTCCCGCTGAAGCGCCTCGGCACCGTCGAGGAGATGGCCGACATCGTCGAGTACCTGCTCTCCGATCGCAGCTCCTACATCACCGGCACCACGATCGTGGCCGACGGCGGCGTGACGGCGCTGTGAGCGACCGAGCCGCAGCCAACCTGGAGTCCCACCGCCGCCTGTGCGCGTCCGAGCCACGGCTCGTCGACGTGCGCCCGGCGGGCGAGGTGATCCCCGGCTACGCGCCCAACCTGATCCTCACGTCGGGCGCACCGCTGCCGTTCGCCGAGTACACCGGCGGCCAGCGGGAGGCGATCATCGGCGCTGCCCAGTTCGAGGGGCTCGCGACCACGCGCGACGACGCGATCGCACGGCTCGAGTCGGGCGCGATCGTCGTCGACGGCGCGCACGGTTATGGCTGCGTCGGCTCGCTGGCGGGCGTCTACACCGCCTCGATGCCGGTGTTCGTGGTCGAGAACCCGCCGTTCGGCAACACCGCCTTCTGCAACTTCTACGAGGGCAAGGAGCGACGCCGGCTCAACTACGGCTGCTACGACGAGGGCGTCCACGAGCGCCTGGAGCACATCAACAACGTGCTCGGCCCGGTGGTCGGCAAGGCCGTGCGGGCCGCCGGCGGCATCGAGCTGGTGCCGATCATGCGCAAGGCCGTCCAGATGGGCGACGAGTGCCACTCGCGCTCCGCCGCCGCCACGATGCTGTTCGAGGAGGCCCTCGCGCTGCCGCTGCTCGACCTGGCGGTCGACGACCTGCCCGGCGTGCGCGCGCTGTACGAGGCCTTCCAGGGCAACGACTACCACTTCCTGCGGCTCTCGATGGCGGCCTGCAAGGCTGCGTGCGACGCGGCGCATGGGATCGAGGGCTCGACCGTGGTGACGGCGATGACGTTCTCGTGCCAGGGCTTCGCGATCCGCGTCTCCGGCCTCGGCGACACGTGGTTCCGCGGCCCGCACGCGGTCGCCACCGCGAAGCTCTTCCCCGGCCACGCCGAGGACGAGATCACGTGGATGGGCGGCGAATCGATCATCACCGAGACCGCCGGCCTGGGCGGCTTCGCGCAGGCCGCCGCCCTGCCGCTGCAGCGCTATCAGGGCGGCACGGCGAAGGCGCTCATCGACCGCAACCTCGAGCTCTACGACATCTGCGTCGGCGAGCACACCGAGTACAAGATCCCGCAGTTCGACTACCGCGGCTCGCCCACCGGCATCGACGTCGAGAAGGTGATGGCGACCGGCATCCTGCCGGCCATGGACGTCGGCATCCCGGGGCGCGACGGCGGCCAGATCGGAGCGGGCTTCATCCGCGCGCCGATCGAGTGCTTCCGCGACGCGCTGGCGGCGGCAGCGGGAGCAGCCGGCTAGCGTCGTGAGGCGGTCGTTCGCAGGCATCTCGGCGCCGAGGTGGCACTAACGGCGGACGAGGGCGCGCACGTCGGCCAGGGTGGCCTCGACGTGCGCGGTCATGGCGGCGGCGGCGCGGTCGGCGTCGCCCGCGACGATCGAATCGTGCAGCTCGGCGTGCATGACGTGGGCGCGCGACTCGAGCTTGCCGAAGACCGCGCCGATCGGCAGGAACATGCCCGCGCGAGCCTCCTCGATGGCCGCCATCAGCCGCGGGTTGCGCGACATGCGGGCGATCAGCAGGTGAAACTCGCCGTCGGCGCGCACCCAGTCGGAGACGGCGCCCTCGGCGCCGGTCGCCGCAAGCGCCTCGAGCCACCCGAACGTGCGCGCGAGGGCGGCGATGTCGGTCTTCGTACGTCGCTGCGCGGCCAGGCGCGCGGCCATCGGCTCGACGGCGAGACGGAACTCGATGATCTCCTCGAACTCGCGCAGGCGCCGTCGCAGCTCGGTCGGACCGGGCGACTGCGGCCGCACGGAGATGCCGCCCGACGAGCCGCGCTTGATCTCGACCAGGCCCTCGCCCTCCAGCACGCGCACCGCTTCGCGCACCGTCGTGCGCGACACCCCGAGCTGCCGGGCGAGCTCTCGCTCGGGCGGCAGGCGGTCGCCGGCACCGAAGTGGCCGAGGTGGATCGACCGGCGCAGCTGCGCCAGCACGAGCTCGTGCGCAGGGACGGCTGCGACCGGGTCGAGTGGGCGGACATCCGGCGGCAACGGCATCGGCGCGAGGATACCTGCTTGACCGGGTAAGGATCAAAGGTCTATTGTTTGGCCCATGACGGTCGACTTCGGTTTCCTTGCCGTGCCAGCCGACGCCGCCGGCGTCTCGGATGCGGACCTCTACTCGGGGCTGCTCGACAGCTGCGCGTTCCATCGCGACCTCGGCTACCGGACCGCGTGGTTCATCGAGCACCACTTCTCCGACTACTACCCGTGCCCGGCGCCGATTCTCTCGATGGCGCACATCGCAGCCCGGTTCCCCGACCTCGCCCTCGGCACGTGCGTGCTGGTGACGCCCTGGTACGAGCCGCTGCGCCTGGCGGGCGAGCTCGCGATGCTCACGAACATGACCGAGCAGAAGCTGTACATCGGGCTCGGCCGCGGCACCGCCAAGTACGAGTACGACGCGTTCGGAGTCGACATGACGCAGGCCCGCGAGCGGTTCGCCGAGCTGTGGAAGGTGCTCGACCTCGCGATGAGCGGCGAGACGTTCACGTTCCAGGGCGACCACGTGCACGTGTCCACGCCGGTGCGGATCCGCCCCACCCCGATCCGCGACCGGATCGACTTCTTCGGCGCGATCGGCTCCGCTGCGTCGACGAAGGTGATGGCCGAGCTCGGGCTGGCGCCCATGTGCACGAGCTTCGGCCAGCTGACGCCGGACCTGCTGCCCGCCTGGGAGGCCGCTGCGACCGAGCTCGGCACGCGAGACGCCGCCGCGAAGCTGCGGCCCCTGCTCGTGAACGTGATCGTCGCCGAGACCGACGAGGACGCCGTCGAAGAGGCCAAGATGTACATGCCGGCCTTCATGGAGGCGCAGGTGCGCCACTACGGCGCGCACAGCGTCGACATCGCCGGCATCCGTGGCTACGAGGCGTGGACGGCGACGTTCGAGGGCTGGAAGAAGATGTGCGACCCGAACAACATCCCGAAGTGGACCGAGGCGCAGATCATCGGCTCGGCCGACACGTGCGCCCGCAAGGTGCAGGAGTTCGCCGACGCCGGCTTCGACCACATCATCCTGCACACCGTCACGCCCGGAGCACCGCGCGCAGCGCAGCATCGCTGGGCCGAGCGGTTCGCCCGCGAGGTCGCGCCGCGGTTCTCGCCCGCCTTCCAGCCGGTCGCCGCGCGGTGATCGTCCGGATCGCCTCCGACGGCGCGGTGTCGCTGCACGACGCGGACGACTGCAAGCGGTTGCAGGTCGAGTCGACCGACGCCTCGCGAGCCGGTGCGGCGCTGGAGGCCGCGGGCGCGGGACGCCCGCTGGACGCCGAGCACGTGCTGCTCGACGTCGACTGGCTGGCGCACCACTCGGCCGGGATCGCCGACCCCGACGCGTTCGGTGCGATGGTCGCGTACGCCGTCGCGAAGGGCTGGTCGACCATCGACGGCAAGGCGGTTCGCGCACATCTCGCCTAGCCAGGGTTGCGTCGTGCCATCATCGTGACGTGATGGAGCGCATCGCCCGGGCGACGACCGTGCGGGACGAGGTCTACGTCCGGCTGCGCGATGCGATCTCCGACGGCACCCTGCCCGCCGGCTCGACGCTCACCTCCACCGACCTGGCCGGCCGCTTCGGCGTATCGCGGACGCCGGTGCGCGAGGCGATCATGCGGCTCGTCCAGGACGGCCTCGCTGTCGAGGGCGCTCCCGGCCACGGCGTCCGCGTGCGCACGGTCGACCGCAACGAGATCGAGTCGTTCTTCGAGATCCGGGCGGCACTCGAGGAGCTGGCGGCCCGCATGACCGTGCTGCGCCACGATGACGAGGCGCTGGCGGCCGTGATCGCGGCCGAGGACGAGCTCGAGGACCAGGTCGCGCGGGGTGCACCGGCCGAGCGTCAGCAGGAGCTCAACCACGCCTTCCACCTCGCGCTCTACGCGGCCAGCGGCAACATGCTGCTGGACGAGCTCGTCGAGCGGCTGGAACAGATGACGACGCGGCGCTACCTGCAGCGCCTGTACCACCGGGCCGACCCGCTGATGACGATCCGCGACCACCGCGCGATCGTGTCGGCGTTGCGCGCCGGCAACGCCGACGCCGCCGGTCTCGCCGCACGGCGTCACGTCGAGCAGTCGGCGGCGTACCTGCTGGCGCGGCTCGACGCCGGCGATCTCGAGCGCTAACGCACGTTGACGGTCAGCTGCATGCCGGGCTCGTGCAGCGTGCAGACCAGCGTGTAGCGGCCGGGCGTGTCGAACGCGTGGCGGACGTCGGCGCCGCGATCGTTTCGCGCCGTCGCGTGAAACTGCTCCGGGCCTCGCAGCACCGTCACGTTGTGGCTCTGCGCCGACACCCAGTGGAACTGCAGCGCGGCACCCGCGCGGACGTTCAGCACGGTGCTCGAGAAGGCATTGTCGGCGACCAGGACCGTGCCCCTCGGCGCCGTCGGCGCGACCGCGACGGGTGCCGGCGGCGCGACGCCGGTGTCGGACGGCGCGCTCATCAGCGTCATGGTTCCGGCGCTGCGGTCGCGGACGAACACGCCGCGGGTGTCGTCGGGCTTGGCGGCGTCGAGGTTCGTGGCCGCCGAAACGAAGGCGATGCGATTGCCGTCGTCGGAGATGGACGGATCGCCGGCCGCTCGGTCGGCGTCCGCCGAACCGCGGCTGACGACCTCGCTCGTACCGCCTGCCACGTCGTGCACCATCACCTTGCGGGTCGTCGCGGTGACGGCGGTGTAGGCGACCACGCCGCCGTCGGCGGACGTGACCGGCCGCAGCGCACCGGCCTCGCCGACGCCGACCGGCGGAGAGCCGTCGAGGGCGCTCACGAACGCTGTCGGGGCCTCGCCCGCCGCGCCGGAGACGAAGGCGACGTGCTGCCCGTCCGCCGACAGGTCGGGCTGCGCCGCGAACGCGCCGGACGCGACGGCGACCGGCGTCGTCGTGCCCGAGTCGACGTCGACCACCTCGACCGTCGAGCCGTGCCCCGTCGCCGCGGTATACGCCACGCGGCTGCCGTCGGCCGAGATGTCGGGCTCGAACGGCGTCATCGCGGCCGTTGCGCGGACCACCGTCCTCGCCGTGCCGTCCGTCAGGTCGGCGACCCGCACCAGCACGCGACCGGTGTCGTCGACGGCCTGGTAGACGAGGTGCCGGCCGTCGGCCGCCAGGGCCGGTCCCCACGCCGACCGCGACGCGGCGAAGCCCTTCTGCCGGGTGCGCAGGTTGCGCGACACCCGGTCGGTCGACAGGTCTCGCACGAACACGCCGATGTCGCCGTAGCGCTTGCCGAAGTTGCGGTTCCCGGCCGCCGACTCGAACGCGAC
>JBBQFB010000092.1:0-14679 GCA_038321545.1 Gaiellales bacterium
AAAAACCCGCGCCTACGCCGACCGCCGCCGCAACGAAGGGCTCACCACCCGAGAGATCCTCCGCTGCCTAAAACGCTACATCAGCCGAGAGATCTACCACCACCTCACCGCTTGACAAACATGAGAGCGTCCCCAGAACGCTTCGTGCCGGAAGTGCCACAGGTCGCGCGACCTGTGCGGCCTTGTGCGTGAGGTGCGCGGGAGCGGGCGTGGTGCGGCACGGGCGCGCGGTCTATCGTCGCGAGGCGTCAGGTTTCACGGGCGCCGAAGCCGCCGCCGCCGGCTCCCAGCAGGCGGATCGCGCCCAGCGCACCCGGCCCTGCGCCATCGCGCCCGCGGGCCGCGAGGGCCGGGTTGGTCTGCCCGCGGAAGCCCTCGGTCGTCACCAGCACAATCCGTTCGGTGCCGGCGCGGTCGCCGAGGACCCGCAGGGCGTCGAGGAGACCGCGCGCGATCTCGCCCGGCGTCGTGCGGGCCTTCGCGACGGTGGCAGGACCGACGCCGTCCACGTGGACGGCGTCGGTGAGCGTCCCGCCGATATCGACCCCGACGCGCAACCGGCTAGTGGGTCACGACGCGGTCGGCGTTGCCGGCCGCGCTGATCCACCGCTGCACCATCTCGACCGACGGCACTCGCTGCACCAGCGTGGTCGCATCGCTGGTGGCGGCCAGCGCGGCGTGCAGGTTCGTCGCGTTGCGGCCCGCGAGCTCCAGGCAGGAGTCGACTCCTGCTGCCTCGAGCAGGTCGGCGTACTCCGGGCCGACGCCGTCGATGCGCATCAGGTCGCAGTGGTTGACCCACTCGCCGATCAGCCGTTCCGCGATACCGCTGGCCGCCGCCAGCATGCCGCGCCCGGAGCGCGACCCGGCGCGCACGAGCAGGTCCTCGGTGGTCGTGATACCGGCCTCGCGGAGCGCTGCGGCGTAGATCTCGCCGATGCCCTCGACGGCCTCGAGCTTCACGTCAGGTTCTCTTTCGCGGCCTCCGCTGCGGCCTTCAGCTTGTCGGTGACGCTGCCGTCGCCGGTCGCGATGCCCTTTACGTCCTCGACGGTCTCCTCGAGCTCGTCCTTGTGATCGGCGGCGAGCTCCTTCGCCTTGTCGACCAGGTCGTCGAAGTCCATGTCGTCCTCCTTCGGCTCACTCGACGGTGAGCGCCTTGACGGCCGGGTCGAGAGCCGGCCACTGCATGTCGAGCTGGTCGAGCGCGTCGACCAGCAGCTCGGTGACGGCCGCGTTGCGCACGGAGTTGTGGTCGGCGGGCACGACGTACCACGGCGCCCACTCCGTCGACGTGCGCTCGAGCATCGCGCGGTAGGCATCCATGTAGGAGTCCCACTGCTTGCGCTTCGCGACGTCGGCTGCGGAGAACTTCCAGTTCTTGGTGGGATCGGCGAGCCGCTCGCGCAGCCGCACCAGTTGCTCCTCGCGTGACAGGTTGAGCATCACCTTGACGAACACCGTGCCCTCGTTGGAGAGGTGCCGCTCGAACTCGTTGATCGCGTCGTAGCGCTTGCTCCAGACCGCCTCGGGGACGAGGTTGTCGACACGCACGACCAGCACGTCCTCGTAGTGCGAGCGGTTGAAGACGCCGATCTGGCCCCGCTCGGGCAGGTTGGCCTGGACCCGCCAGAGGAAGTCGTGCGCGAGCTCGGCGGACGAGGGCGCCTTGAACGAGGTCACCTTCAGGTACGTCGGCGAGACGGTCGCGAACGCGGCGCGCGTCGTGCCGTCCTTGCCGGCGCAGTCCATGCCCTGCAGTACCAGCAGCACGGCCTTCGCGCGCGTCGCAGCCAGCTTCGCCGACAACTCCGGGAGTTTCGCGGCGTGCTTGGCGGTTGCCGCGTTCGCGTCCTCCTTCGTGTCGTAGCCGAGCCGGGCGCCCGGGTCGTGGTCGCCGAGCTTCACCTTCGAGCCGGGCTCCACGCGGAGGTTCGAGAAGCGGCTCATCGCCACGCCGCCGTCAGGACGCCGTTCGCGTCGAGCCAGTGCGGGGCGAACGCGAGCGCTACCAGCCGCACGTCGATGTCGGCCTTCTTCGGGCGCACCGCGAGCGTGTCGAGCGGCTCGGTGAGCGGATCGAACGACCGGTCGAGGTCGGCCGTGGCGGCCTGGAACTCGCGCTCCAGCTCGGCGTCCTGGGCCTGGATCGCGGCCACGGTCTCCTTCGCCCTGGCGGTGTCGCCGGCCTGGTCGACGGAGCGGCCGACACCGCGCAGCACGCTGGTCGCGCCGGCGGCGGACCTGCGGCGGCCGAGGAACGCGCCGAGGATCGACGAGCCCAGCGAGATCGCGGTCTGCACCTTCGCGCCGCGCGCCTGTTCGGCCTCGCGGTCAACTGCCTGCTCGGCCTTGCGGACGCGCTCCGCCAGTGCGGCGTGCTTCGTGTCGAACCTCGCACGGAGCTTCGCGACGGCCTCGTCGCGCTGCTCCCGGGCCGCCACGGCGAGGCGGTTGCGGAAGTCGCCCTCGTTCTCGCCAGCCAGCGAGGTCTCCTTGAATCTCACGCTCTTGTAGACGGTTACCTCTTGCGTCCGGTAGAGCCAGTCGCCGAGGTCCTTCGACCAGGTCGCGTAGGCGCGTTTCGTGCGGGCGGCAGCCGGCACGTCGCCGTAGCTGGCGTCACCCTCGGCGGAGGTGCCGAGGTCGCCGGCCGTCACGCCCGCGTCGACCCCGGAGTCCCACGTGAGCGTCACCGCGCCGTCGGACAGCGGCGCGAGCAGCGTCACCTCCGAGCTTGAGAGTCCGATGCGCACGGAGGCGCTGCCGATCGCCATCGGCACGTAGTGCAGCGTGGCCCCGGCGGGCCCGGAGCCGCGCCGCGGCACGTAGTAGCGCGGCACGTCGGGCGGGATGGCCGGCACCGGCGACGTCACCGGCGCAGCGGGAGTCGGCGCGGCGAGCGCGGCGGCCGGCGTGGCGGCCTGCGGCGTCGGCGTCGGCTCCGTCGCTGCCGACGGGATGGCGGCGGCGGCTGCTGCGGGCGCGCGACCGGCCATCAGCGTCCGGATCTGGTCGCGGGTGAGCGGGCCGCGCAGGTACGACAGCGCGAACCGCGACTCGAACACCACGGGCGCCGACTCGTGCACGTTGTTCATCAGGAACACGCGCTTGCCGAGGACGGCGATCGTCTGTTCCATCTTGCTGCGGTCGAACGCGCCGGTCGCCGCGGCACCCTCGAGGCCGTCCAGCAGCCGTTGCTTGTCGCGGTCGGCCTGGAGTCGCCCGATCATCCAGGTGCCGGCGTTCGACAGCCCCTTGTAGTCCAGGTCGGCGGGGTTCTGCGTCGCGAGCACGACCCCGAGGCCGGCGGCCCGGGCCTGCTTCAGGAGCGTCAGCAGCGGGCGCTTCGAGGGCGGCTCCGCGACCGGCGGGAAGAACCCGAAGATCTCGTCCAGGTAGTAGATCGCACGCAGCGAGGAGGTGCCCGACTGGGCGCGCATCCACGCCACCATCGCGTTGGACAGCAGCGTCACGAAGAACATCCGCTCGGAGTCGGAGAGGTGCGCGATCGAGAAGATCGATACCCGCGGCCGCCCCTCCGGCGTCACCAGCATGCGCTGCGCGTCGAGCGGCTCGCCCTTCATCCACAGGTCGAACCCGGGTGCCGCCAGCAGGTTGTTGATCTGCATTGCGAGCGCGAACCGGTCGTCGGCCTTGAAGAAGGTCTCGACGTCGAGCACGCCGATCTTCTGCACGGGCGGCGACTGGATCTGGGCGATCAGCCCCGGTAGGTCGAGCGCCTTGCCGGCCTGCCACGAGGCGGCGAGGATCGTCGAGACGAGGATGTGCTCGCGGCTCTTGATCGGGTCGGCGTCGATGCCGAGCAGGCCGAGGATGCCGGAGACGGTGGTGGCCACCGAGTCGCGTATCGTCTCGGCGTCGGGCTGGCCCGGCGGCGGCGCCAGCGAGCCGAGGACCGACACCGGCAGGCCGGCATCCGATCCGGGCGTGTAGATGGCGAAGTCGGCGGCGTCCTTCAGCCGGCCGATGCGTGCGCCGTCCTGTCCCCAATCAGCGAGCCCCTTGGCCCAGCGGCCCGCGGTCTGCGCGGCGAACTCGTCGGGCGTGACGCCGGCCTGCTGCGCCTCTGCCTCGTCGATCCACGGCCGGAAGTCCTCGGGCCGCAGTTCCGGGAACGTCAGCAACAGGTTCGCGAGGTCGCCCTTCGGGTCGACGATCACGGCCGGGATGCCGTCCAGGACGGCCTCCTCGATCATCGCCAGGCAGAGGCCCGTCTTGCCGGAACCGGTCATGCCGACGCAGACCGCGTGCGTGACGAGGTCCTTCGAGTCGTAGAGCAGCGGCACGTCTTCCGACGTCTGGGTAGCAAGGTCGTACGGCCGTCCGATGTAGAAGACCCCGAGCCCCTCGATTGCGTCCATCGCGTGCCAGTCTAGAGTCGTTCGCGACCCAGGTACAGCACCGCGTCAGACCCCGGGCAGCGGCGACTGCTCGCCGACGCCGTCGATCGCTCGCCGATAGTCGCGCCACACCTCGGCCGCGAGCCGGCGCAGCTGCTCGGCTCCGCGGTCGTTGGACGCCGCGTGCGCGCGGATCTCGACGAGGGCGTGACGGATCAGCCGCCCGACGTCGTCGGGCGGCGCGAGGGCGAGGACGTCGGTGACCTGCGCCTCCGCGTCGCGGACGCGCCAGCCGGCCGCAGCCTCGGCGAGATCGACCACGAGCACGGCCGGGCGGCCGGAGAGCTCGTAGGCGACGCGGGTCACGGGGCGAAGGATGGCATGCTGGCGCGGTGGACGTACTCGTGGTCGCGGCGACGCCGTTTGAGCTCGCGTGGGTGGGCCGGTCGACGGCGACGCTGGCCTGCGGTGTCGGGCCGGTCGAGGCGGCGGCGGCCACGGCGGCCGCGATCGCGCGCTCGCGGCCCGACGCCGTGCTGCATGTCGGCATCGCCGGCGCTCGGGCGGCGGCGGGCTTCGGCATCGGATCGGTGGTGATCGGCGCGCGCGCCGTCTACGACGACCTGTCCGCGGCGATCCCGGTGGAGCGCGTCGTGGAGGTGTCGTCCGAGCTGCTGGCAGCGGCGACGCGGGCGCTGCCGGACGCGCCGGTGGTCGAGATCGCCACGACGGCGGGTGTCGGGCGCTCGGCGGCCCAAGCGTCGGTCGAGGCGATGGAGGGGTTCGGCGTCCTGCGCGCTGCAGCGCTGGCCGACGTGCCCGCGCTCGAGCTGCGCGCGATCTCCAACATGGTCGGCGAGGAGGATCGCTCCCGCTGGGACATCCCGGCGGCCCTCGCAGCGCTGGCGGCGGCGGGAGCGCTGGTCCTGGCCGAGATCGAGCTGGCGGAATAAACTAATGGTGTAACCGTTAGTTAGAGTGTTCCCGATGTTGAGGATGGACACGATGGCTGCCGGCCCGACAACCGACCTCCTGCGCGTGGCAGAGCTGTGGCGGTACCCCGTCAAGTCGCTCGCCGGTGAGGCCGTCGAGGCGCTCGACGTGCTCGCCGACGGCGTGGCGGGCGACCGCCTGATCCACGTCAGCGCGCGGGACGGCCGAATCGTCACGTCCCGCACCCGGCCGCGCCTGCTCGGTCTGCGCAGCACCCTGGCGGCCGATGGCAGCGCGTTGATCGACGGTCGGCCGTGGGACGATCCCGCCTCGCTCGCCGCGGTCGAGGATGCTGTCGGAGCCGCTGTCGACCTCGTTCGCTACGAGGGCGCCGACCGGTTCGACGTGCTGCCGCTCTCGGTCCTCACCGAGGGTGCGGTGGACGCGCTCGGCGTCGACCGGCGCCGGCTCCGGCCGAACATCCTGCTGGCGGGCGCCGAGGGGCTTGCCGAGCGGGAGTGGGAGGGCCGGACGATCAGGATCGGCACGGCGCTGATCTCGCTCGTACGGCTGCGGCCGCGCTGCGTGATGACGACGTTCGACCCCGACACGCTCGAGCAGGATGTCGGCGTCCTGCGCCGCATCGTCCGCGAGTTCGACGGCTCGATGGCGTTGGACGCCGCGGTGCTCGAGCCGGGCCGGATCCACGTCGGCGACGCTGCCTTGCTGCTCGACTGACGTGGACGCGCTGGCCCTCGCAAACAGCTTCCGCGACCGCCGTGGCCACGTGCAGGACGCGCTCGATCCGGCGCTCGGCCTGCACGAGCTGCGGCACGTGGTGCGGAGCCTGTTCGACGCCGCCGTCCACGGCTCCGATCCGGCGCCGGCCGGCATCGCCGTGCTCAACGGTCACGCCCGCGCGCCGCGCCTCCGATGGGACACTGAGGGGCCGGGCCTGGCTCCGGAGGATCCGGCCGCGGAGGTCGCACGCACTGCCATCGAGCTGCTGGCCGGCGGACGGCTGCGGGCCTGCGGTAACCCGCGCTGCATCCTGTACTTCCTGGCCGAGGGCCGGCGCACGTTCTGTTCGGACACGTGCGCGAACCGCACACGGGTCGCCCGTCACGGGGCGAAGAGCCAGCGGAACGAGTAGAACTGCGCAGCCGCGTCCAGTCAGATCGGTCGGGCCAGATCTTGTGCTGACTGGCACCTGGGGTCTGACCCCGGAACGCCCGCCACCGGGGTCAGACCCCAGAACGTTTCCTACCAGAAGCGCGCGGAACGCCTCGTCCTGTGTGGTCGGCGCGCGGATCGCGCACGTGCGTGGCTGTTCGGCGCGGATCCGGCGTGGTGAAATGGCGGGGTGGGTTGGGCGTCAGGCCCGCACGTAGCTCGACGTCGCGCTGACGGCGATCCCGCCTCGCCGGTTGAACCGCATCGTCACCGCCAGTTCCTCCGGCTCGAGCAGCGTGACCAGATCGTCGCGGATCCTCCTCGCGACGTGCTCGTGGAAGATGCCGACCTCGCGGAACGTCTCCAGGTAGAGCTTCAGCGACTTCGTCTCGACGACGCGCGGGCCGGGGCGATAGCGGATCTCGATCGTGGCCCAGTCGGGCTGCGCGGTGACCGGGCAGCGGCACGTGAACTCGGCGCAGTCGAGCACGATCTCGAGCTCGCGGTCGTCGACGTCGAACGCCTCGAGGACGCCGTCGGCGGCGGCATCGGGGTTCCCCAGCTTCGTCAGAGTCATGTGCTGCAGTATCCTCTTCCGATCATGGGTGGCATCAACCTCGCAGAGGTCTCCAAGGTCTATCCCGGCGGCGTGCAGGCAGTCGACGGCGTCTCGCTCGACATCGCCGACGGCGAGTTCATGGTCCTGGTCGGCCCGTCCGGCTGCGGCAAGTCGACGCTGTTGCGGATGATCGCCGGTCTCGAGGAGGTCACCGAGGGCACGATCACGATCGGCGATGCCGACGTGACCGACATGCAGCCGCGGCAGCGCGACATCGCGATGGTGTTCCAGAACTACGCGCTCTACCCGCACATGTCGGTGCGCGACAACCTCGGCTTCGGCCTGAAGCTGCGCAAGGTCGCGAAGTCTGTGCGCGAGCAGCGTGTCAACGAGGTGGCGACCACCCTCGGCCTCGAGACGCTGCTCGATCGCAAGCCCGGGGCCCTCTCCGGCGGCCAGCGCCAGCGCGTCGCGATGGGCCGTGCGATGGTGCGCGAGCCGAAGGCCTTCCTGATGGACGAGCCGCTGTCGAACCTCGATGCCAAGCTGCGCGTCTCGATGCGCGCCGAGCTCTCGCGGCTGCACGAGCGCCTCGGCGTCACGACCGTCTACGTGACCCATGACCAGGTCGAGGCGATGACGCTCGGCCAGCGCGTCGCCGTCATGCGCGACGGGCTGCTGCAGCAGGTCGACACGCCGCAGAACCTCTTCCACCACCCGTCGAACCTGTTCGTGGCCGCGTTCATCGGCTCGCCGTCGATGAACCTGGTCGACGCCGACGTCGCCGATGGTGCCGTCAAGTTCGGCTCCTACTCGCTGGCGCTGCCGGCCGGCTCGCCGATGGTGAACGCGACGCGCCGGGTCATCCTCGGCATGCGGCCGACCGACTTCGAGCACGCCGCCGGCGCCGACCCGGCGCTGCCGCGGATGAGCGTCAAGGCCGATGTCGTCGAGGAGCTGGGCGCCGAGACGCACATCATCTTCGCCGTCGACGCGCCCCGCGTCTCCGCCGAGGCCGTGCGCGCCGCGACCGAGGACGAGGACGGCACGCTGTTCGCCGACGACCAGCGCGCGCAGTTCACCGCACGGGTCGACGGCCGCAAGCGCGTCGTGCCGGGCGACGAGGTCGAGCTGGCGGTCGACACGGGCCGCTTCCACTTCTTCGAGCCCGACACGGGCGCCAGCCTCGCCAGCGGTGCGCTGGCCGCCGCCGCCGGCTAGCGCAGCGGAGGAAGTCCGGGCGCGTACGCCTCGAGCAGCTCGTCGACGAGCCGCGCGATGTCGTCAACCTGCAGCGACGCCGCCGTGTTCGGATCGAGCAGCGCTGCGTGATGCACGTGGTCGCGGCGCTCCTCGAGCACGGCGCGGACCGTCAGCTCGACCGGATTCAGGAACGTCCGGTTGAGCGCCGCACACTGCACGGGCAGCGCGCCGACATGTACCGGCTCGACGCCGTTCGCATCGACCAGGCACGGCCCTTCGACGCAGGCACCGAGCGGCAGGTTGGAGATCTGCCCGGTGTTGCGCACGTTGCCGTAGACGACGCGCGGCTCACCCGTCTCCATCGAGTGGATGATCAGCGACGCGTACTCGAGGCTGCGCTCGACCGCGATCGGCCGGCCCGCGGACACCTCGGCGCGCACCTTGTCGAACTCGTCCAGGTTCTCCTCGCTGCGCCGTACGTACTCGCCCGGCGGGATCCGCAGGCGCTCGACCTCGGCGTCGTGGCGCAGGTACCACGGCAGGTACTCGGCGCCGTGCTCGCTGGACTCGGTCGGGAAGTACCCGAGCCGCCGGTACATGTCGACGCGCACGCGGCGGCGCAGCTCGGGATCGCGCTCGATGGCCGCGTCGACCAGCGGGTACAGGTCCTGGCCGTCGCGCTCGAGCCGCAGGATGAACGACTGGTGGTTGATTCCCGCTCCGACGAACGACACCTCGGCGGGCGGCACGCCGGCGATCTCCGCCAGCTGCCGCGTCGTGTTCTGCACCGAGTGGCAGAGCCCGACGACCCGCGCCGTCGGCGTGCCGTCGTACGTGATCCAGCAGAGCATCGCCATCGGATTCGTGTAGTTGAGGAGCCACGACCCGGGGCACACCTCGGCCATGTCGCGGCCGATGCCGAGCATCACCGGCGCGGTGCGCAACGCGCGCACGATGCCGCCGATACCGAGCGTGTCGCCGATCGTCTGGCGCAGGCCGTACCGCAACGGCACCTTGTAGTC
Source organism: Gaiellales bacterium (assembly GCA_038321545.1). GTDB lineage: Bacteria > Actinomycetota > Thermoleophilia > Gaiellales > F1-60-MAGs149 > VFJZ01. The sequence continues at coordinate 9,255 of JBBQFB010000092.1, forward strand.
GCGGAGCGTGGCAGCATGCCCGCCGACCTGCACCGAGTTGATCACGTAGCTCGCGCCGTCCAGCGCCGCCCGTCGGTCGAGCGAGGCCGTTACGCGAGGGCGCACGCCGAGGCCGTCGCCGACCAGGCGCACGAGGGCGGCGGCCGTCTCGAGCCGCTCACGATCGATGTCGTGCAGAGCGATCTCGGCGTCCCGCAGCTCGGGGAACGCGAGGATGTCGCCGACGAGGTTGCGCGTGAACTCGACGCTGCCGGCTCCGATGAAGGCGATCTTGGGCACGTGTCTCCCGTGGTGGAACCTAGAGGCTGGGTGGGGCGAACGGCTCGTCGACGCGGAACGGCCACATGGTCATGCCGCTGCCGGCGCGGATGCTCGTGACCCGGCCGGTGGCGTCCGTGGTGTAGCGGATCAGCTCGCCGACCGAGCCGAACCCATTGCCGGACTCGACGCGCAGGGTGGCGGAATCGACGACGGCGAGGTCGTCGTTGCCCTCCAGCGGACTGGGCCTGCCCGGGGCGATCGTGAGCAGGCGGTCGCCGAGCCGGACGATGTCGATCACGCCCCACAGGTTCGCGAACCGCCCCTCGAAACCGGCGGTCGACGTCCCGGCGATTCCCGGCGCCTTCGGCGTCGCCAGCGACAGCGAGGCCTTCCGCTCCAGGGCGGCGCCGAGCAGCGCCACGACGCCGAGCGCGAGCTCGGCCGCCTCGCCGTCGACGGCGCTTGTCAGCACGGACACCGCGATCGCGTCGTCGACGAGCACGGTGTAGGTGATGAAGCCGGGGAACCCGCCGCTATGGCCGATCACGGTGCGGCCGGCGGCCTGATCGACGATCAGGCCGAGCCCGTACCGCGTCGACGCCGGCTGGTCCGGCACGCTCGGCCACGCGGCGTGCTGCTGCCGGCGCTTCGATGCGTCGGTCAGCAGCCGCTCGTCGCCGGACCGGTGCGCGGCGATGTACCGCACGAGATCCTCGGCCGTGCTCGTGAAGCCGGTCGCGGCCGACATCGTCCGGGTGTCGAGGTGGGCGATCGGCCGCCGGTCGAGCGCCGTCTCGAAGCCGGTGTAGCCAGTCGCGTAGTCGCCGGCCCGCGCGGCCATCCACTCCGGATCGGTGTTCTGCAGCCCGAGCCGGCCGACGATCTCCGCCCGCACGTAGTCGTTGTACGACCGCCCCGACACGCGCCCGACCACGAGGCCGAGCAGCGCGTAACCCACGTTGGAGTAGCCGAAGCGCTCGTTCGGCTCGGCCTTGACGCCTTCCTCGCGCGCCACTCGCAGCAGCTCCGGCTCGTCGGGGAACGGGCGCGCGAGCTGCCAGTAGTCGCCGTCGACACCGTCGCGGATGACGCCGCCGCCGTGCTCGAGCAGCTCCCTGACCGCGACCGAACCGATGCCGGACGGTGCGTCGGCGAGCTCCGGCAGCACCTCGCCGAGCAGCGCGTCGAGCGTCAGCCGGCCGGTCTCGACGAGCTGCAGCACGGCCGTCGCAGTGAACGTCTTCGAGTGCGACGCGACGCGGAACAGGTGGGCGGTTGTGAGCGGGATGCCGGCGTCGACGTCCGCGTGGCCGATGGCGCCCGACAGCTGGATCTCGCCGTCGAACAGCACCGCGTACTGGACGCCGGGCAGGCGCAGCTTCCACGCGCGGTAGGCGAGCCAGGTCTCGGCGTAGGGGAGCGCTTCACGCAGCGCCGCGACGGCCTCGGGGTTCACGGGAGCGGTGGTCACGGGGCCTCCTCGAGGTGCAGGACGCGACGGGGCGTGTCGCGGTAGATGGCACGCAGGATGTCGTCATCGAGGTCGAGCGCGGAGATGGCCCACCGCCCCTGCGAGGGCACCTGGCCGGAGCTGTAGGCGAAGTGCTCGTCCGCCGTCTCGAGGAAGCGGAAGTAGCGGCGGTAGGTGTCGCGGTCGGGCGGGTACTGGTCGGTCCCGAACACGATCTTGGCGGCGTGTGCGCGAAGCAGCGCCGCGGCGGCGCGGGGCTGGCGACCGAGCTCCGCGATCCGCGCCGAGAAGTCGATCGTCAGGTTCGGGTACGTGCGCAGCAGGCGGTCGACGTGCGCCAGGTCCTCCGCGTGGCAGCCGACGTGGGCGGCGATGAACGTCGTGCCGGGATGCGCCGCGACCAGCGCCTCGAGCGCCTCCATGAGCCGGTCGAAGCTCGGGAACTCCGGGCCGGCGAAGGACCACTCGGGATGCACGCCGAGCTCCTCGAGCCGTTCGTTGCGGCGATCGACCGGATCGAAGAACGCGACCGGGTCGGCCGTATGGATCAGCACCGGCAGCCCGAGGTCGCCGGCCTCCTGGAACAGCGCGCCGAGCCGCGGATCATCGGGCAGCAGCAGCTCGCCGGCCGGGTCGCGGAATCCGAGGCCGAGGTCCTTCCAGACCTTCAGCCCGCGGGCGCCGCGGGCGTGGCTGTCGCGCAGGCTCGCCACCAGCCGCGCCTCGAATCCCGGCTCGGCAGCCAGCCCGAAGTCGACGTGGCAGAACGTGACGAACCGCGTCGGATACGCGCGGTCGTAGCGGTCGAGGTTGGCCTCCAGCTCGTCGCCCCAGCGGCCGTCGAGGTTGACGATCGCCTCCACGCCCACCTCGTCCAGCAGCGCCAGCAGGGCGCCGACGTCGGGGACGCACCAGTCGTCCGTCAGCCACCGGCCGAGGTGGTTGTGCGAGTCGACGGCTGCAAACCGGGGCCGATCGACCGCGGTGACAGGCACGACCAGCCGCGGCTGCGGCTCGTACTCCGCCAGCGGGAGGACGCGCGGGTCGGTCACCGGCGTTCGAGGAACCGGAAGTCGGGGTCCTCGAACCCGAACTTGCGGTACAGCGGGTGCATGTCGCGCGTGTGCAGCAGCCAGCGCAGCGGCTTCAGCTGCGGGTCGCCGTTCACGGTGGAGTCGACCAGCGCGTACCCGAGGCCGCGGCCGCGGTGCTCCTCGAGCACGTACACGTCGGCCAGGTAGGCGGTCGTGTGGCAGTCGGAGAGGACCCGGGCGTAGCCGACCTGCGCGCCATGGTGGTAGACGCCCACCACGCGAGCGGACGTGCGGGCGATGTCGGCGACCACCTCGTGCGTGCGGCCGAGCGCCCAGTAGGCCTGCGTCAGGAAGGCGTGGACGGCGTCGACGTCGATCCGGTCGCGATCGTCGTCCACCTCGTAGCCGTCGCCGAGCTCGGTCCGCATCTACGCCCGTGCGGCCGCCGCGAGCATCGGTTCGAGATCGGCCAGCAGGTCGTCGACGTGCTCGATGCCGACTGACAGGCGGATCAGGTCGTCGGGCACCTCGAAGCCGGAGCCGTCGAGGGAGGCGTGGGTCATCGCGCCCGGGTGCTCGACAAGGCTCTCGACCCCGCCGAGGCTCTCGCCCAGCGACCAGATGCCGGTGTGGAGCAGCGCGGCGTCCGCGGCGGCGCGACCGCCGTGCACGCGGAACGAGATCATGCCGCCGAAGTCGCGCATCTGGCGGGCGGCGACGTCGTGGTTGGCGTGCGTGTCGAGCCCGGGGTAGAGCACGTCGGAGACGGCCGGCGCGTCGACCAGGTAGTCGGCGATCCGGGCCGCGTTGGAGCAGTGCTCGCGCATCCGGATCGACAGCGTCTTGGCGCCCCGCAGGGTGAGGAAGCAGTCGACCGGGCCGGGCACCGATCCGACCGAGTTCTGCAGGAAGACGAGCGCTTCCGCGCGCGCCGCATCACTGGTGATCGCGATTCCGCCGACGGCGTCGGAGTGCCCGCCGATGTACTTCGTGGTGGAGTGCACGACGATGTCGGCGCCGAGGTCGAGCGGCTGCTGCAGGTACGGCGACGCGAACGTGTTGTCGACCACCACGACCGCGCCGACGGAGTGCGCCCGTTCGGCGATCGCGGCGATGTCGACGATCTTCAGCAGCGGGTTGGTGGGCGTCTCCACCCACACGACGCCCGGGCCGCGGGTGAGGGCGTTCTCGACGGTCTCGAGGTCGGACAGATCGGCGTATTCGAACGTGTAGCCCTGCGGTGTGAGCACCTTCGAGAAGAGCCGGTAGGTGCCGCCGTAGACGTCGTTCATGGCGAGCGTGCGGGTGCCGGGCTGGAACGTCCCGAGGATGGCCGAGATGGCTGCCATGCCGGACGAGAACGAGACGCCGTGCGCGCCGCCCTCGAGCGCCGCGAGGCACGCCTGGAGCGCCGTCCGGGTGGGGTTGATCGTCCGCGCGTAGTCGTGGCCCGAGCGCATCCGGCCAACGCCGTCCTGCACGTACGTCGAGGTCTGGAAGATCGGCACGTTGACGGAGCCGGTGACCTGCTCGGGCTCCTGGCCGGCGTGGATCGCGCGAGTCTCGAACTCCATCAGCGCGCACGCGCGAGGTAGTCGAGGAGGTCGGAGCGCGTCAGCACGCCGACCGGGACGACGCCGTCGGCGACGACCACGGCGGGTCGTTCCTGCAGGTCGCGGTAGACCGCGTCGACGGCGTCGGTGCTGCGCACGACCGACAGCGGAGGCGCCATCAGCGTCGACACCTCGACGTTGAGCGCGTCGTGGTCCTTGAAGACGTGGTCGAGCAGGTCTCGCTCGTGGATGGCGCCGACCAGGTCGCCGAGGTCGAGGGCCTGGGCGTTGCCGCCGCCGTTCTGGCGCCGGATCACGGGCAGCTGCGAGATGCCGTACTGCTGCAGGAGGATGATCGCCTCGGACACGCGCTGGTGGGAGCCGACCGCGACGAACGCCGGCACCTCCTCGCCGCCGGTCGCCTTCGCGCGCAGCACCTGCGCGATGGACGGCGCCTCGCCGACCCGCTCCAGGAAGCCGTGCTCGATCATCCAGGCGTCGTCGAACACCTTCGACAGGTACGGCCGGCCGCCGTCGGGCAGGATCACGAGCACGTTCTTGTCCGGGTCGGTCTCGCGGCACACCTGAATCGCGGCGTGCAGCGCCAGGCCGGCCGAGCCGCCCACCAGCACGCCCTCCTCGCGCGCCAGCCGGCGTGCGGCCAGGAAGGCGTCGCGGTCGGAGACCGTGATCCAGCGGTCGATGCAGGCCGGGTCGAACGTCGTCGGCCAGAAGTCCTCGCCGACGCCCTCCGTCAGGTACGGCCGGATGTCGGGCGAGTTGTAGATCGAGCCCTCGGGGTCGGCGCCGACCACCTCGAGCGACGGCAGCTGCTCGCGCAGGTACCGGGTCAGGCCGGTGACCGTGCCGCCGGTGCCGACGCCGGCGACGAGCACGTCCAGGTCGTCGCCCATCTGCTCGTAGATCTCCGGCCCGGTCTGCTCGTAGTGCGTGCGGGGGTTGTTCTGGTTCGAGTACTGGTCGGGCTTCCAGGCGCCGGTGATCTCCTCGGCGAGCCGGTTCGAGACCGAGTAGTACGAGGCGGGGTCGTCGGGCTCGACGTTCGTCGGGCAGACCACGACCTCGGCGCCGAAGGCGCGCAGCAG
>JBBQFB010000093.1:0-14522 GCA_038321545.1 Gaiellales bacterium
TCCGTACGCCTTCCGGTGACCGTAGAACTCGATGATGTTCGCCATCGACGGGCCGACGGCGAGGAAGCTCGACCCCTCCGGCACGTGTTGTTGCACCCACGCTCCCAGCTCGCGCCCGCCCGGCACGCCCCCGGAACCGGCGAGGAACGTCGTGCGCGTCGACGGCCGGATGTGCTGCAGCGTCGCGGAGCCGAGGGTGAAGGCGATCAGGACCGCGGCGGCCAGCCGCAGCCGTCCGGTGTCGAGCCACGCCAGCCGCAGGCTCCAGAACGGCGTCGGCGGCAGTACGAGCGCCCCCGCGCACAGGATGGCGACGGCCGGCGCGGTGGGCAGGAGGTACTGGAAGCCCTTGACGGGCCAGAGCTCGAAGAAGGCCGAGGGGACGATCACCCACGACACGAGGAGCGTCTCCCGCCACGTCCAGCGCCGCCGCCGCCAGCGGATCACGAGTCCCACGAGGGCGGTCGCACAGACCGTCAGGCCGATCGCCACCGGGACCGCGGTCGGGTAGAAGAGGAGGCTGTGGTTCGGCCTCCGGAAGAGTTGCCAGGCGAGGAAGTTGCCGCCGGTCTTGCTGCGCCCGGAGAACGCGATCGACAGTGGGTAGGGGATGATCGTGATCGTCATCACGGTGGCCGCGAGCAGCAGGTCGCGGAGCCGGACTCGAATCTGGGGTGCCAGCGCGAAGAAGGCGAAGATAGCGCCCAGGAACAGAATCGTCGGTTCCTTCGCGAGCACCGCGAGGCCCATGCCCGAGCCGGCGGCGAAGAGCCAGAAGCGCCTCTGCGACGAGGCGTAGCGGGCGAGCAGGTACAGCGTCAGGGTGGTGAAGAACGTCTGCGGCCCGTCCAGCAGGACCTGTCGGGTGACGATCACGTGGTACGGCATGATCGCCATCACCGACGCGGCGATCAGGCCGGCGCCGCGGCCGTAGAGCAGGCGCCCGAGCTCGAACACCAGCAGTACGGTCAGCACGCCGAACACGATCGCCGCGAAGCGTCCGTACCAGTCGCCCCAGTGGAGCTGGTACCCGATCGACACGATCGACTGGAACAGCAGCGGGTGGGCGCGGAAGACCGGGAAGTACGGCGCGAGGCCGGGGTCGTGCGCGATCGATGCGCCCTGTCCGGCGTAGACCGCCTCGTCGCTGTTGTAGCCGACGTCGTTGAAGTGCCAGAGGCGCACGCCCGACGCGACGGCCAGGACGAGCACCAGCAGCGCGATCGTGACCGGGGTGGTCAATGCAAGCCGAGAGCCCGGGCGGATCTGCCGCCCGGGCTCGGTGTGGTCGACGGTCGACCCGCCGGCTACGGCCGGGTCTCGGGTCGGCGGCTCAACGATCAACAGCGTCGGGCTCCAGCGCCAGTCGTGGTTCGAGCTGCACGGAACGCACGTGCTCCTGCATGCGCACCGGCTCCGGCAGCTCCGCGTCCTCGACCGGCGTCCACGTCTCGCTGCCCATGATCAGCGGCAGCCGCTGCCACCAGTCCATGGTCGACGAGCGCAGCAACATGGTCGGCAACCCGATCATGGCGCGTTCGACGGCGGCGCGCTCGGCGCTTCGCAGGTCGGCGCCACCGCGGCTGTGGAGCTGCTCCTGGATCACCGGATAGGGCGGGAACCCGTACGCGTCCTCGCAGTTCTCCATCAACGTCTCCAGCGCCAGCTCTGGGTCGAGCTCCGTGCTGCCGTCGCCGCCGCGCTCGATGATGACCATGCCGCAGAGGTGCGCCTCGGTGACGACGTCGACCGCGGGGATCAGCTTCTCGACGTCGTACTTGGGCGGCGGGATCAGGCACTGCACGACCGCGTTCATCGTCGCGGCCGGCAGGCCCCGCTCGAACAGCGCCATCCCGATCGACCGGCCACCCCTGGAGTGGAGGCGCGCCTGGACGACGAGGGCGGCCCGCTGGCTCCGGGTCAGATTGGGGGTGCGGACGGCGTGCAGCGTGTGCTGGCTGATCGTGAGCGGCTTCGGATACGTTAACACCCGGCCGTCGGGATGCACCAGCGTCAGATCGTCCGACACGAACCCGAGGTCGGAGTTGTGGTCGAGCGCCTTCAGGATCGTGGTCGTCTTGCCGGTGTCGGTGCGCGCCGTAATCAGGAACGCGCGATCGCCCTGCGTCACGCAGGCCGCATGCACCAGCGCGAATCCCATCTCGGCGAACGTCCACCGCAGCAGCGGCTCGGTGCAGTTCGTGTACAGGACGTGCGGCGAGTGCCGGAGGAACGGGCTGGCCCGCACGACGGTCGTCTCGCCGAAGTCGTAGACCACCGAGAAGCCGGCGCGCTCGCGGTACGAGAGGCGGTCGACTCCGTCGGTGCACGTGAGGCCCATGCCCGTCGGCAGCGCCGCGACGCGTCCGAACTCGATCCGGATCCGGGCCGGGGCGTCGAGCCGGTCGACGCGGAACCGGGCCAGTTCGGGCAGCGCAACCGGCGCCTCGATCGTGATCAGGTCGTGGAGCGCGTAGAGGAAGGTGCGGTCGTCGTGCTCGCGCCAGAGGACCCGGTCCGCCACCGCGAACCGCACCAGCGTCAGGCACGCGATCGAGATCAGGTTGGCGAGCAGGTAGTGGATCCCGATCCACCGGTGCAGCACGAGGTAGATCGGACCGCGCAGTACCAGCAGCGCGATGTTGTTCATCGCCAGGAACGACGCGAGCCGGACCGCGGCCGACCGTTGCGGCCGCTTCCGGCCGAACACCAGCCGGTCCGTGAGCACGAACAGCCACAACGAGGAGACCTGGGTGGCGAGCAGAAGGCTGAGCACCCCGGTGCCGAGGTTCGCGGCGTTGAAGGCGGCCAGCATTGCGGTGTTGACGGCGATACCGGTGAGGCCGACGAGGCCGAACGCCGCCAGCCTCCGCGGTGCCGTCTGGATCCGGAGCCGCCCGAGCGTCCTGACGTAACGCCAGGCCTCGCCGAGGGAGGCCTTGCTCTCGCCGGAATGGCGATCGCCGAACTCGAACCCGATCTCGCCCACGCGCAGGGACGGCGTGCGGATCATGATCTCGAGCAGGATCTTGAACCCGTCCGGCCGCAGTGCCGCGAGGTCGATCGCCTCGCGGCGGACGACGAAGAAGCCGGTGAGCGGATCGCTGACGCCGCGCAGGCGGAGCGGGAACAGGAGCCGCGAGGCACCGATCAGCGCACGCGACGCAGAGCGGCGCAGCCGGCTCAGCCCGCGCGGTGCGGTGCGATGCGCGAAGCGGCTGGCCAGCACGAGGTCGAGTTCGTTCTCCTCGGCGTGGGCCAGCAGCTGGTGGATCGTCGCCGCCGGATGCTGGAGATCGCCGTCCATCACACAGACCCACCGCGCCCGTGCCGCCGCTATGCCGGCCAGGACGGCGCCGCCGAGCCCGCCGTCGCGCTCGCCCGGCGGCCGGTGGATGAGCGCGATCCGCAGCGCCTTCACGTCGTGTGCGGCCCGCATCACCTCGTACGGCGTGGTGTCGTCGGAGTCGTCCACGAAGATCAGCTCGACGCGCACGCCGACCAGCGCGGCCGCCAGTTCGGCGACCAGCGGGCCGACGTTGGCCGCCTCGTTCCTGGTCGGGACGACGATGGTCACTGCGGGTTCGACCCGCCTTTCAGGACGCGCTTCGCCCTGCCCTGGAAGGGCCGTCATTTCGTCTCTCATCGGGTGCCTCGGTGGTTACCGGGTGATGACGGCGTGCCGTCCGTTCCCGCTCGGAACTGGGTCGTCGTGCGACGACATCAGGTCGTCGCGTCCGGCGGAAGCCGGAAAGGGGAGCTCGTCGCCGGCATCGCGGCCGAGCCGTGCTGCTGCTGCCCTCGTGGACACCGAGAGCTTCTCGAAGATGTTGTGGACGTGGCGCTTCGCGGTCAGCTCGGAGATGCCGAGCTCCTCGGCGATGGCGGCGTTCCGCCAGCCGGCCGCGAGCAGCGCGAGGACCTCGCGCTCGCGCCGGGAGATCAAGGCGATCCTGGCCTGCGCCTCGCTCCGGCGGTGCATCCGCTGGAGCTCCTCGACGATCGCGCTCGACAGGCTGCGCGGGAAGGCGCACTGACCGCGCGCGATCTCGTTCAGGGCCCGGATCAGCCCGGCCGCCGACGTGTGCTTGTCGAGCACGCCGTCTGCCCCGCGGCGGATCGCGGCGAGGGCGTCGACCGGGTCGGGCTCGCTGTCCCACGCGACGAGGTGCGCGTAGTGCGCCATCCGCGTCAATCGTGAGAGGGAGACGAGCGCCTCGACCGACTCCATGGACACCAGCGCGATCACGAACGGCCGGCGCAACGGAGCACAGGCGAACGAGGCGGTGTCGTCGAAGGTGGCGACATCCATGCCGCCGTCGCGCTGCAGCGCGCGAGCCACGCTTGTCCGGAAGGAGCTCGGCGCGTCGACGATTGCCACGCGGACGTTCATTGCGAACGTCCAGGCGGACGGGGAGAGACGGACAGTGGCACTTTGGCACGCTCCTTACGGGCGAGGCCTAGCGGGGGAATACCTGGTTTCTACTGGATGTTTCGGGACCTTTTCGTCCCGTGGGTGTACGCGGACTGCACCGATCGACTCCAGATCGACACATTTCCCGACACATGTCGCGCCTCGCTCGATACGGGCCGAATCGGGGCGCGCACGGAGCGGCGTACGGGGCGCTCCGGTGGGTGCGTGGAGAGCCCGATTCCGCCGTTTTTGGCCTGGTTGCTCGCGCTGACGCATCTCTGCGCGGGCGTGACACCAGCCCCGCGGGCGAGCTGATGGGGGGATGCTGGGATGCTCGCCACGGCTGGGTGAATAATCACTGGTAGTCGAGAATTCACGGCCAAAATCTCCACCTATCCGCGGGGAATTTGCCGGACCTTTAGGTTCGGAATCGCCCGGACCACCGGGCGTGGTCCTGTGCGTCGAGGCGTCCGCCAGCCGGCGGTAGGGTGGGCCGATGCCCAGACGGAGCCTGATGACCCTCGCGGCCGTCGTCGCGATCCTCGTCCCGGTCGGCGCCGCCCAGGCGCGCCAGGAGCTGGGAGGCGGCGGTGCCGCCGCACGAAGCGCGCAGCCGTGCCGCGGGGTGCGGCCGCCGGCTCGCTACCACCACGTCGTCTGGATCTGGTTCGAGAACCACGCCCGCGACGCGGTCATCGGGGCGTCGGACGCGCCGTACATCAACTCCATAGCGCGAGCCTGCGGCCAGGCGAACCACTACGACGCGGTCTCGCACCCGTCCCTGCCGAACTACATCGCGGCGACGTCCGGCGGCACCCAGGGCATCCACGACGACGGTCCGCCCTCGGCCAACGCCACGCGGGCGGTGAGCATCTTCCAGGTCGCCCGTTCGTGGCGGTCCTACCAGGAGGCGCTGCCGCGTCCCTGCACGCTGAAGAGCTCCGGCCGCTACGCGGTGAAACACGATCCGGCGGCGTACTACGTGCGGATCCGGTCGCAACTGTGTGCCCGCGACGTGCCGCTCGGCACGCCGCACACCGGTGCGCTGGCGTCCGACCTGCGCCGCAACCGTCTGCCGCGGTTCAGCTTCGTAACGCCGGATCTCTGCAACGACATGCACGACTGCGGCGTCGCGACCGGCGACGCGTGGCTGCGGCGCTGGCTGCCGGTGCTGCTCGCGAGCCCGGCGTACCGCGCCGGCAAGACGGCGATCTTCGTCACCTGGGACGAGTCCGAGGGCGGCGGCGGAAATCGCGTCGCGACCATCGCGATCGCCCCGTCCGTCCGCCGTGGCTCGTCGTCGAACGTGGCGTTCACCCACTACTCCCTGCTGCGTACGACGGAGTCGATGCTGCACCTCCGCCAGCTGCTCGGAGCCGCGGCGCACGCGTCCAGCATGCGGGGCCCGCTGCACCTATGACCGGGCGCCGATGGCCTTGCCGGACGGCGCTTGGGCTGGTCCTGGCGGCGGCGGCGTGCGTCACTGCGGCACCGGCCGATGCGGCGCCGCGCCCGATCACCGCGGCGTTCTACTACGCCTGGTATCCCGAGACGTGGACGCCGCCGCCGCATGCCGTACCGGCGCTCGGTCACTACCACTCGACCGCCCCGGCGCTGATCCGCGCCCACCTGCGGCTGCTGCGCGAGGCGCACGTCGACGCGGCGATCGTGTCGTGGTGGGGGCGGTCGACCACGTCCGACTCGCGCCTCCGGCGGCTGATGCGTACGGCCACCGCCCTGCGCTCGCCGCTGCGGTTCGCGATCTACCACGAGGGCGAGGGCCAGGGCGATCCGTCGGTGGCGTCGCTGGCGGCCGACATCGCCCACGTCCGGGCCCTGGCGAAGTCGCCGCGCTACCTGCGCGTCGGGGGCAAGCCGGTGATCTTCGCGTTCGCCGACGGCGGTGACGCGTGCGGCATGGCGTCGCGCTGGCGCCGCGCCGCGCGCGGCCACGTGTACGTCGTCCTGAAGGTCTTCCCCGGCTACCAGGCGTGCGCCGATCAGCCGTCGGCCTGGCACCAGTACGCGCCCGACCGGCCACAGGTCGTCGTTCCCGGCCAGTCCATCTCGATCAGCCCGGGCTTCTACAAGGCCGGCGAGGCGAGCGCGCGGCTGGCCCGCGACCCCCGTCGGTTCCGAGCGTCGGTGCGCGCGATGAACGCCTCCCGCGTGCGGTGGCACCTCATCACCACGTTCAACGAGTGGGGCGAGGGGACGGCCGTCGAACCGGCGCGGTCGTGGCAGCGCGCGTACATCAGCGCGCTGGCCCGGCGCGGGCGGGAGGCCCTCGGCGTCGCGTCGCTCTCCGTCGCGGCCGGCGACCGGTCGGCGCTCGTCTCGGCCGGCGTCGGGACGGGATCGCCCGGGCGCCCGGTCTTCGCCCGCGTCGAGTGGGGCGCCACGAACGCGTACGGTCACGTCAGCACCTGGCGACTCGTCCGCCCCGCCCTCGGACCGCGACTGCTCCAGTTCCGCGTCGACGGCCTCGCGGCGGGGTCGCTCTCCCACGTGCGGGTGGTCGTGCGACGCGGGTCGCTCCGCAAGCTCTCGGCCGATCGGGTCGTCGACCTGCGGGTGGTGCACGTCGCCGCCGCCGGCGACATCGCCTGCGGCGCCGGCTCGCCCGGCGCCAGCTGCAGCCAGGCGGTGACTGCCGGTCTGGTGCAGAGCGGCGGCTACGCGGGCGTCCTCGCGCTCGGCGACCTGCAGTACGAGAACGGGGCGCTCGCCGACTTCCAGTCGTTCTACGACGCCAGCTGGGGCGCGTTCAAGTCGACGACCCATCCTGCGCCGGGGAACCACGAGTACAACACGGCCAACGCGGCCGGCTACTACACCTACTTCGGTCCGCGGGCGGGCGCTGCGTCCCGGGGCTACTACTCCTTCCGGATCGGCGCGTGGCACCTGATCGCGCTGAACTCGAACTGCGCGCGGGTCGGCGGCTGCGGCCCGGGCTCGCCACAGGAGACCTGGCTGCGGGCCGACCTCAGCGCCCACCGGGGTTCCTGCACGCTGGCCTACTGGCATCACCCACGGTTCTCGAGCGGGGGCCACGGCGACCAGCTCCAGGTCGATCCGCTGTGGCAGGCGCTCGCCGACGCCCACGCGGACGTCGTGCTCGCCGGCCACGACCACGACTACGAGCGGTTCGGTCCCGTCGACGGCATCCGCTCGTTCGTCGTCGGTACCGGCGGCCGGAACCTGACGGGCTTCAAGAAGACGCCGGACCGCCACTCGGAGGTCCGCCTGCTGAAGTTCGGCGTCCTCGACCTGGCGCTGCGCGACGGTGGGTACTCGTGGCGCTTCCTCGCCGCGCCGGGCGGTGCGACGCTCGACTCCGGTACCGCTTCCTGTCGCTGAGACGGGGGATGGGTCAGCCGCCGAAGCTCCTGAATTCCTTCCAGACTTGTCATGCGTTTCGGCGAATTTCCTGTCGATAACGATGCGGAGTGCGGCGACCAAACGCCCCGTTTCCGCGTGGCCCGCGGTACGTCGCCCGAACACTGACTTCGAGGATCGATGCGTCGGACACTGCTTCTGGCCCTACTCGCCGCACAGGCTGCGATTCCCGCGCATGCGGCGACGCATGCGACGGTGATCGCGCGGCCGGCTCGCTCGGTCGCCGTTGTCGCGCTGGCTGACGGTTCGCTGGCGCGGGTGCGTCTGCCGCGCGGCGCGGCGCCGGCCGTCGGGCGGCGAATCGACATCTCCGGCCGCCGGGACGCGTTCGGCACCCTCGTCGCCCGCATCGTCCGGACGTCGGGGCCGGCCGGCCGGTTCCGGATTGCGGGCACGGTGATCGGCCGTGATGGCTCCGCCGTCCTGATCGCATCGGGCGCCGCCGTCGCCCGGGTCGTGGCCTCCCCGCAGCCGGCGACCGGTTCCGGTGTCCGCGCCACGGTCCGCGTCAGGGACGGCGTCGTCGTGGCCGATGGCGCGACGCGCCGCGCAGCTCCCACTCGCCTGCACCTGACCGGCGTGATCAGTGCGATCGGCTCCGGCGTGGTCGCGCTGCGGGTCTCCGGCGGCGCGAACATCCCGGTCGGTTCCGGCGGCCGCGACGTCTCCTGGCTGAAGTCGGGTGACGCCATCGTGCTCGACGTGACGCGTCGCGGCGCGCGGCTCGTGCTGCGGCGCTACGCGCTGCTCGCCGGTCGCGATGCGTTCGCCGAGCATCCGCGCGGCGAAGTGATCGGCCAGGTCGGCAACGTCGACGGCGCGAGCCTCGTCGTCGCCCGCCCCGGGCGGCCCGACACCGAAGTCTCGCTCGACTCGCCGACCGCTGCCGCGGGCGCGCGCAACGGCGACACCGTGATCGTCGACCGCCGTACGGCCGGCGACCCGACCGCGGCGCACGTGATCGTCCTCGGCCGCGCGGTTCCCGCAGCGCCGCCCGTGATCGAGCTGCGCTCGGCACCGCCGTCGACGACGCCGGCCACGAGCGTCGTCGTCGAGTGGTCGGCGCGCGGCCCCGTCGACCGCCAGCTGTGCTCGCTCGATGGCGCCGCCTGGGCGGCGTGTACGTCGCCGCGCGTCGTCAAGAGCCTCGCTCCCGGCGCGCACGTCGTCGCGATCGTGGCGGGGAATGCCGCGGGCTGGGCGCCGCGCACCGACGTGCGCTTCACCGTCGCACCGCCGCCGCCCGCGGCGCCCGTCGTGACCATCACCGGCGGCGCGCCGCCGATCGGCTATGCGACGGCTGCGTCGTTTCCGTTCACCGTCACCGGCTCACCGGCGAGCGTGCTGTGCTCGCTCGACGGCGCGCCGTGGACCGCGTGCACGTCGCCCCAGTCGGTGTTCGCACTCGCGGTCGGCGCGCACGTCTTCGCCGTCACGGCGGGGAACGCGGGCGGCTGGAACGTCGCCGACCGGTCCTTTGCGGTGCTGGCCGCCCCGACGGCCCCGACGGTGCTGCTCACGCAGCAGCCGGCCGCCTCCACCGACGCGACCTCGGCCGTGTTCGCCTGGACGACGACCGGCACCGTCGACACCACGGACTGCCGCATCGACGGCGGCGCGTACGGGTCGTGCTCCTCGCCGCTTGCGCTGAACGCCCTCGCGCTCGGTGCCCACACGATCGACGTGCGCGTCTCGAACGCGGGTGGGCCCGCCGTCGCATCGGCGGCCTGGACGATCGTGGCGCCGCCGCCGGGCGCGCCGACGGTGACGATCACGTCGGCACCGAGCGGGTCGACTACGGCAACCTCCGCCAGCGTCGCCTTCGCCGCCACCGGCACGGCCGTCACGACCACGTGCGCGCTGGACGGAGCCGCCGCGGCCGCCTGCACGTCGCCGCGGGCGTACTCGACGCTCGCGCTCGGGGCGCATACCGTCACCGTCGTGGCCGCAAACGGCGGCGGCAGCGCGACGGCGACCGCAGCGTGGACGGTGGTTCCGCCACCGCCGGCGGTGACGATCACGAGCGCGCCGGCCGGCACGGTGACGGTCGCGACGGCGTCGATCTCCTGGACGACGACGGGCACGGTGACCGCGACGACGTGTTCACTCGACAGCGGGCCCTTCGCGACCTGCACGTCGCCGGCCTCCTGGAGCGGACTCGGCGTCGGTGCCCACTCGGTGGTCGTGCGAGCGTCCAACGCCGGCGGCGCGACCGACGCCACCGTCTCGTGGACGATCGCCGTCGCGGCGCCGACGGTGGCGATCTCGAGCGCCCCGCCTGCGTCGACCTCCGGCACGTCCGCGACGATCGCCTGGGTGACGACGGGCACGGTGACGACGACCACCTGCTCGCTCGACGGCAGTGCGTACGCGGTCTGTGCGTCGCCCGCGGTGCTGACGGGTCTCGCCACGGGCAGCCACCTGTACACCGTCAGGGTGGCGAACGCGGGCGGCTACGCGACGGCGTCAGCCGGCTGGTCGGTGACGAACGCGCCGCCACCGCCGCCACCGCCCGTGAATACGGGGCTGCCGGTCATCTCCGGCGTCGCACAGTCGCGGAAGGTCCTCACCGCGACCACCGGGACGTGGTCCGGCGGCCCGGACACGTTCACGCTCCAGTGGCTGCGATGCACGAACGCGACCAGCATCGCCACGTGCACGGCGATCGCCGGCGCGACCGCCACGAGCTACACGGCGGCGACCGCCGACACCGACGCCTACCTCCGCGTGCAGGTCGCGGCGGCGAACGCCGGCGGCACGGTCACCGCCGTCTCGGCCGCGACCGCCAAGACGATGCCCTCGTGAGAGATCCGAAAGGAGCGCGACGACGATGATCGTGCTGTCGACACCGATGTGGGACGTCTCGCGCGCGAGCGCCTTCGTGGCGTTTGCCTGTTACACGATCTCGGTCGCCTGGGGAATCTCGCTCACTGCGCGCTCGTTCCGGCCGCCGGTGGCGCCGCAGTTCGACTATCACCGGTTCGTCGCCATGCTCGGATTCGGCTCGCTGCTCGTCCACGTCGGGACGCTGCTGTTCGACGACTTCGCGAACGTCGATCCGGTCACGCTCGTCGGTGGTGGGGGCGCCTCTCTGGCCGTGCGGGCCGGCGTGATCGCCATGTGGCTCGCAATCGCCCTGCCGGTCTCGTTTCTCCTGAAGCAGCGGTTCAAGCTGATCTCGCAGCGGTTCTGGCGCCGGTTCCACTACCTCGGCTACGCCGTGTGGGCGCTGGCCCTCGTCCACGGCATCGTCGAGGGCACCGACTCGGGGTCGTACTACGCGATCGCGGCCTACGGTTCGAGCGCGGCGCTGGTCGCCGGCGTGGCGTGGTGGCGGTGGCTCGAGGCGCCCCCGAAGCGCCGGGCCAGGCCGGTCGCCGAGCGACCGTCCGAGGCTGTCGGGGACTGAATTTCCAGAACAACAATCTGCAAGTTTACTAGAGTAAGTTAGTCGAATGACAAGATTCTCACTGGCTCCCCGCTCGATTCTGCCGATCTCCATTGAGACGGGAGAGGCCCCGGGGGGAGCCGATGTTCAAGCAGCACCAGAAGCGCATCCAGCGGGTGTACACGACGGCGATCGTCGTGGTCACGACCGCGGCCGGGGCCTACGCCATCGGCATGCGCGCCGCGAGCGACCGCGCGTCGGCACGGCGGTCCGAGGTCACGCGGCTGGAGGCTGAGGCTCGCCGGGTCCGGCAGCACGCCGAGGAGACGGACGCCCAGTTCGCCGGCGTCCGGCGCGAGTACCGCACCGTCGTCCGGTCGGCCTCGCAGCACGAGAAGACCATGCTGCACGACCTCGCGGCGGCGCAGCGCACGGCCCGGCGGACGGGTACGAACGTCGCAGCGCCGACGTCGTACTCGACGTCCGTCCAGACGAGCTTCGCTTCTGCGGCGCCGGTCACCGGCGCTGCGTCGTCCGAGCCGACCAGCGGTACGAGCTGATGCGAACGATGCAATCCATGTTCGAGGGGGACTGATGGAGCGGGATCAGGTCAGGGGGCGCGTCTCGGCCGTCCTGGCGGCGCTCGTGGTCGGGGCGGCGGTAGCCGGCGCCTCGCTGGGCTTCGCACACATGCATGAGACGGTGGCGGTCGCGGCCGCAGCCAAACCGGTGGCGCGCACGCCGGCTGCCGCCCGTCTCCCGGTCGTCGGACTGGAGGCCTGGCACGCCGGTCCGGTACCCGCGCGGCTCAAGCTGAAGCCGGCCGTCGTCCATCCCCGGAAGGTGGTGCGGGTCGTGCACCGCAAGCGGAAGTTTGCGGCACCTCAGGCGGCGAAGAAGCGCAAGAAGAAGAACACCGCAGCGTGGCATGCCGGTCACACGAAGGACTCCGGCTCGTCCGACAAGGGCGCCGGCTCGCCGCCGTCGCCGCCGGATGACCCGGGCGACGGGAAGGGTTCGAGCACCGGGCCGACCGATCCGCCCCCGCCACCTCCCGGAGGCGGCGGCGGGACGACCGGTGGCGGCGGGACGACCGGCGGCGGCGGCACCACGGGTGGCGGCGGCACCACGGGCGGTGGCGGCGGCGGCACGACGGGTGGTGGCGGCACGACGGGTGGTGGTGGCGGCACGACGGGTGGTGGCGGCACGACCGGTGGCGGCGGCGTCCAGTCCGCCGCTCCGGCGAACACCGTCCGCCCCCAGGTGCGCGGCGGCAACACGGCCGGTTCGGTCCTGACGGCCCGGCAGGGCACGTGGACCGGCACCGATCCGATGACGCTGACCGTGACCTGGCTGCGCTGCCAGAAGGCGGCGTGCGCCGAGGTCGGCACGGGGCCCACCTTCACGACGGCCGCCGCCGACGTCGGTTTCACCTTCAAGATCTCGGTCCGCGCCGAGAACGCGGCCGGCTCGAAGACGGCGGTGTCCGACGTGTCCGACCGAGTGGAGGCCGGCGGATGATGCGCTGGCTCCCCGTCTACAACGTCGGCCTGGCGGTGGTGTGCGCCGTAGCGGTGACCGTGGCGATCGGCGGCCGCGGCGCCGGTGCGCGCGCCGACCACTGGACGAGGGCGGCCGACGCGGGCCGCGAGCTGGTGCTTCGCGAGCGGGCACGCGACCAGGAGGCCGTCGCACGGTACGCGACGCTGGCGGCCGAATACGACGCGCTCGTGGCCCGCGTGCAGCGGCACGAGAAGCGGTTGGCGGCCGAGATCGACGCGACCCGCAAGCTCCGGCGGAAGGTCGTCACCGGCAAGACGGTCGTGTCGTACGCTCCGGTCGCCGCGCCCTGACGGGCGCAGACGCGACTTCGCGTCCGCCCGTCGCCGCGCGCACCCCGCGATCCAACGAAGCCGCGGCCTGCAGCCCGAATCGGGGTGTCGTAGACTCGGACTGCTGCAAGGAGAACGCATGTCCGACTACTTCGATCTCGGCGCCCACACGCGACCTGTCTCGACGGCTTCCCGCGAAGGGCAGACCTGGTTCGACCGGGGCCTCGTCTGGTGCTACGGCTTCAATCACGAGGAGGCGATCCGCTGCTTCGAGCGCGCCGCAGCAGCGGATCCGGGCCTGGCGATGGCGCACTGGGGGATCGCGTATGCCATCGGTCCCAACTACAACAAGGCGTGGGACGCGTTCGAGGCGGATGAACTGATCGCCGCCGTCGCCCTCGCACACGCCGAGATCGCGACTGCCGCGTCGCTGGCCGGCGCCGCCTCGCCAGTCGAGGCGGCGCTGATCGCCGCGCTGGCCGAGCGGTTCCCGGCCGCCCAGCCCACCGCCGACACCGCGGCGTGGGACGCTGCCTACGCCGACGCGATGCGCAACGTGCACGCCCGATTCCGTGATGACCTCGACGTCGCCGCGCTGTTCGCCGAGGCGCTGATCACCCGGACGCCGTGGCTGTTGTGGGACCTCGACACCGGCGAGCCGGCGGAGGGAGCGGATACGGCCGAGGCGGTCGAGGTGCTGGAAGCCGCGATGGCGCGGCCTGGCCCGCGGCATCCCGGGCTGCTGCACCTGTACGTGCACACCATGGAGATGTCGCCCCATCCGGAGCGCGCCCTGCAGGCCGCGGACGACCTGCGAGAGCTCGTTCCGGACTCCGGCCACCTGGTGCACATGGCGACCCACATCGACGTGCTGTGCGGGCTCTACCGCGACGTCGTCGTCTCGAACGACCGGGCGATCGCCGCCGACGAGCGGTACCTCGAGCGGGAGGGCGCGCTCAACTTCTACACCCTCTATCGCTGCCACAACTACCACTTCAAGCTCTACGGCGCGATGTTCCTCGGCCAGATCGAGCCGGCGCTGACGGCCGGCGACGGGCTCGTCGCGACGCTCCCGGAGGCGCTGCTGCGCGCGCCGCAGATGGCGGACTGGCTGGAGGCGTTCGTGCCGACGCGGCTGCACGCGCTCGTCCGGTTCGGCCGCTGGCGCGAGCTGATCGACGAGCCGATGCCGCACGACCCCGAGCTGTACTGCGTCACCACGGCGATGCTGCACTACGCGAAGGGTGTCGCGCACGCGGCCCTCGGGCAGGTGGGAGACGCCGAGCGTCAGCACGCACTGCTGGCCGATGCGATCGGCCGGGTGCCCGATACCCGCTACCTGTTCAACAACACGGCACTCGACCTTCTCGCCGTCGCCGCGAAGATGCTGGACGGCGAGATCGCGTACCGGCGTGGCGAGTTCGACCGGGCGTTCGCAGTCCTCCGCGTCGCCGTGGCGCTCGATGACGCCCTCCCGTACGACGAGCCG
>JBBQFB010000094.1:0-14375 GCA_038321545.1 Gaiellales bacterium
GAACATCCTCCGTCGGCCGGACGCGCCGCGGGTGCCGGGCGGGAGCCTGTTCATCTATCGCAATGGCGACCGGGGCGCGTGGAAGTACCTGGAGATGTCCGACGAGGAGGTCGAGCGCGAGTGGGTCGACGCGCTCACCGGGCTGTTCCCCGACCTCCGCGGACACGTGAAGGAGACGAAGATCCTGCGGATGCCACGGTCGCTGCCGTACCCGAGCCCGGGCTACGACGGCGTGCTGCGCACCCTCGCGAAGCCGCTCGGCCGGATCCACCTGGCGGGCGACTACCTCGGCGGTTCGTACACCGAGACCGCCATCGGCTCGGGCCAGGCGGCCGCGCTCGCCGTCCGCACCGCGCTGCAGACCGCGAGCGTCCCGGTCAGCTGACCGTCGAGCCGCCTCGCGCCGGTCGCGCCGGCGAGGTGTTCGGGGTCGCGCTGCGGCTCGGTCTGACGTCGTTCGGCGGCCCGACCGCGCACATCGGGTACTTCCGCGAGGCGTACGTCGCGCGCCGGCGCTGGCTCGACGACGCCGACTTCGCCGATCTCGTCGCGCTCGTCCAGTTCCTGCCCGGCCCTGCCTCGAGCCAGCTCGGCTTCGCGATCGGCATGCTGCGCGCCGGTCCGCTCGGCGGCCTGGCGGCGTGGCTCGGGTTCACCCTGCCGTCCGCGGTCCTGCTGATCGCCTTCGCGTCCGGCGTCGGCGGTGGCGACGTCGCCGGCAGCGGCTGGGTGCACGGCCTCGAGCTGGCTGCCGTCGCCGTCGTGGCGCTGGCCGTGTGGCAGATGGGCCGCACGCTGGCGACCGGCGTCGTCCGCGGTGCGATCGCGGTAGCGGCGGCCGCCGCCGTGCTGGCGTGGGGCGGCGCCGCCGCGCAGCTGCTGGTGATCGCTGGCGGCGCGGTGATCGGCTGGCGGCTGCTGGCACGGCGGGAGGTGGCGCCGGCCGCGCGCCCGCCGCTCGAGTTCGGCGTGCCGCGCCGGGTCGCGGTCGTCGCGCTGTGCATCGCGGTCGGGTTGCTCGGCGCGCTGCCTCTCGCGCACCGCGCGACCTCGAGCCACGCCGTCGCGATGACGTCCGGCCTGTACCAGTCCGGCGCGCTGGTGTTCGGCGGCGGCCATGTGGTGCTGCCGCTTCTGCACGCCCGCACGGTCGGCCCGGGCTGGGTGCCGGAGGACGACTTCGTGGCCGGCTACGGCGCCGCGCAGGCCGTCCCCGGCCCGCTGTTCACGTTCGCCGGCTACCTCGGCGCCGTCCAGCAATCCGAGCCGAACGGCGCCCTCGGTGGCAGCCTCGCGCTGGTCGCGATCTTCCTGCCCGGGTTGCTGCTGGTGGTCGGCGTGGCGCCGTTCTGGACGTTGCTGCGCACGCGCCCTGGCAGCGCGGCGGTGCTGGCAGGCGTGAACGCCGCCGTCGTCGGGCTCCTGGTCGCGGCGCTGTACCGGCCGCTGCTCTCCACCGCTGTGGGGGATCTCGGCGACGTGGCGATCGTGCTCGCGGCGCTCGGCCTGCTGGCGGTGCTGCGCGCACCGCCCTGGATGGTCGTCGCGGCGTGCGCGGCGGTGGGGCAACTGGCGGCCTGAGACGGCCGGTCAGGCGACCCCGCTGCGCAACCCACGACCGGGCGTCGCACCCGTGTGCACGCAGTCCGCGATCACCTGCACGCCGTTCACGACCACGTGCGGGATCCCGACCGGATCCGACCGCGGCTGCTCGAACGTGGCCGTGTCGCGGACCGCGTCGGCGTCGAAGCAGACGATGTCGGCCGCCATGCCCGGCCGCAGCAGACCGCGATCCGGCAGCCGCAGGATGCGCGCGGGGAGCGACGTGAACCGGCGGACGGCGTCCTCCAGCCGCAGCAGCCCGAGATCGCGCACGTACACGGCCAGGTAGCGCGGGAACGTGCCCCAGCCGCGCGGGTGCGGGCGGTCGCCGACCAGGATGCCGTCCGAGCCGCCGGTGTGGCACGGGTGCTGCATGATCGCGCGCACGTTCTCCTCGTTGCCGACGTGGTGCGTGGCAGACAGGCCGAGGTTGCCGTCGGCGCACAGCTCGCAGTAGACATCGACCGGTCGGCGGCCCGCCGCCTCGGCGCGCTCGGCGATCGAGCGACCGCCGGTGACGACCAGCGTCCAGTCCATCGGCACCCCGTGATGGCCGTCGGTGCCGACGTCCTCCAGCTCGTGGCGGAGCCGCTCGCGCAGATCCGGATCGCGCAGCCGGGCGATCGTCGCGCTGGCGCCGCCCTCCATCGCCCAGCCCGGCAGGAACGCGTGAAGGTAGGTCGAGCCGGCCAGGTACGGGTACGTGTCGAGCGTGATCTCGACGCCGTCGGTGCGCGCCGCGTCGATCATCTGCAGCAGCTCGCCCGCCCGGCCCCGGTTGGCCGGGAAGCCGAGGTGGCAGTGCGACAGGTGCAGCGGCACGCCGGCCTTCCGCGCGATCTCGATCGAGTCGCGATAGGCCTCGATGGCGTGCGCGCCGTAGTTGCGGTGGTGCGGCGTGTAGGCGGCGCCGGTGCCGCGCATGACGGTGCAGAGCGCGACCAGCTCGTCGTCGTCCGCGTACATGCCGGGCGCGTAGGTGAGCCCGGCGGACAGGCCTGCGGCACCCTGGGCGAGCGCGTCGCGGAGGAGGCGCCGCATCTCGCCCAGCTCGTTCGGCGTCGCGGGCCGGTCGTCGGCTCCCACCGTCTGTAGACGCAAGGTGCCGTGGCCGACCAGCGTTACGACGTTCACCGACGTGGTGCCGTCGAACCGCTGCAGGTACTCGGCGACCGATCGCCAGCCCCAGTCGATGCCGTCGGGATCGCCGTTCCAGCCGACCAGCATGGCGCGCAGGTCGGCCAGCGTGTCGCGGCGGGCGGGGGAGAGGCTCAGCCCGTCCTGGCCGATCACGTCGAGCGTCACACCCTGGCGGAGCTTCATCGCGTGCTCCGGGTGGGCCAGCGGCTGCAGGTCGGAGTGCGTGTGCATGTCGGTGAACCCGGGGCACACCACGAGGCCGTCGGCCGCGATCGTCTGCCTCGCCGGACCCTCCACCTGGCCGACCGCGACGATGCGGCCGTCCTGCACCGCGACGTCGCCGCCGAACCACGGACTACCGGTGCCGTCGACCACGCGGCCACCCCGGATGACGAGATCGAGCATCGCGGCAGCATAATATCGGCATGCCTGCGCCCGTCAGGACCGAGCGCCACGGGGCGGTGCTCGAGATCGTCCTCGACCGCCCCCCTGTGAACGCGATCGACCAGTCACTCGCCGATGCGCTGTACGCGGCCTTCACCGGCTTCCGCGACGACGACGCCCTCGCGGTCGCCGTGCTGATCGGCGGCGGCCACCGCGCGTTCTCGGCGGGCTGGGATCTGAAGGCGGCCGCCATCGGTGGCGACGACGTGGGCATGACGCC
Source organism: Gaiellales bacterium (assembly GCA_038321545.1). Taxonomy (GTDB): domain Bacteria; phylum Actinomycetota; class Thermoleophilia; order Gaiellales; family F1-60-MAGs149; genus VFJZ01. The sequence goes on from JBBQFB010000094.1 coordinate 3,407, forward strand.
CGGCGGCTGGGCGGGCTTCACCGAGCTGTGGGACCTGCACAAGCCGGTGATCGCGGCGGTCGACGGCCCGGCCGTCGCCGGCGGCTTCGAGCTGGTGCTGGCCTGCGATCTCGTGGTCGCGGCCGACCACGTCGAGTTCTGGCTGACCGAGGTCGGCCTCGGCATCCTGCCGTCGTCCGGCGGGCTGCAGTGGCTCCCGCGCCGGCTCGGGCCGTCGCTGGCGGCCGACCTGATCCTGACCGGCCGGCGGCTGTCGGCCGCCGAGGCGCACGGGCACGGCCTCGTGCGCGACGTCGTGCCGCTGGCCGACCTGCGCGGCCACGCGCTGGCGCTGGCCGCCGAGATCGCGGCGGCGCCGGCCGCGACGGTGCAGCTGGCGAAGGCGATCCTGCGCACCACCGCGCACCTGCCGATCGACGTCGCGTTCCGCTCCAGTGGCGGCTGAGCTCGCTCCCGGGGGCACGTTCGCCCCGTTCCGGCACCCCGTCTTCCGCTGGCTGTGGTTCGCGTCGCTGGCGTCGAACCTCGGCACGTGGATGCATGGCATCGGCGCCGCCTGGCTGATCACCGATCTGACCACGTCGGCGGCCGTCGTGTCGCTGCTCGCGTTCGCCTCGGCCGCGCCCACCTTCCTGCTCGCGCTGCCCGCCGGCGCGCTCACCGACGTGCTCGACCGGCGGAGGTTGCTGATCGCCGCGCAGGTGTGGATGGCGATCGTTGCGGCCGTGCTCGCGGCCGTCGCGTTCCTCGATCTCGCGACCATTCCGGCGCTGCTGTTCCTGACGTTCCTGCTCGGCATCGGCGCGGCGCTGAACATGCCCGTCTGGGCGGCGATCGTGCCGGAACTGGTGCCGCACGAGGACCTGCCGCAGGCGCTGGTGCTGAACGGGACCGCGTTCACCGCCGCCCAGGCGATCGGGCCGGCGATCGGCGGCCTCGTGGTCGCCGCCGCCGGGGTGGGGGCCGTGTTCGCGCTCAACGCCGTGTCGTTCCTCGGGCAGATCTTCGTCATCTGGCGCTGGCGCCGGCCGCCCGACGAGCACCACCTGCCGGCCGAGCACATCGCCGGTGCGATGCGGGCCGGACTCCGGTACCTGCGGTTCGCACCCGGGTTGCAGTCGGTGCTCGTCCGGTCGGGAGCGTTCATCTTCGGCATGAGCGCGCTGTTCGCGCTGCTGCCCACCATCGGCCGGACGCGCCTGCACCTCGGCCCGGCGGGATACGGCTTGCTGTTCGGCGCGCTCGGCGCGGGCGCGGTCGCGGCCACGTTCATCGTCCCGCGCGTCCGCAAGCGGGTCTCGCTCGATGCGCTGGTGGCGATGTCGTCGGTCGCGATGGCGGCGCTGCTGGCCGGCCTCGGGGTGTTCACCGACCCGGCCCCGATCTACGTCCTGATGGCGGTCGCCGGCATCGGGCAGATGGGCGTGATGTCGAGCTTCAACCTGGCGGCGCAGAACGCGCTGCCGTCGTGGGTGCGCGGTCGCGGCCTGGCCGTCTACACGCTCGTCTTCCAGCTCGCAATCGCCGTCGGTGCGATCGTCTGGGGCACGCTCGCGACGGTGGCCGGCGTGCGCGTCGCGCTCTTGACCGCGGCGGGCGTCGTGGTGGCCTCGAACCTGCTCGCCGTGCGGTTCTCGCTGGCCGGCGCGTCGGGCTCCGACATGACGCCGGTGCAGTTCCCCGAGCCGCAGATCGCGGATGCGCCGGACTTCGACGACGGGCCGGTGATGGTGACGGCGGAGTGGCTGATCGACCCCGCCGACCGGGTCGCCTTCGCTGCCGCCATGGCCGACCTGCGGCGAGCGCGGCGGCGGGACGGCGCGGTGCGGCACGGCGTCTGGCACGACCTCAACGACCCGAGCCGGGTGATCGAGAGCTACGTCGTCCAGTCGTGGGGCGAGCACCTGCGGCAGCGCGAGCGCGCCACCATGGCCGATCGCGCCGCCTGGCAGCACGCGCGGGCGTTCCACCGCGGCGAGGAGGGCGTGCTGGTGCGCTGGCACCTGATGCTCCACCCCGACCGAACCGGCTCCGCCCGGTCGCATACCGAAACCGTCTAAGTCGACTGGACGGTGTCGGACAAACCGTCTATTGTCCGTAGCCGGTTATGTATGAGGACCTCGGCCACTGCGAACCTGCGCCCACCGCGCCCCTCGAACGGGCACGGCGGCTGATCAACACCGTCAACCACCTGCACGCCCGCGAGTACCTGCCCGACGCCGCCACGTTCCAGCGCGTCTGCCTCGAGCTCGGGCTGCCCGACCCCGGCCTCGTCGACGACGCCGACCTGCAGCGCGTCCGCGCCGTGCGCGAGGCGCTGCGCGGGCTGGCGGCGACGCACAACGACGGCCCGCCGGTGGACAGCGAGGCGCTGCTCGCGGAGCAGGCCCGCCGGAGCGGCCTGCACGTCTCGTTCGCCGGTGACGCGGCGCCGATCGTGGTCGAGGCGGAGGGCGCCGACGAGGTGCTCGGGACGGTGCTGGCGGCGATCGCCGACGCCATGCACGACGGCCATTGGGACCGCATGAAGGCGTGCCGGAACGAGCGCTGCCGGTGGGTCTTCTATGACCACTCGCGCAGCCGCACGGGCACCTGGTGCTCGATGCGCATCTGCGGGAACCGCCACAAGGTCCGGGCCCACCGCGCCCGGCACGCGGCCGCCGGATGATGGTCGTGCTGGTCCTCGCCGTCGCGCGCCTGCGGCGGCGACCCGGCCGCGGGCTGCTGACGGCGCTCGGCGTCGCGCTGGCCGCCGCTGCGCTGGTTGCGACGCTCGCGATCCGCACCCTGGCGGGCGACCTGGCGCTGCGGCAGGCGATCTCGGATCTGCCTCCCGGCGACCGCTCGGCAACGGTCACCCGGTCGCAGAGCACGGAGGACCTGCCGGCGCTCGACCGCACCGCGCGCGCCGCGCTGGCCCAGCTCCATACCGGCCCGACGCGCGCCCAGATCATGCTCCGCGTGCTGTCCGACGGGAAGGGCGGCGTGTTCCGGCTGGCGGCCGCCCAGGACGCGGCCACCGCCGTCCGTCTGATCTCGGGACGGCTGCCGAAGCCGTGCGCCGGTGGCACCTGCGAGGTGCTGCTGATCGGAGCGCAGCAGCCGGACCTCGATCCCCAGCTCGGCATCTCGATCGTCGGGCGGGCCGTGCTGACCGACCCGGTCGTGCTGGCCGGCACGTTCGATCCAGGGCCCGAGACGCCCGTGCTCCTGACGTCGGATCTCGAGGGGCTCGACCACCACGAGCCGGTGATCCTGATCCAGCGCAGCTACGGCTGGGTCGCCGGCCTCGATCCGCAGGCGCTGCGGATCGCCGGTCTCGGCACGCTGCTCCGCGCCACGGCCGTTGCCGCGGACGACGCGGAGCGGGCGGGGATGGCGCTGACGGCGCCGGACGACGCGCTCGTCGGCGCCTCGGCTCGGGCGCGGGCCTCGTCGCGCCGCCTGCTGCTGGTCGGCGGGCAGCTGGTGGCCGTGCTGGCGGCATTCGTGGCGCTGGCGGCGCTGGGGCTGCGCGATGATCACCGGGAGGCCCGCACCCTGCTCGCGCGCCGCGGTGCCTCGCGTGCGCAGTCGCTGGGGTTCACGGCCGCCGAGGCAGGATGGCCGGTGCTCGCCGGGCTCGTGCCGGGCGTTGCCGGTGGCCTCGCCGCGGCGTACGCGGTGGCGAGCCACGAAGGCGTCGACGGCGGGCAGCTGGTCCGCGACGCTCTCGGCGGCGATGCGCTGCTGGCTTTGATCGTGCTCATCGTCGCGCTGTGGCTGCTGCTCGCGGGCATCCTCCGGACGTCCGAGGGGCCGCTCCGCAAGGGCATCCGGGCGACCGACATCGCGGCGGTGGTGCTGGCCGCCGTTGCGCTGCTGGCCGCGTCGCGCGGCAGTGCGACGGCCGCGCGGCTCGGCGACCAGGACGATCCGCTGCTCGCGCTGCTGCCGGCCCTCGTCGCCGGCGCGGGCGGGCTGGCGGCGATGCGTCTCGTCGCCCCGGCGCTGGCCGGCCTGCAGCGGATCGCACCCTCGCGGGCCGCCCTGGCCCGGGTCGGCATCGCCGACGCGCTCCGGCGCCCGGCCCGGCCGCTGGCTACGGTGGCGTTCCTGGTCGCGGCGTGCGCGCTGGCCATCTTCGCGACCGCCTACCGGTCGACGCTGCGCGCCGGTGCGGCCGACCAGGCGGCGTTCGTGGTGCCGCTCGACGCGCGCCTGACGACGGGCCCGAGCCTGGCGTTGCCGCTCGATGTCGCCTCGCTCGAGCAGTACCGCGCGCTCGCAGCCGGAGGCATCGCGACGATGGTCGTGCGACGGTCGGCGGTCGTCCGCACGGCGGGCACGGCGCCCGACCCGGTGCAGCTCGTCGGCCTCGATCCGGCCACCCTGCCGCAGATCGCGCGGTTCCGCAGCGACGCGTCGCCGGCCACGCTGCAGCGGCTGCTCGGCGACGACCGGTTCCCCGTCGCGGGCACCGAGCTGCCCGCCGACATCACGTCGTTGCGGCTCGACGCGACCGGCACCGAGACGCTCGATGTCTCCGCCATCCTGGCTCGCCCCGACGGCGTCCAACGGGCGTTCAAGGTGCCCGGGCCGGTCCCGGCCGACTTCCGCGGCGGCCGGTTCGTCGGCCTGCTGATCCGCGAGACGCAGAGCGGCATCTCGGCGATCCTGCACCACATCGGCGAGGGCGCCACCGAGGTCGAGAAGCGCCAGGTCGCGATCGGTCTGCGCGCCGTGGTCGCCGAGCCGGGCGGCCCGCTGCCGCTCGACCTGCAGGGCTGGGTCGCGCAGGACGCCACGATCGATCTGATCGGCGGGCGGCTCGACATCAAGAGCGGCCTGGACGGTGGCTCGGCGATCGTCCGCGCAGCGCAGCCGATCGACGGGCGCACGCTGCCCGTGATCGTCGATCCCATCACCGCGGCCGCCGCCCGTGGCGGTGGCATCGACATCGACGTGGCGGGTGAGACGAGCCTGCGCGGCCGGATCGTCGGGACGCTCGACCGCTTTCCGACCGCCGGAACACGCTTCGTCGTCACCGGCGGTACCGCGCTGCAGCGGTCGCTGGACAACGACCAGCCTGGATCGGGCACGCCGGGCGAGGTCTGGCTCGGCGGCGGCGGTCGCGTCGACGCGGCCGTTCGCGCCGCGCCGTTCAACCGCCTCGTCCTGCGCGTGCGCGCCGACGAGGAGGCACGGCTGGTCGCCGATCCGCTGGCCCGCGGCGCCGCGGCACTGCTGCTGCTCGCCGCGCTGGCCGCCGCCGCCGTGGCCGTCGTGGCTGTCGCGCTCGTGGTGCGCAGCGACCTGCAGAGCGGCGCCGACGACCTGCTCACGCTGGAGGCCGACGGTGCGACGCCCGGCGCGCTGCGACGGCTGCTGGCGGTCCGGACGGGCGCCCTGGTGCTGCTGGCAATCGTCCCCGGCGTGGTTTGCGGCGTCATCCTGACGCAGGCCGTCACGCGCCTCGTGGCCGTCACGGCCACGGGCGCCGCACCCGTGCCGCCGCTGGCTGCGGCAGGCTCCGCCGCGGCCATCGCCGGCGTCGTGCTCGCGATCACAGCGGCCGCGCTGGTGGCCGTCGGCATCGCGGCGCAGCTCGCCCTCCGGCAACCTTTGCCGCCCCGGCCCGCCGGAGCCGGATCGTGATCTCCGTCAGCGACCTGTTCTGCGTCTACCGCGGGCGCGAGCACGACGTCGCCGCCCTGCGCGGCCTGTCGCTCGACGTGGCGGCCGGCGAGCGCGTGCTCGTGCAGGGGCCGAGCGGCGCGGGCAAGACGACGCTGTTGCGCGTGCTGGCGGGGGATCAGCGGCCCAGTGCGGGGCGCGCAGCGGTGGCCGGCCACGAGCTCGGCCAGCTGCGCGGCGCGCAGCTGGCGGCCTACCGGCGGGCGACGCTCGGTCTCGTCGTGCAGCGCGCGCTGGCAGGCGTTCCCTCCGAGATCGACTGCGTCTCGGCCGTCGCCCTGGGCCTTCGCCTTCGTGGCGTGACGTCGTTCGAGGCGCGCCGCCGAGCCCGGACGCTGCTGGACGAGGTCGGGCTGGCCGACGTCGCCGGCCGGCTGCCGCTGACCCTCTCCGGCGGAGAGCTGCAGCGGGTCGCGATCTGCGCCGCCGTGGCCCACGAGCCGCCGGTGATCCTGGCCGACGAGCCGACCGGCGAGCTCGATCGCGCGTCGGCCGACATCGTCTACGACCTGCTCGTCTCGCTCGCGACCCGCACGGGCGCGACGCTGCTGGTTGTCTCGCACGACCCCGGCGCGGCGCGGATCGCCGACCGCGTCGTGCACGTGCGCGATGGGCGCGTGTCGGAGGAGGGGGGAGCGCTGGTGATCGACGACCGCGGCTGGCTCCGGCTCCCCGGCGAGCTGCGCGGTCGTCTCGGGCTGACGGCGAACGCCACCGACGAGGACGGTGCCGTCGTGCTCCGTCCCGCCGGCGAGGTACCGGCGCCGGTCGTTGCCGCGGTGCTGGCCGCTGCGAGCGATGCGGCACCCGGCCCGGTCGTCGCCACGCTCGCCGCCGTCAGCCACGAGCACGTGCCGAGCGTGGTCACGCTCGATCTCGCAGGCGGCGCGCTGACGGTGCTGTACGGCCGTTCGGGATCGGGTAAGACGACGCTCCTGCGGACGCTTGCGGGCCTCGAGGTGCCTGCGGCGGGCGTCGTCACCGTCGCCGGCCGGCCCGTGATCGGCGACCGCACGGCGCGGGCCGTGCAGCGCCGCTCGACGGTCGCCTTCGCGATGCAGGGCGGCGGGCTCGCGGAGGCGCTCGACGCCGAGGCGAACGTCGCTCTCGGACGCAGCCTGCGCGGTCTCGCACCGGCACCGGAGCGCGCCGCCGAGCTGTTCGCCGCGCTGCACCTGCAGCCCGTGCTGGGCCGTCCGGTGCGCGACCTGTCGGGCGGTGAGCGCCAACGGGTGGCGATCGCCCGCGCGCTCGGCGCCGACGTGCCGCTGGTGCTGCTCGACGAGCCGACCAGCCAGCTGGACGAGGCGAACGCCGAGCGCGTCGCGGCCCTGCTGCGCGCCGAGGCCCGATCCGGCACGGCGATCGTCTGCGCGACGCACGACCCGGTGCTCATCGACGCCGCCGAGCGAGTGGTCGAGATCGCGAGGTAGCCGATGGGGCGCCCGGGCCCGAGCCCGAACGCCCCACCGTCAGGTCTAACCGCCCAGGTAGGCCTTGCGGACATCGTCCGACTGCGCGAGGTCGGAGGCCTTGCCGGTCTGCTTGATGATGCCCGACTCGAGCACGTAGGCTCGGTCGGCGACGTCGAGCGCCGCGAGGGCGTTCTGCTCGACGAGCAGGATCGTCATGCCCTGCTCGCGGATCTGGCGGATGGTGTCGAAGATCAGCTCGACCAGCAGCGGGGCGAGACCCATCGAGGGCTCGTCCAGCATCAGCAGGCGGGGCCGGCCCATCAGGGCCCGTGCCACCGCCAGCATCTGCTGCTCGCCGCCGGAGAGCGTGCCCGCCTTCTGGTGCACGCGCTCCTTGAGCCGCGGGAACAGGTCGTAGACCTTGTCCCGGTCCTCGAGGATGCCGTCCTTGTCGTTGCGCAGGAAGGCGCCCAGATCGAGGTTCTCGTCGACGGTCATGCGGCCGAAGATGCGACGGCCCTCCGGCGACTGCGAGATGCCGAGCGCCGTCACCTGGTGGCCGGGCATGCCGCTGATCTTGCGGCCCTCGAACGTGATCGCACCGCGCCGCGGCGACACCAGGCCGGAGATGGCCCGCATCGTCGTCGACTTGCCGGCCCCGTTGGAGCCGATCAGCGTGACGATCTCGCCCTTCTGCACCTCGAGCGAGATGCCCTTCACGGCTGCGATGTTGCCGTAGTAGACGTGGATGTTCTCCACGGACAGCATCGGGACGCGGGTGTCGCCGCCGTTGGTGCTCATGAGGACGCTCCGTGGGTCGCGGCCTTGCCGAGGTACGCCTCGACAACGCGCTCGTTCGTCCGGATCTCGTCGCCCGTGCCCTCGGCGATCTTCGAGCCGTACTCGAGCACCGTGATGCGCTCGGAGACGCCCATGACGACCTTCATGTCGTGCTCGATCAGGAGCACGGTGAGGTTCTTCTCGTCGCGGACGCGGCGGACGAACGCGATGAAGTCGTCGGACTCCTGCGGGTTCATGCCGGCCGTGGGCTCGTCGAGCAGGAGCAGTTTCGGACGCAGTGCGAGCGCGCGCGCCACCTCGAGCCGGCGCTGGTCGCCGTAGGAGAGGTTCTTCGCGAACTCGTCGGCGTCGCCCCGGACGCCGCAGAACTCGATCAGCCCGCGCGCCGTCTCACGCGCCTCGGCCTCCTCGCGCCGCTGGCCGGGCGTCCCGATGATGGTCTGCCAGAGGCCGCCCTTGAGGTGCGGGTGCATGGCGACCATCACGTTCTCCGCAGCGGTCATCGTGCCGAAGAGGCGGATGTTCTGGAACGTCCGGGCCAGGCCGAGCGACGCGATCTGGTGCGGAGCGCGGCCGGCGACGGCCTTCCCGTCGAACATCACCGTGCCGGACGTCGGCTTGTAGAGCCCGGTGAGCACGTTGAAGAACGTCGTCTTGCCGGCCCCGTTGGGGCCGATCAGGGCGACGATCGATCCGACCGGGATCGTGAAGTCGACGTCGTTGACGGCCACCAGTCCGCCGAACTCGACGCGGACCTGGCTGGCATCGAGCAGCAGGTCGGTCATGTCGCCGCCTCCTCGGTGGTGCCGATCTTCTCGAGCTGTTCGTCGAGCTCGCGGGACTGCTTCTGCCGGGCGGCCGGCAGGATGCCGTCGCGCCGGAAGAGCATCATCAGCACGAGCACGAAGCCGAAGATCAGGAACTGGTAGTGCGGCATCTCGATCGTCGTGCCGAACGTGTTGTTGACGGCGTTGCCGATCTCCTTCATGCCGGTGTAGTTGACCCAGGTCAGGATCACCGCGCCGAGGATGCAGCCGTACACGTTCGCCATGCCGCCGAGGATCACCATGCACAGCACGATCACGGAGAACTGGAAGTTGAACGTGTCCACGTTCACACCGCCGAGCGACACGCAGTAGAACGCACCGCCGATCCCGCCGGCCGCGGCACCGACCGCGTACGCCCAGAGCTTCGTCCGCATCAGCGGCACGCCCATCAGGCTGGCGGCCAGCTCGTCCTCGCGGATCGCGAGCCACGCCCGTCCCAGCTTGCCGTCGCGCAGGCGGATCGAGACGAGCACGAACAGCAGGCAGAGGGCGAAGATCACGTAGTAGCGCGTCGTGTAGTCGAAGACGTTGATCTTGTCGGCCACGGCACCCGTCCACGACAACCACCGCATGTCGAGGGCGTTCACCGGGGCGATGCCCTTGGTGCCGTTCGACAGGTTGAAGCCCTTGATCGACTCGCCGTTGCGGAAGGCCTGCGGCAAGATCTCGCCGAAGCCGAGCGTGACGAGTGCGAGGTAGTCGGACTTCAGGCGCAGCGTGGGGGCGCCGATGATCACGCCCGCGATCGCCGCCACGAGGGCTGCGACCGGGAGCACCAGCCAGAACGAGATGTTGATGCCCGGCGAGGCCGGCAACGCGGCCGACCAGATGTGGATGCCGGGATCGATCTGATAGAAGAAGTCGGACATCAACCAGGCGGCGGTGTACGCGCCGAACAGGAAGAACGCCACGTAGCCGAGGTCGAGCAGACCGGCATAGCCGACGACGATGTTCAGGCCGAGCGTGAACATCACGAAGATGGCGCACAGCACCATCGTCGTCAGCGGCAGCCAGCGGTCCTGGAACGTCGAGACGTTGGTGACGATCGTCGGCACCAACAGGCCGATGATCAGGAACACGGCCGGCTGCAGGTAGCCGCCGAACTTGCGGCGCGGTGCCTTGGCCGGATCGAGGTTCACGGCAGCCATGTCAGACCTTCTCCATGGTCTGAGAACCGAGAATGCCGGCTGGCCGGAAGACCATCAGCATGATCAGGATGGTGAACACGACCGACTGCGACCACTCCTGGCCGAGGCCGTGCGGTGCGCCGTCGTTGAGGCCCTGGATGAGGCCGATCAGCAGACCGCCGAGCACGGCGCCCGTAAGGTTGCCGACGCCGCCGAGAACCGCGGCGGTAAACGCGATCAGGCCGAGCTGGAAGCCGGCGTCGTACCGCGTGGTGCCGTTCGTCTGCAGGTACATGATCGACGCCGCGCCGGCCATGGCGCCGCCGAGGGCGAACGTGAAGGCGATCGTCCGGTTCGTGTTGATGCCCATCAGGCGTGACGCATCCGCGTCCTGTGCCGTCGCGCGCATCGCCTTGCCCTGCCGGGTCTTCTGCACGATGTAGGTGAGCGCGATCAGCAGCGGCACCGTGATCCCGAGCGTGAACAGGTAGGTCCACGGCACCGAGATCGCGCCGATCGTCAGACCGCCGCCCGGGAGCACCGAGTTGCGCGACTTCGGCGCCGAGCCGTTCCAGAGGATGCCGACGTTCTGGAAGATGAACGACACGCCGACCGCGGTGATCAGCGGCGCCAGCTTGGGAGCCTTGCGGAGCCGCCGGTAGGCGAGCTGGTCGACCGCGACGTTGATCGACCCGCAGAAGGCCATCGCCAAGACGAAGGTGACCGCGAACGCGGCCCACCCGGCCGGGTTCGAGTGCTCCTGTCCGAACACGTCGGAAATCATGACCGCGGCGAAGATGGAGCCGAGCATGAAGAGATCGCCGTGGGCGAAATTAATCAGTTCGATGATGCCGTAGACGAGCGTGTAACCGAGCGCGATCAGCGCGTACAGGGCGCCGTTGCAGAGACCCAGGATCGCGACCTGCACGACCTGGGTCGGCGCGTCAACGAGGTTCCAGATCACCCACGCTGCAACGACCACCAGCAGCGCAGTGCCCGTGATGTTCGTCGCGTTCCATTGGCCCCCCCCCCCCCCCCCCCGGGGGGGTGTGGGGGCCAAAAGGGGGTCCCCCCCCCCCCCCCGTGTTAGGTAAGGGGGGGGCCGGCCCCCCCCCGCCCCCCC
>JBBQFB010000095.1:0-14331 GCA_038321545.1 Gaiellales bacterium
GGGCTCGCGTTCAACTTCTTCTTCACGCACCCGTACCACTCGCCGACCATCCAGTCGACGGCGGCGGTGGTCGCCTTCGTGGTCTACCTGGTGCTCGCCGTCGGCGGCGGGATCGTGCTGGCGCGGCTGCGCGAGGCGCGCCAGCTGGCGAGCCGCCGCGCGGCCGACGCAACCCTGATGCAGGCACTCACCATCGAGCTGATCCAGAACGCCGAGGCCGCCGTGACGCTGCGCAGCGCGCTCGTCCAGCTGTCCGACTCGCTCGGGCTGCGCGGGGTCTGCCTGCTGACGGTCGCCGGGCCCGATCAGCTCGTCGCCCGGGCGGGCGAGTCGGACGCCGCCGAGCAGGTGGCCCGCGATCTGCTGGGCGACTCCACGCACCCGTCGGGTCGCCTGGTCGCGCTGCGCGAGCCCGGCAGGCCGGCGGCGTTTCCGGTCACCACGATCGACACCGCGTTCGGCTTCGTCGTGGCGGATCCCGGGACGCGGAGTCTCGGCGCCGATCGCGAGAAGTTCCTGGAGTCCTTCACCGGCGTGGTCGCGCTCGCGCTGACCCGTGCCCGGCTCGGCGAGGAGCGCGTCCGGCGCCGCGCACTGGAGGAGACCGACCGGCTGCGCACCGTGCTGCTGCAGTCCGTCTCCCACGACCTGCGCACGCCGCTGACCGCCATCAAGGCGACCGCCGCCACCCTCCAGACCGAGGACATCGCGCCGGAGCGCCGGCGCCAGCTGCTCGCGGACGTCGAGCAGGAGGTCGACCGCCTGTCGCACCTCGTCACGAACCTGCTCGACCTGTCGCGCATCGAGAGCGGCAGCCTCGAGCTGGAACGCAACCCGGTGCCGCTCGACGACCTCGTCGACGACGCCATCGCCGCCGCCGGCGGGGGCATCGACCGGAAGCGGCTGGAGGTCGAGCTGCCGTCCGACGACGCCATCCTCGACGTGGATGAGACGCTCGTCCGCCAGGTGCTCGTGAACCTGCTGCAGAATGCCGCCCGCTACGCGCCGGGCGCCGCGCCGATCAGGATCGAGGCGTCCACGGCCGCCGATGCCGTCGTGATCCGCGTGATCGATCATGGCCCCGGGGTGCCCGAGCCCGAGCGCCTCCGCATCTTCGAGCCGTACAAGCGCTCGCGACCGGGCGTGCGGGGAGCCGGCTCGGGTCTCGGCCTCGCGATCTCGCGCGGCTTCGTGGCGGCGCACGGTGGCACGCTGGACATCGAGACGACTCCCGGGGGCGGCGCGACGTTCGTCGTCACGCTGCCGGGCGCGAGGGGGCAGCGCGTTGGCGCGTGAGGTCAAGATCCTGCTCGTCGACGACGAGCCGACGATCCTGCGGGCGCTGCAGACGGCGCTCGAGTCGCACGGCTACACGGTCTCCGCCGTCACGTCGGGCGAGCAGGCGGTCGCGAGGACGGCGTCGCTGGCACCCGACCTCGTCTTGCTGGACCTGGGGCTGCCGGGCATCGACGGCTTCGAGGTGCTCCGCCGGATCCGCACGTTCGCGCCGACGCTGCCGGTCATCGTCGTGTCGGCGCACGGCGACGACGCGAGCAAGGTGCGCGCGCTGGATCGCGGTGCCGACGACTACATCTCGAAGCCGTTCTCCGTCCCCGAGCTGCTCGCGCGCGTGCGCACCGCGTTGCGGCACGGAGAGCGCGCCGCGCCGCTCGAGGCGACGGTGATCGAGCGGGGCACGATCCGCATCGACCTCCTGCGGCGCGAGGCCTCGGTCGGCGAACGGCCGCTCACGCTGACGCCGACGCAGTTCGACCTGCTGGTCTGTTTCGCACGCCACCCGAACCGCGTGCTCACCCACCGGATGATCGCGACCGAGGTGTGGGGCGATCCGGATGCGGCCGAGAGCACCAACATCCGCGTGTTCGTCTCGCAGCTGCGCCGGCGGATCGATCCCGGCCCCGGGGAGCACGCGACGATCGTCACGGAAGCGGGCGTCGGCTACCGGTTCGTGCCGCATTCGACCTAGCCGGCAGCCGCTCCGCCGATACTAAACGGAACCGGATTCCGATTCCGCTACACTCCGGCGGCTCCGCCACCCCTCTGCCCCGATCAAGGCCCCCATGACCCCCGCTGCCGCACATCGCCCCGCTGCCCGGCCCACGCTCACGCTGAGCGTCCTCTCGCTCGCCGCGCTCGCCTACATCCTCCTGCAGTCGCTGGTCGTCCCGGCCCTCCCGACGATCGGCCGCGACCTGCACACCACGCAGTCGACCGTCACGTGGGTCCTGACCGCCTACCTGCTGTCGGCCTCGGTCGCGACGCCCATCCTCGGGCGGCTCGGCGACATGTTCGGCAAGAAGCGAATGCTCGTGATCGTGCTCGCGTCGCTGGTCGTCGGCTCCGTCGTGGCCGCCACCACCAACTCGATCTCCGTGATGATCGTGGCCCGCATCGTGCAGGGCGGTGGCGGCGCCATCTTCCCGCTGGCGTTCAGCATCATCCGCGACGAGCTGCCGCGCGAGCGCATCGCCGGCGCGATCGGCCTGATCTCCGCCATCATCGGCATCGGCGCGGGCTTCGCGATCGTGCTGGCCGGGCCGATCGTCGACAACCTCTCCTTCCACTGGCTGTTCTGGATCCCGGGCGGCATGGCCGCGATCGCCATGGTCGCGACGATGGTGCTGATCCCCGAATCGCCGATCAAGGCACCCGGCCGGGTCTCGGTGTCCGCCACGCTGACGCTGTCGGGCTGGCTCGTCGCGCTGTTGCTCGGCGTCAGCGAGGGCGAGAACTGGGGCTGGACGTCGCCTCGTGTGCTGGGCCTGTTCGCCGCCGCAGGCGTGCTGTTCATCGCCTGGATCGCGGTCGAGCTGCGCTCGAAGCAGCCGCTGGTCGACGTGCGGATGATGCGCATCCCGACGGTCTGGTGGACGAACGTCGCGGCGACGCTGTTCGGCTTCGGCATGTACTCGCTGATGATCGCGATCCCGGTCTTCCTGCAGACGCCCAGCAGCGCCGGCTACGGGTTCAACGCGTCGATCGCGCGCTCGGGCTTCGCCCTCCTGCCGATGTCGGGGGCGATGCTGATCGCCGGCATCGCGACCGGTCGGCTGACGCGGCGCTACGGCTCCAAGGTGCCGCTGGTGGCCGGCTCGGTGATCAGCGCGATCGGCATGCTGTTCCTGGCCGCCGAGCACGGCAGCGAGTGGAACGTGTACGTCGCGATGGGCCTCGTCGGCCTCGGCATCGGGTTCGCCTTCTCCGCCATGTCGAACCTGGTCGTCGAGGCCGTCCCGGCCACGCAGACCGGCGTCGCGACCGGTATGAACGCCAACGTGCGGACGATCGGCGGCTCGATCGGCAGCCAGATCGTCTCGACGGTGATCGTGGCCGGCGTCGCGGCGGGCGCCGTCCCGCACGAGCGCGGCTACGTCGTGGCCTTCGTCGTGATGGGCGCCGCGCTCGGTGCCGCCGGCCTCGCCGCGGCCCTCATCCCGAGCCGCGCCGCCCGCCACGCCGCACGGCCCTCCGACCTGTCGACCGCCCACGAGTTCGACGCCATGGCGGTCGACGCGTCGGTGATCGCGCCGGCCGAGGCCGGGCTGGCGATCGGCGAGCGGCTTCCCTGATGTCGCGCAGCGACGCCCTCCGCAACCGCCAGCGCGTGCTGGATGCGGCCGTCGAGGCGTACGCCCACGACGGCCCGCGGTTCGGCATGCACGATGTCGCGCGCCGGGCCAGCGTCGGCGTCGGCACGATCTACCGGCACTTCGCCGACCGCGACCAGCTGGTCGACGCGATCGCCCGGCCGTTCTTCGACCAGACCCTCCTGCTCGCCCGCCAGGCCCAGGCGGAGGCGCCCCCGGGCGAGCGGTTCGCCGTGTTCGTCCGCTCCTTCGCCCAGGCGCTCGCCGACCACGGCGTCTCGGGCCATTGCTCGTGGGACTCACCGGCCGCGCAGCCGGTGCGGACCGAGCTGCGCGCGCTTGTGGGCGAGTTCCTCGCCGACGGGCAGGCGGCCGGCACGATCCGGGCCGACCTGACCCGCGAGGACGCATCCGCGATCATGTTCACGACCACGACGCTGGTCGACGAGACGCGCGAGCACGGCCCGGGCATCTGGCGCCGGCACGTCGACCTGATGCTGGACGGGATCCGCCCCGGGCCACCGGAGCCGATCGCTGCGCCACCGGTCGATCGCAGCACGTGGGACGCGTTCGTGAGGGCGCGCGGCGAGCGCGCCTGCGACCGGCCCCGCTAGCGTCCCGGGTCAGACGTCAGCCCGGCGCCGGAGGATCCCACGAGGCGTACATGCGCTGCTCGGCCATGCCGACACTGCGGTAGAGGCCGGTCGCACCGGTCTCCGAGTCGGCGTCGACGTGCAGCAGCACCTCCGACCGCCCAGCTTCACGAAACCGCCCGAACGCCTCCAGCAGCAGCGCCCGGCCAAGCCCCCGGCCGCGATGCGCACGGCGGACGCCGAGCTCGGCGACGTAGCCGCCGTCGGGCGCCTCCTGCGAGCTCGCCGCACCGACCAGGACGCCCGCCACGTCGTCACCCGACCACGCCACGACCATGAGATCGTCGCGGAACAACAACATCGGCTGGACGAAGACCAGGTGGTACCAGGTCTCGAACGGATCGAACGGAGGCCCGTAGTGGTCGGCGAACGCCTCGGCCAGCGCCGCGTGGACTGCGCGCGCGTCGGTCTCCCGATCGAACGGCCGGAGCACCACGCCAGGCGGCCATTGGGGTGCCGCGACAGGCTCGCGGAGCGGCGCGCGCATCAGCAGGAAGCGGCGCGCCACCCGGTAGCGGGCGCGCTCCAGCGCGGCGGGCCAGACACCCGGCGCGTCGAGGGCACCGAGCCGCAGGATCGCGCCGTCGGCACCGGCCCGCGCGTGCCACCACCGCGCCCGCTTCTCGATCTCGGCCAGCATGGCGTCTCCGAACTCGTCCGAGGCATCGAGCGGCAGGACGGCGAAGCCGAACACCTCGTGGCCGGCCGGGTCGACACGCACGTGCAGGTAGGCGGTGACCGCATCGGAGCCATCGACGACGACCGCGTCCCGGGGGCCTTCCTCCGACTCCGGCTGGCTCCAGGTCGCGAGCAGCTCCTCCGGTGTGGTGTCGGCCAGTCCCATCGCAGCCATCGTCTCGGCGTTCGAGAGCTCGGCCACGATGCCCGCGTCACGCTGCTCGGGCGGGCGCAGCTTCAGACCTGGGGGGAGCGGCATGGCGCGAGGCCTCAGGCAGGAGCGGTCTCGAGGGTCGCGATCGCGTCGGCGAGCAATGCGATCGCGTCGTCGATGGTCTCGGGCACGTCCCGGCGCTCCTGACGCAGCAGCGTCAGACACATGCGCAGCTCGTGATCGGCGCCGTGCAGGTGATGCATCGCCTTGGCCAGCGCCGTTGCAGGTCCGTCCATCTCCGTCATCGGCGTCCATCCTCCCCCACGCGGCTGCGTCGGTCCTGTCGTGGAGCATAGCGGCGAGCCGCCGATCGTTGACTCTTGTGATCAACGATCGGCGGCTCGCTCGATGGAAGCTGTCAGCAGGGCCGGTAGTTGCCGGGCGGCGCGGCACGGATCTGTCGCAGGATCCGTGTGCCCGGGCCGCGGATGGTCAGCACCGTCGATCCGACCACGTGCACGTACTTCGTGCGGAACGTGTGACCCCGAGCCACCCGGCGGGAGATCTTGACCACCCGGCCCGATGGGTACGAGGTGTAGGTGAAGGTGAACCGCACGGTCCGGTTCGACAGGCGGTTATTGAACCGCGCCGCGTAGAAGGGGTCGCCGCAAGGTCCGACGAAGCTCGCCGTCGGACGCAGACGGGCGGGCCTGGCGGTGCCGGGCGCTCCGGCCACGGGCCCCGGGGCACCGCCGCCCGGACCCGGTGTCCCGGGCGGTGCCGGCGCCTCACCGACGCCGCCGCCGCCGACCACGCTGGCACCGCACGCCGTCGCGTTGATGACGTCGTTGATGAGCGTGACGTTGCCGTTACGCGCCAGCAGCCGGCCGGCGACGTGCACGCCGTTCCCGACCGTGATCGAGGTCAGCGCCATCACGTTGCCGACGAACTCCGGGCCGTTCAGCGTGGCCGAGCTCGTGACCTGCCAGTACACGTCGCACGGGTTCGCGCCGTTGATGAAGCTGACCGTGCTGCCCGTTGCCGTGATCAGCGACGACGACGCTGTGAAGATGTAGACGCCCGGTCCGTTCAGGGTGAGCGTGCCGGTAAGGTTGAGCGCGCCGCCGTTGTAGACGCCCTCGGTCAGCGTGAGCCCTCCGAGCTGCGGTCCAACGGCCGCTCCCGTGCGGCCCGCAGCGTCGGTGTAGGCGGTCGTGAGGTCGGACTTCGCCTGCAGCGCGACCGCATCCGCGCGATGGATTGCGCCGTTCACGAGCCCCGGCGGGAAGCCCGTCACGGCGGCGGCCGGCTGGGTGGCGACGTTTCCGAAGATCACTGAGGGGCCGGTGTTGGTGACACCCTGACCCGCGAGCACGCCGTTCTGCGCCGCGGTGCCGAGCAGGACCGGCGACGCGGCCTCTGCGGCTGTCCCCGGCAGCACGGCGATTCCGGCGGCGAGGAGCGCCGTGCATGCCAGTCGCCGTCTCCATCGCAGGCCCATCGGCGCGGCCTCCGCCGCGCGCTCGATCGTCGATGCGGTATCCACAGGTCGTCCCTCCGGGTTGAAGCGTCGTCACCGACCAGCAGGTTCGCGGTCGACAGGTGCGTGCTCTGACCCGAGAGGTTGAGGGCGATGTGCGGGCGGCGCGATCGGGTGCGCAGCAACAGACTGCGGCATCCATTTTGTGAGGAACCGCACGTAAAAAGCTAACACCGCCCGTGCCGCGCCGCAAGCGTTCGCGCATCCCCCGTACGGACGAACTTTCTGCTCCTGAGGCGCATCGGGGAGCATCCGGGCGAGCCGGATGCGCCCCGGAGCCACTAGCCGGCGATCCTGACGAGCTTGCGGTTCACGAACTCCTCGGCCCCGAAACGGCCGAGCTCGCGACCGAAGCCGGAGCGCTTGACGCCACCGAACGGCAGCTCGGCCGAATCGGCACCGACGACGTTCACGAACACCATCCCGGCCTCGATCTGGTCGGCGACGCGCAGCGCCTGGTCGGGATCGGTCGTGAACAGGTACGAGCCGAGGCCGAACGGCGTGTCGTTGGCCAGCTCGACCGCTTCTGACTCCGACCCGACGCGGTAGACGATCGCGATCGGGCCGAACAGCTCCTCGTGGTACGCGTCGTTGCCCGGCTTGACGTCGGTCAGCACCGTGCTCGAGAAGAAGTTGCCGTCACGCTCGCCGCCGGCGACGAGCGTCGCGCCCTGCGCGACCGCGCGGCGCAGCTGGTCCTCCAGGCGATCCGCCGCCGTGGCCGACGAGAGCGGCCCCATCCCGGTGTCGGACGACGTCGGGTCGCCACCCTTGACGGCGGTCAGCGCCACCGTCAGCTTGTCGACGAACGGCTGGTAGAGCTCGTTGATCACGATGAAGCGCTTGGCGGCGTTGCAGGCCTGCCCGGCGTTCTCGAGCCGGGCGGCGGCCGCCGATTCGACGACGCTGTCGAGATCGTCGGCGCTGAGCAGGATGAAGGGGTCGGAGCCGCCCATCTCGAGCACGACCTTCTTCAGGTTGCGCCCCGCGACCTCGGCGACGGCTGCACCCGCGCGCTCGGAGCCCGTCACCGACACGCCCTGGATGCGCGGGTCGGCGATCGCCTTCGCGATCTGCTCGTTGCTCGCGTAGATGTTCACGTAGGCACCCTCGGGGAACCCGGCGTCGAGGTAGATCTGCTCCAGCGCAGCAGCCGACTCCGGGCACTGCGGTGCATGCTTGAGCAACACCGAGTTGCCGATCGCCAGGTTCGGTCCGGCAAAGCGCGCCACCTGGTAGTACGGGTAGTTCCACGGCATGATCCCGAGCACGATGCCGATCGAGCTGCGGCGCACGAAGGCCGAGCCGTCGTCCTGCGGGATCGACTCGTCGGCGAGGAACGAGACCGCGTTGTCGGCGTAGTAGTCGTAGATCGCGGTGCAGAAGTCGACCTCGCCGAGGGCCTGCTCGATCGGCTTGCCCATCTCGCGGACGATGATCTCGGACAGCTCCTGGCGCCGCTCGGTGTGCAGCGCGCCGACGCGGCGGACGAGCTCCGCGCGCTCGGCCACCGTGGTGGAGCGCGACCACGAGCGGTGCGCGTCGTCGGCCTTCGCGATTGCTGCGGCCAGATCGTCGTCGGACATCGTCGGGTAGGACTTCACGAGCTCGCCGGTCGCCGGGTTGGTGACTGCGTAGTCGGTCATCTGGGTGCCCTTCGTGGTGATCAAACAGCGCCGCGTCGCTGCCACCGGCAGGGCCCATCAGGGCACGGGCGCATCGCCCGGCATCGTGTCAAGCCCGTTCGTACGCGTCAACTGATGGAAATGCGACAATTCCGGTGCGGCGCCCGTGCGGCACCGCACCACGAGCGGACGCACCCTCACGGGGCTGAGGGCAATCAACAGCGAGGGGGAGACATCGTGACGTCGGTCGTCGAACAGCGACTCATCCTCGCGTTGGAGGCCGCCGAGCTCGGGACGTGGACATGGGACATGGCGTCCGCCACCACCGTCTGGGACGTCCGCCTCGAGGCGCTGCACGGCCTGCCGCCCGGCGGATTCGGTGGCACGTTCGACGACTGGGTCGCCGCGCTGTACCCCGACGACCGGCCCGAGTGTCTCCGACGGGTAGACCGCGCACTTGCGGATCCGGGTCCGTACGTCCTTCTCCACCGCTGCATCTGGCCCGATCGCTCCATTCGCTGGATCGAGTGCCGAGGCCGGGTCACGGTGGACGCCGACGGCGCACCCACCGGCACCATCGGTGTCGCGATCGACGTCACGGCCCGGGAGCAACAGGCCGCCGCTGTCGTCCGGGAGCTGGAGGAAGAGCGCCACCTGGTCGAGAGCCTCCAACAGGCGATCCTCCCCACCTCGCTGCCATCGGTCCCGGGCGTCACGCTGGCCACTCGATACGTCGCGACCGCCGGCCCAACCGTCGTCGGCGGCGACTGGTACGCCGCGGTCCCGCTCCCCGATGGCCGCCTCGGTCTCGCGATCGGTGACGTCGCCGGACACGGTCTCCCGGCAGTCGCAGACATGGCCGACGCCCGCTTCAGCTTGCGTGCGCTCGCGCTCGGGGAACAGGAAGCGGACCGGGTCCTCGCCCGGCTGAATCAGGTCGTCCAGCTGTTCGAGAACGACACGCTCATCACCGCGCTGTACGGGGTGATCGACCCGGTCCGCCAGACCTGGTCCTACGCGAGCGCCGGTCACCCTCCGCCGGTGCGGCGCCTCGCAGACGGAACGACGACGCTGCTGCCGACGACCGGGCAACCGCCGCTCGGACTCCCCGCCGACTACCAGCGCTCCGAGACGGCGCTCCCGGCCGGCGCGACCATCGTGCTCTACACCGATGGACTGGTCGAGCGGCGGGGCGAGTCGATCGAGACCGGGTTGCAACGACTCGTCACGGCATGTCGCAACGGGTCGTCCGATCCTGAGGAGCTGTGCGACGAGCTGCTCGAGCTCCTGCTCGACGAGCACTCCAACCACGACGACGCCGCATTGCTCGTCGCCACGGTGGCCGCGTCGAGCTGACGCCACTCGTGCTGCCGAGCCCTGCGGGCGCGCCGTCGCGGTCGGAGCTCGTGTTACGCCCGCGAGGGGCTTTGCGGCGTCGAGTCGCCACCGGGCCGGACGTCCTCGCCTTCGAGCTCCGTCTCGGGATCCGGAGTCTCGGCATCCGCGTCGTCGAGCGCTTCCTGCTGCCGCTCGTAGGGATCCTTCTCGTCGGCCATCGCGTCTCCTCGTCGATCGTTGATGGGTGATGCCCGGTCGGCCCGGCCGGTCAAACACCGACCGCGCCCACCTGTGACCGCCGGCGGGCGGGCAACGTCGGCTTCGTGGCGAGCAGCGCGAGGTGACGCCTGTACGCTTGTCAGCTGTGGTCGACGACGACATCCGCGCGCGGCTGACCGTGATCGCCGACCTGCTCGTGCCGGCCGACGACGAGATGCCCAGGGCCGCCGACGTCGGCACCACGGGGAAATGGCTCGACCGCGTCACCGCCGCCGATCCCTCGCTCGTTGCGCCGCTCGTCGATCTCGCCACGTGCGCGAGCTGGGAGGATCTCGAGGCGCTCCACGAGCGCAGCCCGGAAACGTTCGAGCGGGCCGCGTTCGCACTCGTCTCCGCCTACTACCTCCACCCCGGCGTGCGCCGGCGGATGGGATATCCCGGCCAGGGCCCCTCGCCGATCCTCGCCGGCGAGACGGAGTGGTTCCTCCGCGATGGCCTGCTCGACGCGGTCCGCGACCGCGGGCCGGTCTACGTGCCCACGCCCGATGGCTGACGTCGCCGACGTCCTCGTGATCGGCGCCGGCGCGTCCGGGTCGGTCGTCACGAAGCGCCTCGCCGAGGCCGGGATCGCCGTGACCTGCCTCGAGCAGGGCGGCTGGGTGTCGGCCGACTCGTTCCCGGGCGAGCAGCGCGAGTGGGACGTGCTGCAGGGCTCGCGCTGGGCGATGAATCCGAACGTCCGCCAGATGCCCGCCGACTACCCGATCGATACGAGCGAGTCAGCGATCAACCCGCTCATGTTCTGCGCCGTCGGCGGCGGAACCATCCACTACGCGGCTGCGTGGCCGCGGCTGAAGCCGTCCGACTTCCGCACGCACACGCTCGACGGCGTCGGCGACGACTGGCCATTCACCTACGAGGACCTCGAGCCCTGGTATGACCGTGTCGACCGTGACTTCGGTGTCAGCGGCATGGCGGGCGACCCGTCCTATCCGGCCGGCAGCGACTACCCCCTGCCGGCCCTGCCGATCCAGCCGCTCGGGCGCCGAGCCGCGACCGGCATGAACCGGCTCGGGTGGCACTGGTGGCCGCACCCGACGGCGATCGCCTCGCAACCGTACGGTCGGCTGGCCGCCTGCGCACGGCGCGGCGTCTGCATGACCGGGTGTCGCGAGGGCGCCAAGGCCTCGACCGACATCACGCACTGGCCCGATGCGCTGCGCCACGGCGCGCGTCTCGTGACGGGAGCGCGGGTGCGGGAGATAACGACCGACGCGCGCGGGCGGGCCAGCGGCGCCACCTACCTCGATCGCGACGGGCTCGAGCAGCACGTGGCGGCACGGATGGTCGTGCTGGCCGCGAACGGCATCGGCACCGCTCGCCTGCTGCTGCTGTCGGGCCTCGCCAACTCGTCGGGGCTCGTCGGACGGCGGCTGATGATGCACCCGTCGATCGGGGTCGTCGGCGTGTACGACGAGGAGCTCGAGAGCTGGAAAGGACCGGCCGGCTCACCGCTCGTCTCCTACGAGTTCTACGAGACCGACCACGCGCGCGGCTTCCCGCGCGGCGCCAAGTGGGACGCCTACCCGATCGCGGGCCTCTCGAGCTATCAGGGCTTCCTCACCGCCCTCCCGCTCGCGGAGCGCTTCGGCCCCGGGCTGCACCGGACGATGCGCCGCGTGTTCGGCCGCTCCTTCATATGGACGGCGCAGACCGACGACCTTCCCGACGAGGCGAACCATGTCGCGCTCGATTCGGTGCTCACCGACTCCGACGGCATTCCTGCACCGAAGGTCGTCTACCGCGTCTCGGAGTGGTCGCGGCGCAACCTCGAGTTCCAGACCGCGCGCATGCGCGAGGCGCACGAGGCGGCCGGCGCGCTCGAGACGCACCTCTGGGAGTGGATGCCCGACGTCGGCTGGCATACGCTCGGCACCGCGCGGTGCGGCCATGACCCGGCGACGTCGGTGGTCGACCCGTACGGGCGCAGCCACGACGTGCCGAACCTGTTCGTCGTCGACGGCAGCGTGTTCGTGACCGGCTCGGCCATGAACCCGACGGCGACGATCGCGGCGTTCGCGCTGCGGGCCGCCGAGCAGATCGTCGAACAGTGCCGAGACGGAGGCGCCGCGCCGGCCAGGGGCTGAGCTGGCGAACCTTCTCGACGCTGCGCTCGAATCGTCGGGTCAGTAGCACCGAACGCCGATGGACGAGCGCAGCAGCAGCTCGTCCCAGTGCCCGGCGACCTCGTCGAGCCGCCAGCAGGCGCGGGCGACCGGCTTCGCGCAGTGCTGCTTGGCGAGCGCCACGCTGGTGCGCTCCAGCGCTCGGTCGGTGTGGTCCGAGGCGACGCTGACGTAGAGATCGCCGGCGGCCGCGAACACGAACGCCTCCGCCTCGCCGGAGGAGGCGTCGCCGAGGACCTGGATGACCTCGTCCTGCACCAGCTGGTTCGACGCGACCCGGTAGTAGAGCGGCACCTGGCTGGGCCGCGGCACGCCGATCGCCGCGAGCTCCTCGATGTGGTGCTCGACAGCCGCCGGGTCGCGGCCGGCCCAGCCGGCGATCACGAGCCGATCGATCGGTACCTCGAGCGGCGCCGCGCCCGTCGCCGAGTCGAGGGTGAACGTCAGGAGCATCGCGGCACGGTCACGGATTCTGGGCCTCGCCGCCGGTGTATCACCCGACGAGGCAGAACGACGATAGCAGCGTGGCGATGCGGTCGAACGCATCGCGGTCATTCCCGGAGAGCGGCGTGCCGAGCACGATCTCGGCGATGCTCGAGTCGCTGGAAGGTGATCGCCACGACGGCCTGCGGCCCAGCGTAGGCGCCCCGGGACGGGCCGTCTTCGCCCATTCCGCGGCCTCCTCCGTGTCTCGATTGTCGGCTCGCCCACTGATGAGCCGAGCTGGCGTGAGCCCGCGGCGATGTGCTAGCTTCGGGCGATGGCGATGGACACGTTACGCCTGCGTGACGGTCGCACGCTCGAGTTCTGGGTGGACGGCGACGCCGTGGGTGACTTGCTTGTCTTCCACGCTGGTTCGTGGGAATCGGCGACGGAGCTGCCGCATGTCATCCGCGCGGCAGCGGCCCGTGGCCTTCGCGTCGCGTTTCCTTCGCGGCCCGGCTACGGGGGATCGACGCGCCAGCCGGAGCGCATGGTTGCGGACAGCGCGCGCGACGTCGCAGAGCTCGCGGATCACCTCCAAGTCGAGAGCTTCGTCGTCGCGGGCTGGTCGGGGGGCGGCCCGCACGCTTTGGCCTGCGCGGCGCTCTTGCCGACCCGTGTCCGCGCGTGCGTCACGATTGCGGGCGTTGCGCCACCCGACGAGGCGGGCGCCGCCTGGCGGGCCTGGGCGTCGCCGGAGGACCTGGCCGAGCAGAAGGTGCTCGTGACGGAGGACTACGAGCAGCTCGTAGCCACGTATGACGCGCAGCGTCAGCAGATCGTTGATCTGACGGCCGAGCAACTGCTCGACTGGCCCCTGAACAACGCCGCCGACCGCGCGGCGCTGCGCGATGTCGATGGCGCGGCCGAGGGCCTCGCGCGCATGCTGCGCAACGGGGCGGCGACGGTCTGGGGCTTCCTCGACGATTGGGTTGCCTGGGCGAGGCCGTGGGGCTTCAGGATGGCCGACATCCGCGTGCCGGTGACCATCCGCCACGGTGACGAAGACGCCGTGGTTTCGCTCGCAGAGGCGCACTGGCTCGCCCGCCACGTGCCCGGCGCGCACCTGCAGGAGCTACCCGGCGGTGGTCACCTGTCGGCGGGCACGCCGTTCGATCCGGTCGTGGCCACGCTGCTGGGCGACGCCGAGCGCTGACCTGCCCGCGACATGCCGTTTGGGGTCCGTAGACCTCGGCTGGGCTTTGCCGCGAGGGAGTGAAATTGAGCCGGTCCTGTCGTTGGCGTGGCTGGCCGAGGAGGCGCACGCCAACGACAGGACCGTCAGAACAACGCGCAGGCCAACGAATCGCGAATTCTGGCACCCTTCAAGCTCGCGGAGCCACTCCAGCCGCTCTTCGCGCCGGACGCTGGAGACCGCTCGTCGTGCTGTGACGAGACTGCCGACCGCTCATCGGAGTCCGGGGTGCTCGGCCGCGCCGTCCGTGCCGACGTTCGCGACGAGCGAGATGGTTCGCGCGGAGGCGTGCTCGGCCGCGCCGTCCGTGCCGACGTTTGCGACCAGCGAGATGATCCGCGCGGAGGCGTGCTCGGCCGCTCCCTCTCTGCCGACGTCGGCGAGGAGGGAGGTGATCTGCGACGCCGCGTGCTCAGCCGCGCCCGGTGCATCCATCGGTGACGCTGACGCGTTGGAATGCGCCGGGGGCGACACGACGACGATCGCCGCTGCGACCGCTGCCATCGTGACTGCGACGCGCCTCATCCGCAGCTTGCCGCCGGCGGGTCGGGACGTGCCGTCCGCGCTCGAGCTGATGTTGTCCAACATTTCGTCCTGCCTCTCGTCGTGGTCTACCGGGTCGAGGTGATCGTCGACCAGGGCGCTAACGGCG
>JBBQFB010000096.1:0-14122 GCA_038321545.1 Gaiellales bacterium
GCCGCCGCTGCTGGGCGCGGACGGCCCGGCCGATCCGCTCGAGCGCCTCGACCTGCTGCTCCGCAACCATGCCGAGAGGATCCTCACCTACGAGCCCGAGCAGCGGGCGGTGCTGCGGCTGTCACTCGAGCCGGGCGGCACCGGCCCGCCCGACCTGCCGATGAACCGGGGGATGCGCATCGGTTGGATCGAGGATGCGCTCGCGCCGCTCCGCGGCCGGCTGCCGGACGACGAGCTGGCCCGGCTCGTGCACGGCATCGGCGCAACGTTCGGGATCGAGGCGTTCGTGTGGCTGACGGATGTCGCCCACCTGTCGCGGGAGGAGGCGGTCGAGACCATCCGCGCGAACGCCCTCGCCATCCTGCGATCGGCCCTCGACCGATCGGCCTGATCGACACCGGCCGGCATCTTCATACGGGTGACGGCCTAACACGCCGGCGCGGCCCGCTCGCACGTCGCGCCGGTCTCGATCGAGGCCGATATCGACACTGTCGACTCCGAGCTCGACCCGGCGGGCGTCCGGTGAACGCCGCCATCCCCGTCCGTTCCCCGCGGCGATAGCTGCGACGCCTGGCGGCCGGCCCGGCCGCTAGGCTGTCGCGCAGCCGATGCCCCGTCACTTCCGTCCTCAGACCGGAGAGGAACAGCGCGCGACGTGGCTCGAGCTGTTCTTCGACCTCGTCTACGTCTTCGCGATCACGCAGCTCTCACACGGGCTGCTGGCCGATCCGGGCGCCGGCGGGCTGCTGCGTACCGGCTTCCTGCTGCTGGTCGTGTGGTGGGCGTGGATCAACACGACCTGGATGGCGAACTGGTTCGACCCGGACGCCGTGCCGGTGCGCCTCGTCCTGATCGGCGGGATGCTCGCGAGCCTGCTGATGTCGGTGTCGATCCCGCACGCGTTCACGAGCGACGCGGGGCTGTTCGCGTGCGCCTACGTCGCGCTGCAGATCGGGCGCAACACGTTCAACGTCAGCGTCACCGAGGACGGCTCGGAGTTCGGCTCGTCGTTCCGCCGGGTGCTGTTCTGGAGCGTGCTGAGCGCGCCGCTGTGGGTGGCCGGCGGCTTCGTCGACGGCAACGGCCGGTACGTCCTCTGGGTCGCTGCGCTGATCATGGACTACGCGGCGCCGTCCCTGCGGTACTGGACGCCGAAACTTGGCTCGAGCGCATTCGAGGAGTGGACGATCGAGGGCGCGCACTTCGCCGAGCGGTTCCAGCTGTTCATCATCATCGCGCTGGGCGAGTCGATCGTGGTCACCGGCGCGACCGCCTCGGGCGCCGGGGCGGACGGCGTCACGGTGGTCGCGCTGATCGTCTGCTTCCTCGGATCGGCCGCTCTCTGGTGGCTGTACTTCGACCGCATCGCGGGCTTCGCTCAGGCCCGGCTGGCCAATGCCGGCGACGAGGTCGGACAGCTCGGCCGCGACGCCTACACCTACCTGCACGTACCGATCGTGGCGGGCATCGTGCTCGGTGCCGTCGGGGACGAGCTCGTGATCGCCCACCCTGGTCACACCGCGTCGCTGTTCGATGCGTTCGTGATCACCGGCGGGCCTGCCGTGTACCTGCTCGGCCACCTGCTGTTCCGCTTCCGGATGGTGCGCAGCACGGCCCGATCGTGGGTGGTGGCGCTGGTCGTGCTGATCGTGCTGGTGCCGGTCGGCACCGCGCTGCCGATGCTCGCGCTGGCCGCGATCACGACGGCCGTGCTGGTCGGTCTGCTGATCTACGAGGCGCGCCGGCTGCGCGCCACCGAGCACGCACCGTCCTAGGATGCCGCGCATGACCACGCCCCCGCGGCTCGTGCTCGTGCTGAGCGAGAACTGGACGATCGTCGACCCGCGCGACCTGCGCGGGCTCGTGCAGATGGCCGTCGACGCCGAGGCGGCCGGCATCGACGCGGTGATGCTGTCCGAGCACGTCGTGATGGGGCCGTCCGCCGGCTCGGCGGGCATCATGGGCAACCCGCGCGACTACGCCGCACCGGGAAACCAGGATCCGGCAACGCCGTGGCCCGACTCGATGATGCTCGCGAGCGCCATCGCCGCGAGGACCAGCCGGATCCGGATCGCGCTGGCCGCCGTGATCACGCCGCTGCGGCACCCGCTCCTGCTCGCGAAGCAGCTCGGCACGCTCGACCTGCTGTCGGAGGGTCGGCTGGTCGTCCAGCCGACCGTGTCGTGGCACGAGGACGAGTACCGCGCGCTCGGCGTCCCCTTCAGCCAGCGGGGCGCGATTCTCGACGAGCAGCTGGAGGCGATGCAGCTCGCGTGGCGGCAGTCGCCCGCGTCGTTCGCCAGCGACCACTTCACGTTCGAGGACACGTACGTCGAGCCCAAGGCGTACCGGGCGGAGGGTCCGCGGATGTGGTTCGGCGGACAGTCGCTGCACGACGCGCTGCTGCACCGCCTGGTGCGGTACGGCCACGGCTTCCACCCCTTCGGCTCGCCGACGCCCGAGGAGCTCGACCGGCTCCGTGTCGCGATGGCTGCGGCGGGCCGCGACATCGCCGACCTGGAGATGATCGGCGGCATCCGCGGCCGGTTCCCCGAGGACACGTCGACGGCCGACCTCGCGGAGGCGTTCGCGTCGGTGCCCGGCCAGCTGGCAGCCGGTTACACGTCGATCTGCTTCAAGCCGTCGATGTACACCGACGACGCGGCCGAGGTCGGCGCCCTGTGCCGGAGGCTGGTCGCGATGGCGGCCGACACACGTCAGTAGGACCCGCGGATCGTGCCCTCCAGCGCGAGCGCGGCGCCGAGCACGACGTCGTCCCCCGGTCCCGACAGCATCATCCCGACCGGCATTCCGTCGACGTCGCGGCCGCAGGGGATCGTGATCGACGGCCAGCCGAGGTGGTTGAACAGCTGCGTGTGCGCGAAGACCGTACCGCGCAGCGACACCTCGTCGACGTCGACCGGCGGCGGGCCGATCGGGATCGTCGGCATGATCACCAGCTGAGCGCCTCCGAGCCGCCGGCGGCAGCCGTCCTTCCAGATCTCGGCCTCTGCCAGGTGGGCGAGCTGTCCGGCTTCGTCCAGCGGAACCAGGCCGCGGTCGAGCTTGAACGCCACGTCGGGTCCGTACAGCTCGCGCTGGGCCGGGAATGTCCGCCGGTGGACGTGGGAGGCGGCCATCAGGCGCATCTGGACGATGCCGAGCGGCAGACGCTCCCAGTCGCTCGCCGTGGTGGCGACGCCCGCCTCGCGCAGGCGGTCGATGCCGGCGGCGAACGCTGCCGCGACCGAATCGTCGACGGTGATCCCGTCGATCGCGTCGACCACGACGGCGGACAGCGACGCGGGATCGAGTGAAGTCGCGCGCGGCCGTGCGGCGAGCGTGGCGAACGCGTCGGCGCAGGCGGGTACGTCGGCCGCGATCGGTCCGACGTGGTCGACCCATGGCACCAGCGCGAAGCAGCCGTCAGACGGCACCGCGCCGTGCGAGGGCTTGAAGCCGACGACCCCGCACCACGACGCGGGGATGCGGATCGAGCCCGCGGTATCCGTGCCGAGCCCCAGCTCGAAGTCGCCCGTCACGATGCCGGCCGCCGACCCGCCCGAAGAGCCGCCGGCCACGCGCCCGGGGTCGTGCGGGTTGCCGACCGTGCCGTACCAGGGGTTCTGCGACGACGTCCCGTAGGCGAACTCGTGGAGGTTGGTCTTGCCCGCCAGCGTCCAGCCGTCGTCCCGGAGGCGCTGCCACGCGACGGCGTCGTTGGTCGGCACCTGGTCGCCGAACAGCCGTGAGCCGTACGTCGTCCGGATTCCGGCGGTGTGGAACAGGTCCTTGACGCCGCAGCGCCGCGCGCCCGCGCTGTCGCAGCGGGTGATGAAGATGTTCAGCGGATCAGACACGCCCGGCAGTATGGCCTCAGTGGAGATCGTGTGGGCGGGACTCGATCAGCCCGGCCGTCGTGATCCGCACGAACCGCGCGTTGTCGTGAAACTCCGCGATCGTGTGCGCGTCGGCGTAGCTCATGGCCGAACGCAGGCCGCCGACCAGCCGGTGGACGACCTGGCCCGCCTCGCCGCGGTGCGGCACGGTCGCCTCGACGCCCTCGGGCACCACCTGCGCGAACTCCGTGCCCTCCGGCGGCTCGAACCCCTCCGCGGCCATCCGGATCCGGGTCGCCTCGGCCGACGCCATGCCACGGTACACCTTGAACTTCTGGCCGCCGCGCGAGACGAGCCGCCCCGGGCTCTCGTCGGTGCCGGCCAGCAGGTTGCCGACCATCACGGTCTCCGCGCCGGCCGCGATCGCCTTCGCCACGTCGCCCGGCTCGCGGATGCCGCCGTCGGCGATCACCGGCACGCCGTGCTTCTCGCAGGCCGCGACAGCGTCGAGCACCGCCGTCAGCTGCGGCACGCCGACGCCCGCGACGATGCGGGTGGTGCAGGCCGATCCCGGTCCGACGCCGACCTTGACGGCGTCGGCTCCGGCTCGGCAGAGGTCGTCCGCGCCCTCGCCGGTGGCGATGTTGCCTGCCACCAGCTGGGCGTCGGGCAGCTCGCTGCGCAAGTGCTCGAGCGCGTGCACCGCGTGGTCTGCGTGGCCGTGCGCGATGTCGAGCACGAGCGCGTCCGCGCCGGCCGCCATCAGGGCGGCGGCGCGCTCCAGCCAGTCGCCGCGCACGCCGATCGCGGCGCCGACGAGCAGCTGGCCCTGGGCGTCCTTGGACGCCTTCGGGCGCTCGCGCAGCGCCATCAGGTCGCGCATCGTGACGAGGCCGGCGGCGAAGCCCTCGGCGTCGACCAGGGGCAGCTTCTCGAGCCGGTGGCGGTGCAGCAGTTCGCGCGCGTCGTCCAGCGCGACGCCGGGGCTGGCGGTCACCAGCCGGTCGCGGGGCGTGGCGTGCTTCGAGACCGGGTCGCCGGGCTCGGCGAGCCGCAGGTCGCGGGTCGTGAGGATGCCGTCGAGCTTGCCGTCAGGCGTCAGCACGAGCAGGCTCTTCACCTCGCGGGAGCGCATCAGCTCGACCGCCTCGGCGATGCTCGCGCCGGCCGCGATCGCGTACGGCTTCGCGATCACGAGGTTCTCGGCGCGCTTCACCCGCTCGACCTCGGCCACCTGCTGGTCGAGCGGCAGGAAGCGATGGATGACGCCGAGCCCGCCGGCACGAGCCATCGCAATTGCCATTCGCGCCTCGGTGACCGTCTCCATGTTCGCGGCCACGATCGGGGCCGTGATCGTCAGCTTGCGGGTCAGGCGCGCGGACGTGTCGACGTCGGAGCGGGACCCGATACCGGAGCGGCGCGGCACCAGCAGGACGTCGTCGTACGTGAGGGCGAGGGGAAAGTCGGGCACTGCCCGCACCGTACTTCAGGGCTTGACGCGAACGGTCAGGTACATACCGAGGTCGCGGTGCAGCGTGCAGACCAGCCGGTAGCGCCCTACCTTCGTGAACGATCGGCGCACCGATCCGCCCTCACGGTCCTTGACCTTCGTGAAGGACGGGCCGCTGACGCGCCTGATGTTGTGGAAGCCCGACATCCAGCGGAACCGGATCCCATCACCGGCATGGATCGTGATCGTGCCGGGCGCGAACGACTTCGACTGCAGCTTGACGGTTCTCGTGGCGCCGGAAGCGGCGGGCGCCAGCGCGGCGACGATCAGGGCGGCGAGGATGAGTGCGGTGCGGGTGCGCACCCACCTGACTCTAGGCCAGGGTCGTCGCGATGTCGCGCACCCATTCGGGTGGCCGCAGGGGACGACCTGTCGCCGACTCCAGGAACGCGTGCACGGTGACGGCCGTCGCAATCGCCTCGTCGCCGCGCAGCACGAGATAGGCGATCTCGAACGTGGCCCGCGTCGGCGGTGCGACCAGGCAGTGCACGGCGAGCTCGTCCTCGAACACGGCCGATGCCCGGTAGCGCACGTGACACTCGACGACCGCGATGTCGTGGCCGCCGGCCCGCACCTCGGTGTACGGGTGGCCGGACGCCCGCAGGTAGCCGACGCGTGCCTCCTCCAGCCATGGCAGGTAGCTGCCGTGGTGCGCGACGCCCATCGCGTCGGTCTCGGCGAACCGGACGCGCACGCGCTGGACGAACGGGTAGAGGCCGGGTTCGAGCGGCGGGTCGAGGGTCTGGCGCACGGAGGCAAGCATAGAAGTCTGCGATTTGCCTGCTGCTCCGGTTGCCGTTTCGCGATCGCCTCGGGCTGCGCCGGGCGAGGCTGCGCTGGCCCGATTGCAGGCGCAGGGCATCCACGGGTGCAGCAGCATCGCGGGGTACCATGCCGTGCATGCGGCCCCTCTCCGCAGCGCTCCTGGCGCTCCTCCTGGTCGGCTGCGGCGACAGCGGCCCGGGGACGGCTCCGCCCACGGCGACGCCCACGGCGGCCTCGGCCCCCGGGACGACCGCGATGACGTCGACCGGCTTCACCGAGCCCGTTGCGGAGACCGTGGCCGCCGCGCCGGCCTGCAAGCCGGGCAACAAGCGCGCGCTGACCGAGCGCACCGCGACGATTCTCTACGTCACCAAGGCGACCGTAGCCCGCAAGGCGCCGAGGGCGTCGTCCGCGATTGTCGTGCGCCTGCAGCCGAAGAGCGTGTACGGCACCCGGCAGGTGCTGATGGCAATCGGCAAGCGCGTCAACGCCGCCTGCGAGGCGACCTGGTACCGCGTCCGCCTGCCCGCCAAGCCGAACGGCATCACCGGCTGGGTGAAGGCCGCCGGCCTGGTGTCGGAGCAGACGGGCACCCGGATCCAGGTCGACCTGTCGGCGCGGCACCTCGACCTGTACCGGCTGAGCGAGCGGGTGCTGCGCGTGCCGGTCGCGATCGGGCACGTCGATACGCCGACGCCGACCGGGTCGTTCTACGTCGACGTCCGGTACAACCTGACCGACAGGGCCGGGCCGTACGGACCCGGGCTGCTCGGCATCGCCGCCTACTCGGAGGCCGAGCAGGGCTGGGCCGCCGGCAACCCGATCGCCATCCACGGCACCAACGCGCCGAGCCTGATCGGCTCGCGCGCCTCGAACGGCTGCATCCGCGTCCACAACGAGGACATCGTGCGGATCATGAAGCTTGCGCCGACGGGGACACCGGTCGAGATTCGAGCCTGATCCCGATCGCGACGGCCGCGCCGATGGCGGCGAGCACGCCCGCCGTCGCGTAGGCCGAGCGCACGCCCAGCGTGCCGATCACCAGCCCGCTCAGCGCCAGGCCCACGAGGCTGCCCGCCGACATCACGCCGTCGAGCGCCGCGAACACGCGGCCGCGCACCTCGTCCGGCGCGCTTCGCTGGATCACCCCGCTGCGCAGCACGTGGACGATCGTCATCCCGACACCGCCAACGAACTGCACGGCCACGACCTGCCACAGGAGCGGCAGCGCGGCCGTGCCGAACATGGCCAGCGACATCACGGCCAGCCCGGCGCCCAGCGCGCGGAGATCGGCGCGTGGCGGGCGCTCCGGCCAACGCGTCATCGCGAGGCCGGCGAGCACCTGCCCGACGCCCCAGGCCGTGATGATCGCGGCATACCCGCCGGGGCCCGTGCCGAGATCCTTCGCCAGCGGTGCGTCGCCGGCGATGCCGATGCCGAAGCCGAGCGTGAACAGCGCCTCCACGATCAGCACGGTGCGCAGCACGCCGTCGTCCAGCGCGAGGCGGTAGCCGGAGCGGCTGTCGACCCTCAGCTTCCCGTCGGCCGAAGGTGCCGGCGAGAAGGTGCCGCGCACGCGCGCGACCAGGATCGCGCTGAGCACGAACGACGCGGCGTTGGCCAGGAACGCGCCGCCGGCACCCGCGGTCGACAGCATCAGGCCGCCGACCACGGGTCCGGCGACGATGCCGAGCGAGAACGTCGACCCGAGCAGGCCGTTCGCCCAGTTCAGGTCCTGCGGAGCCGCGATGTTCGGCACGGCGGCCATCGCAGCCGGCCGGAACGGCGCCTGCGCGGCGGCACCCAGCGCCGTCAGCGCGATCAGCGCGATCGGCGAGGTGGCGAGCGCCGCGGCCAGCAGGTAGACGACGGTCGCCGCCAGGTCGCTGTAGATCATCACGCGCCGGCGATCGAAGCGGTCGGCCAGCCAGCCGGCCACCGGTGCCGCTGCGCCGGCCAGGGCAAACGAGACGAAGGCCGCTGCCGACACCCAGTACGGCGAGCCCGTCTGGCGGTAGACCTCGTACGTGAGCGCCGTGTAGGCGGCGAGGCTGCCGGTTGCCGAGACGCCTTCAGCGGCGGCCAGCAGCCGGACCGGCCCCCGGCTCACTCCGGTTCGGTGGTGGGGTGGATGCGGCCAGTCGTCGCGACCAGCCGGCGGCCGGATCTACCGGAGCGGTGGGCGATCACCTCGGCCACGATCGCGATCGCCGTCTCGGCCGGCGTGTGGCCGCCGATGTCGAGGCCGATCGGGCCGTACACGCGCTCGACATCCTCGCGCGGGACGCCCATCTCGACCAGGCGCTCCTGGCGCAGGCCCTGCGTGCGTCGCGACCCGAGCGCGCCGACGTAGCTCGCCCCGGTGGTGAGCGCCCAGGCCAGGGCCGGGTCGTCGATCTTCGCGTCATGGGTCAGCACGATCACCGAGTCGGCCTGTTCGAGGTCGACCTCGGCGGCGGCGTCCTCGGCCCACTTGCCGATGATCCTGTCGGCATGGGGGAGGCGCTCCGACGTCGCGAACTTGACACGGGGATCGACCACGACGGTGCGCCAGCCGAGCTGGCGGGCGAGCTTGCAGACCTCTTCGGCCGTATCGACGGCGCCGACGATCACCAGCCGGTGCGCGGGGTGCACGGCCTCGATGAACAGCAGCCCCTCGTCGCCGAGGTCGATGCTCGTCGACTCCTCGCGCGCGACCGCCTCGCGGGCGGCCTCGATGGCGGCGTCACGCGGGGCTCCCACGAGGTCGCCGGCGGCCGAGTCCTGGTCGAGATCGAGCACGAGGCCCTTGCCCGCCTGGGGGCCGGTGATGGCGGTCACGATCGCGCCGCGCCGCAGCTTCGGACGCTCGGGAGACTCCAACAGCGACACCCACAGCTCGCCGCCGCAGGCCAGGCCGACGTCGCCTGCCAGCTCGTCGGAGATGCCGTAGTGCAGGTAGCGCGGCCCGGGCACGGTGCCGTCGAACAGCTCCTGCGCCTCGCCGTAGATGGCGCCCTCGACGCATCCGCCCGAGACGCTGCCGGCCATCTTCCCGTGATCGGAGACCGCGAAGATCGAGCCGACCGGACGCGGGGCGGAGCGGTACGTGCGGACCACCTGCGACACGGCGACGCGGTGTCCCTCGCGGCGCCACTGCTCGATCGTCTGCAGGGTATCCTCGTTCATTTCGCACTCCTCGTGAGCTGCGCTGCGCGCGTCTTGCCGAGCTGCATGATGACCTTCACCATCGATTCGAGCGAGGCGAGGTTGTGGCCGGGCAGGAACACGTCGACGTGGGGGAGGGCCGCCTGCATGCCGCCCGCGAGCGGCTGGTACGCGGAGTGGCCCTTCAGTGGGTTGAGCCAGACGACCGCCCGCGCCCTGCGGTGCAACGTCGCCATCGACTTCGAGAGAAGGGTGGTGTCGCCCCGCTCCCAACCGTCAGACGCGATAACGACGATCGCCCCGCGTGTCATCCCGCGCCGGCCGTAGATGCGGTTGAAGGAGTCGAGCGACTCGCCGATGCGGGTGCCGCCGGCCCAGTCGCGCACGGCCTTCGAGGCCCGCTCGAGCGCGCGGTCGGGGTCGCGACCGTCGAGGAACGGCGTCAGGTATGTGAGGCGCGTGCCGAACGTGAGCGCCTCCACCTGGCGACCGGTGGCCACCGCAGCCTGCAGGAACAGCACGAGCGCGCGAGCGTACGGCTCCATCGAGCCGGAGATGTCGCAGATGAACACGACGCGGCGCTCGACCAGCTTCTGGTGCCGGAACGCGCGGTCGATCGGCTCGCCCTCGGCGCGCATCGACTTGCGGATGGTGCGACGCGGGTCGATCAGCTCGCCGCCGTGCGACGGCTCCAGCCGTCGCGACCGGCGCTTCGGCAGGTTGCGGGCCAGCCGCTCGCAGGCGCGGCGCACCTCGCGCAGCTCCGACGCGCTCATCTCCGCGAAGTCCTTCGAGCGCAGCAGCTCGTTGGCCGAGAAGGCAGCGGTCGCGAGCTCGGCGTCGTTGGGGTCGACCGGGTCCATCGAGATCTCGGCGATGGAGTGAGCGGCGACGGCCTGCGACTCGGGCTTCATGTCGACCAGACCGAGGTCGATCGGCCGCTGGCCGAGGTTCTTCGACGGCGCGCGCTCGAACCACGCCCGGAACGCCCGGTCGAAGATCTCGAGGTCGTCGTGCTTCGCGACGAGGGTGCAGGCGAGCGCGGCGTACACGTCGTCCCGCACCGACAGGTCGATCGCGTCGAGCGCGCGCAGCGCGTCCTGCAGCCGGCCGGGACCGACCTCGACCCCGGCCTCGCGCAGGATGCGGCCGAACGTGACGAGCTTGCGGACGACGGCATCGCCCGCCAGGCGAGGGGCCGAGTCGTCCGTCACAGCGTGGCCTTCGCCTCCTCGACCATGCGGGCCAGATCGGCGTCGCGGACCTTCTCCATGTCCTCGTGATACTTGAGCACGGAGCCGAGCGTGGCGTCGACGACCGACGCCGACAGCTCCTCCTCGCCGAGCGCCATCAGGGCCTGCGTCCAGTCGATCGTCTCGGCCACGCCGGGTACCTTCGCGAGGTCCATCGTGCGCAGCTTCGCGACGAAGCGCGCGGCCTCCTCGGCCAGCCGCTCCGGCA
The DNA here is from genome assembly GCA_038321545.1 of Gaiellales bacterium. Lineage (GTDB taxonomy): Bacteria > Actinomycetota > Thermoleophilia > Gaiellales > F1-60-MAGs149 > VFJZ01. The sequence goes on from JBBQFB010000096.1 coordinate 10,723, forward strand.
CGCCGGGCACGCGCGCCCGGACGATCTGGATCTCGCGGTCGAGCTCGGGGTGCGGCACCCACATGTAGAGGCAGCGCCGCTTGAGCGCCTCGTGCAGCTCCCGCGTGCGGTTCGACGTCAGGAACACGACCGGCCGCGCCTTGCACTTGATGGTGCCGATCTCGGGGATCGTGACCTGGAAGTCCGACAGCAGCTCGAGCAGGAACGCCTCGAACTCATCGTCGGCCCGGTCGATCTCGTCGATCAGCAGCACCGGCGGCACGAGGTCGTCGTTGTCGATCGCGTCGAGCAGCGGCCGGCGCTCGAGGAACTGCTTGCCGAACAGGTCGTGCAGCACGTCGGTGTCGCCCGCCTTGCCGGTCGCCTCGAGCGTGCGGATGTACAGCATCTGCTTCGCGTACGCCCAGTCGTACAGGGCGTGGGCGACGTCGATGCCCTCGTAGCACTGCAGGCGGATCAGGCGCGCGCCGAGCGCGTCGGCCGTGACCTTCGCCAGCTCGGTCTTGCCGACGCCGGCCTCCCCCTCGAGCAGCAGCGGCTTGCCCAGCTCCAGGGCGAGGTAGAGCACCGTGGCGAGGCTGCGATCGGCAAGGTACGAGCGGCTCGCGAGCGCGTCGACGACTGCGTCCGGCGAGGTGCGGATCTCCGTCAAAGTTTCGGGCCTTTCGGGCGGGGTCGGGCAGGTGCGGCGGAAGGTTTGGAGAGTAACCCAATCCCGGCGCCTCCCTCCCGGGCGGGCGCGGTCAGGGGCAGGTCGTGCGCACGTGAGCGCCACACGCGAGGGCTACGGGACGATCAGATCGAGCGCGCCGGGCACGGCCTCGAACACCACCGGAGTCGTCCCCGGCTGCTCGCCGTCGATCTCCGCCGGCAGCGTCCGGACGGGCGTGATCTCGATCCGCCGCGCGCGCAGGTGCTCGACCTTCGCGTGCCGGCCAAGGGTTCCCCGGTACAGCCGGTGCAGGTTCAGCACGAAGTCGACCTTTGAGATGTCGCCGACCAGGATCACGTCCAGCAGTCCGTCGTCGGGCTCCGCGTCGGGCGCGATCTGCATGCCGCCCCCGAAGTAGCGGCAGTTGGCGCAGACGACGTTGTTCGCGACCAGCGTGCGCTCGACGTCGTCGGCGCGGACGTGAAACTCGACGTTGTGCCAGCCGAGGAACGTCGTGACGGTCGCGAACAGGAACGCCGGCGTGCCGCCGAGCTTCTTCGACGTCGCGTTCGCCCGCTCGGCCACGGCGCCGCTCATGCCGCACGACGCGATGTTCGCGAACATCCGCACCTGCGGCCCGGACGGCGTCGCGCACGTCGCGCGGCCGACGTCGATGCGCCGCCGGCGCCCGGCCGCGACGGTGGCGACGGCGCGGTCGGTCTTCTTCGGGATGGCGAAGGTGCGGACGAAGTCGCAGCCGGTGCCGCGCTCGATCACGCCGAGTGCCGCCTGGCCGCCGAGCGACGTCCCCGACTCGTCGAAGAAGCCGTTCACGACCTCGTTGACGGTGCCGTCGCCGCCGACGGCGACAATCAGTTCCTCGCCCGCCGCGACCGCCTCGCGGGTGAGGGTCGTGGCGTGCCCGGCCGACTCGGTCAGGCGCTCCACGACCTCGAGGCCGTGCCGGCGCGCCGAGGCCGCGATCTCCGGCCACTTCTTGCCGGTGCCTCCTCCGTCGGAGGCGGGGTTGACCACGAACACGGCGCGCCGGGCCACGATCAGCTCAGGGCTGCGCGGATGGCGAGCTCGGTCATCCGGTCGACGGCGTTCTTCAGCTCCTCGTCGGAGATGCGGATGAACTCGCCGATCACGAGGTCGGAGACGCCCAGCAGGCAGCCGGCCGACATGCCGCGGAGGGCGGCGATGGTGAACAGCACCGCGGCCTCCATCTCGACCGCCAGCACGCCGCGATCGCGCCAGCGCTGGTGGCGCCCGGCGTCGGGGTCGTAGAAGGTGTCGGACGTGGCGACGGAGCCGACGTGCAGCTTCAGGCCGGTGCCCTTGGCGTGGTGCACGGCCGCGTGGACGACCTCGAAGTCGGCCGTCGGAGCGTGCGGCTCGCCGCCCGTGTAGTGCAGCGTGGTGTGGTCGGCCGGGACGGCGCTGACGGCGCAGATGACGTCGCCGAGCGCCAGGTTCGGCCCGAGGCCGCCGCAGGTGCCGACGCGGACGATGCGTTTGACGCCCAGCTGCGACAGCTCCTCAACGACGATCGCCGCGCTCGGGCAGCCCATACCGGTGGACTGCACCGAGATCGGCTGACCTTCGAACGTACCGGTGAAACCGAGCATCCCGCGCTCGTGGTTGACCTGGCGGGCGTCGTCGAAGAAGGTGTCGGAGATGTACTTGGCCCGGAGCGGATCTCCGGGCAGGAGGACGGCCGGGGCGTAGTCGCCCGGCTCGCCGCGAAGGTGAACTGGCATGGGCGGAGACTCTACTCGGCGGCCCCGGAACACCACTCCACCGCAACCCCCACCAATTCGTTGCAAATCACTATCGTGTGACGCATGAGGGGGAGGCCCGCCCTTCGAGGGATCGTGGCCGCCATCGTGGCGGTCGGCTTCGGCGTGCTCGCCTCCGGCGCGATAGCCGCGCCCTCCGCCATCCCGCAACCGACGCCGCCACCGGGCGGCGGCGGTGGATCGACGGGCGGCGGTGGCGGCGGCGGCTCGCGCCCGACGGTGCGGCGCCCGGTCGGGCCCGTGGCGGTCGCCGACGGCAAGGCCGGCGCCGTGTTGCTCGAGGCCACCGGCGAGCGCACCAGGGAGCCTGCCGCCGCTGCGACGACGCCTCCCACGACGACGACCCCGCCGCCGACGACCACCGAGCAGCCGGCGACGACGGCCGAAGCGCCGGTCACGACCGCGCAGGCGCCGATCACCACGTCCGCGGTCGCCCCGCCGGCCACGACGGAGGCCGAGCCCGCCGCCGTCGTGGGGTCCGGCGACGACGGCTCGGGCCTGCCCGCGCTGCCCCGCGACGGCATCGTCGTGCTGATCGGCGTGCTGCTGATGGGCGTGGCGGTCGCCCTGCGTGCGATCCGCTCCCGCGAGCGCAAGATCGGCTGGGCCCTGCTCGGCTTCTGCGCCATCTACCTGCTCGCGCTGGCCGGCCTCGTCACGGGCGTGGCCGGCGCCGCCACGCTCAACCCCGGCAGCTTCGCCGCGACGGCGGGCGACGGCGAGACGCTGCTGACCTTTGATCCACCGCCCGCAGGCATGGCGCTCGCCGTCCGCCGCGTGCCCGGCGCCGTTCCGCCGGGCACCTGCTCGACGGGCACCGCCGTCACGATCGCCGCTCCCGCGTCGGGCAGCCAGGTCGACGGCCCGCTCGCCAACGGCGCCGCCGTCAGCTACCGCGCCTGCCTCGTCGGCGCGGACGGCGCGTCTGCCGGCTCGACCGCCTCGG
>JBBQFB010000097.1:0-14025 GCA_038321545.1 Gaiellales bacterium
GCGTCCGCGAGCCGTGGGCCGGTCGCTGGCGGCCGTGCCGCTGATCCTGGTCGAGCAGCGTCGCGAGCCGGTGATGCGCGTCGAGACGACGCCGATCGGTACGTGGCGCCTGTTCGAGTGGCGGTCGGAGGGCGAGGGCGACGGCAACGCCGGCCCGGTGACCGTGCGCTTCGAGCCGCGCGCCCTGGCCGACATGCCGAAAGCGGGCGAGACGCGAGACGACGAGATCCTGCGGCGAACGGACCGCGTCGCCTCGGCCGGCTGAGCGGCGATTCGCCGGTGCCGGAACGACCTCGGATCCGCAGGGCCGCCGAGGCGTAGATTGCACCCCGCCAGTCCACCACGCCGAGGACGCACCGGGTCGTCACGGACCGCGCCGTGTCCGAACCCCGTGTGACAGGTCGGTCAAGATGCGCGCCTTCCGGCACGTTGCGTTCTGGGGTCTGACCCCGAAACGCCCGGCCACGAGGGTCAGACCCCAGGCGGCAATCGGCACAAGCCGGGCGCCTGCCGAGGTCTTACGCGGCGCGCAGCATCGCGCCCGAGAGGCCGTCTTCCAGCGCCTCGAGCGTTGTCGCGCAGAGGTGCCTGCCGACGTCACGGTGCATGATCTCGAGGGCGGTCTCCGGCGTCAGCGGGGCGCGGTACGGACGGTCGGCCGTCAGCGCCTCGAACACGTCGGCGACCGCCAGGGCACGCGCCGCCACGGGCAGGTCGCCGGCGCGGACGCCACGGTGGTAGCCGCGCCCGTCCATCCGCTCGTGGTGGGCCGCAGCCATCTCGGCGAACGGCGCGAACGCCACCACGCCACGGAGGATCTCCTCCGTGAACCGCGGGTGGAGCCGCATCGTCGCGAACTCCTCGTCCGTCAGCCTGTCCGGCTTGTCGAGGATCGAGTTCGGCACGCCGAGCTTGCCGATGTCGTGCAGCAGACCGGCGCGGCGCACGTCTCGCAGCTCGTCGCGCGGCAGTCCCATGGTCTCGCCGATCAGCAACGCGTAGGCGGCGACGCCCCGCGAGTGGCGCGCCGTGAACGGCGACTTCGCGTCGATCACGTCGGCGAACGCCTCGCACACCCGATCGAGAGTGGCGTGGTCGGCGACGCCGTCGAGCTCCGGCGGATCGAGATCTCGCACCAGCGCGGCCAGCCCGTCGCGCCGCAACTCGTCCCAGAGCGGGTCGTCGTCCGCAATCGCGAGGAACGCGTTCGCGACCTCCGGCTGGTACCAGCGACCGCTGCGCTCACGCACCATCGCGCGCGCCGCGGCCCGGCCCTTGACGGCGTTGAACACGTCGACCGACTGGGCCAGCGACACGATCCGCGCCAGCGGCGTGATCTCGTCGCCGTCCAGGCGCCGCGGGTTGCCCTTGCCGTTCCAGTGCTCGTCGAGCTGGAAGACCGCTTCCGCCGCGGCTTCCGGGCAGCCCAGGGAGCGGACGATCGACGCGCCGCGGTCGCACCGCGCCTCGACGATCTCGGAGCCGGCGGCCGACAGCTCGCGCAGCACGGACAGCGTCCGGCGCGCCCGCGCGATCCGCGAGCCGCCCTCGACGTGCTGCGCCGTGTACCGCACGACGTCGCCGGGACGCTGCCAGTCGACGAGCTTCCCGTGCGCCTTCAGCGTGATGTCGTCGGTACCGAAGAGGCGGCACATGCGCGCCGCCGACGACGAGCAGCCCACGTCCTTCAGCAGCGACGCCATGACCAGCGCGTGTCGATCGGCGGCATCCAGGTCGAGCTCGTCGGCGACCCGCAGAGCGATCAGGCACGTCCGCTCGGCGTGTCCGACGGGCTGGCCCTCCGTCAGATCGAGCGCGTGCGACAGTGCGGCGAGCAGCTCGGAGATCCGCAGGGACATACCCCGAGTATCGGCCTCTGCAGGTGTTACGTGAGGACGACGGACGCGAACGCGTCGATCAGCCGCATCGCGAAGAGCTCCGGATCACGCTCCCGCTCGACCGCCGTCTGCCGCATCTCGGCGGGATCGAGGCCGACCTCGTTGCACGCGTTCGGAAACGTCGTGTGCCACGCGTCATACAGCGGCAGGTCGCACTCGGGGTGAAACTGCAGGCCCCAGGCGCGACCGTGACGGAAGGCCTGGATCGGCGTCGCCTCGCTCGCGGCGAGGTGCACCGCGCCGGCCGGCAGCGAGAACTCGTCGAGGTGCCACAGGTACACCGGATTCGCCGGGCCCGCGATCGAGAACAACGGATCGTCGCGGGCCGCCGCGCCGACCGGGCTGACCTCGAGCCAGCCGTACTCGCCGGCGGCGTGCGTCGTGACGGTGCCGCCGAGCGCGCGCGCCAGCACCTGTCCACCGAGGCAGCAGCCGAGCACCGGCACGTCGCGCGCGACGCACTCCTGCGTGAGGACGCGCTCCCGCCCGAGGAAGGGCAGCACGTCCTCCTCCCACGCGTGCCCACGCCCGCCGAGCGTGATCAGGCCGCTGATCTGGTCGGCATCGATCCCCTCGAGGCCGCCGGCCGCGGCGGAGACGACGCGGTACGGGACGGCGCGACGATCGAGCACGCGGGAGATCCAGCCGGGGCCGGCGAGCATCTGGTCGTTCTCGGCGATCAGGACGGGCTTCATGCCGTGCGGAACGGTAGCGGTCGCCGCGCGGCTAGTCGCGCAGCGGCGTGACCGATGCGTCGCGCCTCACCGACCGGTGCGGAGATGTACGGGTGCGGCCACGTCGCGAGCGCGATCACGAGCGTCGCCGCGTCGCCGCCGATCCCGATGCCGGACGGTGCCTCCCGCGCCGCGCAGCGAGCCAGCGCGGCGGCGGCGCCCTCGCGCACCTCGAGCGTGAGCGGCACGGACTCCTCCTCGCAGCCGGCGGCCACGTCGCGCGCGCCCGCCGACAGGTAGGCGACGATCACCGGGCCCCCGCGAACGCCAGCACGAGGCCGACCGCGACGGCGGCGCGAGGGCCGTGCCGGCCGAGGATGTCGCCGCGCGCGACCGCGACGTCGAGGTCGGCGAGGCCCGCGGCCACCTCCTCGACGACCTCGTGGTCGGTCGCCGAGCCGCCCACCAGCGTCACCAGCTCGCCCCGCGGCACGCCGCCTGCGCGGTCGAGCGCGCGCCGGACGTTCGCCACCAGCACGGCGCGCTTCGCACCGCGGCGCAACTCGCGCCAGACCTCGGGGGCGAGCGGCACGGGCAGCGGCACCAGTCCACGTGGCTCGAGCAGGCACAGACGGCCGGACGATCCGGGGGCCGCCGGCTGGCCGCGAAACGACCGCGATCCGTCCTCGTGGTGCAGGATGAACGGCGTCTCGACGCGTGCGCTCCGCGTGCGCTTGGCGCGCTCCGCGAGCCCCGCGTCGCAGCCCAGCACACCGGCGCACACGCGTGTCACGAGCTCGCCCGCGCCGGCCAGGACGACGCTCGTGCCGGCCCGGTAGAGGTCAACCGTCCCGCCGCCCAGATCGATCACGAACGGCGTCGTGCCGGCGCCCGGACTGGTGGCGGCTCCGAGCATCGCAGCCTCCGGCTCGGCGCAGACGACGACCGCGCCGAGCGCGCCGGCGAGGTCCTCCGGTGCGCGCGCGCTGAGCGTCGCGATCCCCTCGACGTGACGCCGTCGCAGGCGGAGCGAGAACGCCGCGTCGGCCGGAGGCGCCGGCAGCGGCACGGCGAACACGTCGTCCGCCTCGGGCCGGTCGGGAGCGGCGGCGCCGACCGCGGCGACCGGAGCCGCACCAGCCGACAGCGCAACCACCGCACACCGGTTGCCCAGCGCGTGACGCGCGGCATTGCGCGCCCCGCGCGCCTCGGCCGGATCGAGCCCGAGCAGCACCGCCAGCCGCAGCGGGTCGCCCAGCTCGGTCACCGATCCCCCGGGCTGGGCCACCTCGATCGCCGCCCGCACGCCGTCCGGCAGCTCGCGCGCGCCGGCCACCTCGTCCACGATCGGCAGGGCCGGGTCGAAGCGGTTGCCGATCAGCACGGCGTCGTCGCCGCGGACGATCGCGCCGCGCACGTCCCAGCCGCGCGACCGGGCGTCGTTCAGCGCGGCGGCCGCCTCCTCGAAGTCCTCGTCCTCCACGATCGCGATCGCCGCGCCGGCCGGCGGGCCGGCGAGCGCCGCCAGCCGCCGCAGCACGCCGACGCCGACGCCCGAGCCGGATGGCGTCGCGCCGGCGGGAATCGCGACCGCCGTCCGGCCGAGGTCGAGCTCCTCGTCGTGCGACCGCTCGACCAGCGCCGTCTCCACCGGTCGCAGCTCGGCCAGCAGCAGACGCGCGACCGGCTCGCCGAGCCTGCGCGAGCCGCGGTCGACGAGCTCGCGCACGCCGGCGGCGCTGGCGAGCGAGCCCTTGGCGCCGGTGGTCGCCGTGCGCAGCACGAGCAGGAACTCCGGCGGCGCGCCGGGTGCGACGCGGGCGAAGGCGACCTCCGTCGTGGAGTTGCCGACGTCCACGCCGGCGACGATCACGTCACGAGCCCTCGCCGCAGGTAGGCGGCGCGCGCCTCGCGCACGAGGGCGGCGCAGCGGTGTGCGGCGCGTGACTCCAGATCGTCGGCCATCGCCGCCAGCTCCGCGGCCGAGGAGCGGCCGGGACGCAGCCGGTCGTACAGCTGCAGCAGCGCGTCGTCGCCGAGGTCGACGAGCTCGGCGCCGCGCCGCAGGTTCTCGGCCAGCTGCGGGTTGCCGGCCGACTCGGCGGCAGCCGCCTGACGCTCCAGCGTCGCGGCGGTGACCCGCGCCTCGTCGGCGCGCACCTCGCCGCGCAGGATGGCGTCGACGGTCAGGTCCACGAGACCTCCACCTCCACCGGGTCGACCGGTCGCACGCAGGCCCGCTCGGCCGCCACCAGCGCCACGACGCGGGCGTGGTAGCGCGGACCAAACGGTTCCGACGACTCGGGGAGCAGCACCGGCTCGGGCGCGTCGCCGCGGGCGTAGCGGGCGGCGTTGCGCCCCAGCGCGCGGTAGCGCGGCCCGTCGACGAGCGCGGCGTTCGACAGCAGCTCCAGGTTCGCGAGCAGCGGCAGGTCGGCGCGGTGGATGACCGCCGTTCCCTTGCCCTGGATGCCGATGCCGATCAGCGAGCCGGACAACCCGGCCGCCGTCCAGCCGACGTTGCCGACGTCGAGCGACCGGGCAACGCGCACGATGCGGCTGGCGACGCCCTCCTCCTCGATGCCCGCGAGCAGCTGCCGGAGAGCCTCGGCCACCGTGGTGCCGCCGAGGGTGCGCCACACGCTGACCGCGAACGCGGGGGAGATGCCGATCACGACCTCGTCGGGGCGCACGCGGCGCCGGGCCGGGCCGGTCTCGCGCACGGCGAGGCACCCGGCGGCGGCGAGCTGGTCAGCGATCAGGCCCTCCCGCGTGCGCTCCTGGCGCACGTGACCCACCTCGGCGCGGCGCTCGCGCGACATCCGGTAGCCGGTGCCGGGACCGGCGTAGTCGTTCGGGTCGGTGAGCGCCGAGAGCACGCGCATGTCGGTGTCGAAGATGGCGGCGGTCTGCAGGTAGTCGCCCTCCAGCCGGGCGCGCAACATCCCCAGCACGCGCTCCGCCTCGGTGGCGTAGCCGCGCCGCGCGAGCGCCGCGACGACGTCGATTATCGTCAGCCCCCGCGCCATGATCGCGTCGCCCGCGCTGGGCGCCAGCTGGGGGTCGAGCAGGGGGACGTCGAGGCTGCCGTGGGCGTTGACGACGGCCTCGATGTCGGCGTCGGTGAACGTGGCCAGGTCGAGCTCGTCGTAGACCGCGCGGCAGGCCTCGGCGGCCCGCCGCCGGAGCGGCAGCAGCTCCGCGTCGCCCTGTGCCCGCAGCCCGCCCTCGAAGCCCCAGTCGCGCTGCACCACGAGGTAGTCGTCGAGGTCCTCGGCGTTGAAGTTCGACGGCCCGAACGCGTTGTCGTAGGCCGGGATCGAGCCGAAGCCGGAGAACAGGAAGTCGGCGCCGGCCAGCAGCAGCGGCAGGGTGTGCGCCGTCCGGCGGATGTCCGAGAAGCTCATCAGCGTGTCGTTGCCGGCGCACGACTCGAGGTCGCGCAGCATCACGCAGAGGTTCTCGGCGATCACCTCGCGCATGCCGTCCGGCACGGACGCCGTCACCGACACGCCGTCGATGCCGCCGTTCTGCACGCCCTGCGCGCCCGCCGCGCGGCTGACGGCGACGCATCGCGACTCGAGGTAGAGCATCGAGCGTCCCTCGGCGGCGCCCATCAGGCACTCGGCTCCGGAGCCCGACGTGAACCGCATCTTGAGCCCGCGGGACGCGTAGCAGGAGGCCAGGAACGCCTTCGACCACGGCGTGTCGTCGCCGTCGATGAACACCTGCTCGGTGCCGTAGACCGACACCGTCTCGGCGTACGTCGTGAGTCCGCGCATGCCCATCTCGAGCTCCATGCGCTCCTCGACCGAGCACTGCGTGAGGGCTCCGGCGCCGGCCACCTGCGAGCCGACCAGCAGCGCGAGCGCGTTGGACGGGGCGTCGCGGAGCACGGGCACCGTCGTCTCCAGCTCGCGGAACCCGAGCGCGACGGCGCTGGCGGCGTCGGCCGCGATCAGCAGCGGGTGGTCGACGCGGTTGGTGACGTGTGCCTGGATCGACGGCGTCTTCCGCACGCGCATCTTCGTCATCGCCGACATCAGCTCGACCGGCGACATCAGCGCCAGCACGCCCGCCAGCTTGGCGGGCGTCATGCCGCCCGCCAGGCGCACGCAGTCGCGCCGCGGCACGTCGGGATTGACCAGCAGCCGCGCGTAGGCGAGGTCGCCGAGCGCCATTGCCTCCTCCGCGACTGCCAGATCGAGGCCGCGGCGGGCGATGAACTCGTCGATCAGGTCGAAGTCGGCCTCGGCGACGCCGTCCAGCTCGACCACGCGGCCGTCGGCGATGCGCAGCGACGGCTCCGGGTCGTCCGGCCCGGCCATCGCGATCAGGCCGAGCGACGCGTCCTCGGGGACCAGCGTGTCACGGCTGATGGGCCGGTTGGCGAAGAACTCCGCGCGCAGCGAGTGAGCCACGCCGCGATCGTAGCGCCAGACGTACGATGCCGGGATGCCGAACGCCGCCGACCTCCGCGCAGCCGCGCGCCGCCATGCCGACGAGCTCGTCGCTCCGAGCGTCGATCGCTGGGAGCACGAGGCGCGCTTCCCGCGCGACGCCGCCCTCGCCGCTGCCGGCGATGGCCTGCTCGGCCTGTTCGCGCCGAAGGCCGTCGGCGGTCAGGGCCTGACGTTCGCCGAGGGCATGCCGGTATTCGAGGAGCTCGGCCGCGGCGACGCCGCGTACGCGTTCGCCCTGTCAATGCACAACGCCGTCGCGGCGGCGATCGGCAGGTTCGGGTCGGCGGGCGTCAAGCGCCGTCACGGCCGCCGCCTCACCTCGGGCAAGGCGCTCGGCGGGTTCTCGCTGACCGAGCCGCACGCCGGCTCCGACGCCGCAGCCATCAAGACCCGTCTGAAGCCCGACGGCGACGGCTTCCGGTTGACCGGCACCAAGGCCTGGGTGTCGCTGTGCGGCGAGGCCGACGTGTTCCTGGTGGCCTGCCGCACCGGCACGAAGCGCGGAACGAAGGACGTCGCGATGGTCGTCGTCGACGCCTCGCGGGCGGGCGTCGAGACGGTGCGGCTCTACGACACGATGACGTCGGCCTTCCTGCCGATCGGCGAGATGCAGCTGCGCAACGTGCGGATCGAGGCGGACGAGGTGCTGGCTCCGCCCGGCGCCGGCTTCCAGGCCGCGCTCGGCGCGATCGACGTGGCCCGCACCGACATCGCCGCGATCGCCGTCGGCCTGGCGGCGCAGGCGCTCGACACCGCCCTCACGTACACGCGCGACAGGGCCATCTTCAGCGGCACCGTGCTCGACCTGCAGGCCACGCAGTTCGCGCTCGCCGACGTCGAGACCAACATCGTCGCCGGCCGGCTGCTGTACGAGCGTGCCGCGGCGCTGCTGGGCACGCCGGAGGGCGCGGTGGCCGCGGCCCACGCGAAGCGGTTCAACCCCGACATGGCGCTGCAGGCCGCGATCGAGTGCGCCGAGACGCTCGGCTCGTACGGCTGGCTGAACGGCACGTCCGACCTGCCGCGGCGCGTCGGGCTCGCGCGGATGCTGCAGACGGTGGACGGCACGCGCGAGATCCAGCGCGTGGTGATCGCCCGCGATCTGATGCGCCGCGCCCGCGACCTGTAGACGCGCCCGCCACGCAGTCGGCCCGCGCCAGAACGCGCGGGGGAGATCCACGCACTGGATCGATTCAGATCGCGGCTGCGAGCAGTCGCGCGACGGCGCCGGCGTCCTCGACGCGACCGCCGAACTCGTCGCGGATGACGGCCTCGTAGACCGCCCACATGCGGCCCAGCGTCTCGCGGCCCTGCTCGGTGATCGCGAGGAAGTTGCCGCGGCGGTCGGACGGGCACGAGCGACGCTCGACCAGGCCGGCCTCCTCGAGGCGGTCGATCAGGCGCGTCAGCCCGGACCGGCTCATCACGATCGCGTCGGCCACCTCGAACATGCGAATGCCGCAGTCGCCGCGGTCCTGCAGCGTCCGGAGCGCGTCGTGCCAGACGAGCGGCGGCAGGCCGGCGTCGGCGAGCGCGTCCTCGGCGCGGGCTGCGACCCGGGCCTGGACGCGGACGACCGCCTTCCAGGCATCGAGCGTCGCGGGGTCGAGGGCGGTGGCCACGAATGAAGTTTCTCACAAACCGGTTGCACATGCAATCAGTCGGTGGTATGCATCTGATTGCGCATGCAATTGCTGCGCGGTCAAGTACCTGAGGAGAGCACCACCAATGTCCGCTACCGAAACCTCCGTCGCGACCGGCACCTGGAGCATCGATGCCACGCACTCGTCGATCGGCTTCGAGGTCAAGCACCTCGGCGTCTCGACGTTCCGCGGCACCTTCACGGACGTCGCCGGCACGATCACCACCGAGCACGGCACCGTCACCGCCGTCGTCGGCACGATCCAGACCGCAAGCGTCCAGACCGTCGACACCGCGCTGGACGGTCACCTGCAGGCGCCCGATTTCTTCGACTCCGCCAACCACCCGCGGGGCAGCTTCCGCTCGACTGCGATCGAGGATCTGGGCAACGGCCGCCTGCGGGTCGTCGGCGAGCTCGAGCTCCGCGGCGTCACGCGGCCGATCGAGATCGACGCCTCCATCTCCGGCACCGGCGGCGACCCGTACGGCAACGACCGCCTCGGCCTCTCCGGCAGCGCCGTCATCGACCGCACCGCGTTCGGCATCTCGTGGAACGCACCGCTCGCCAACGGCGCGCTGACCGTGGCCGAGAGGGTCCGCCTCGTGCTCGACGTCTCCGCGACCCGGGCCGCGTCGTGACCACTCGCGTCCTCGCGATCTCCGGCTCCCTCCGCCGCGAGTCGCACAACAGCCTGCTCCTGCGCCTCGCGCAGGAGCACGCGCCCGGCCACGTCGAGATCGTGATCTGGGACGGGCTCGCCGACGTCCCGGCCTACAACGAGGACCTCGAGGTCGACCCCGGCGACGCCGTCGTCGGCCTGCGCACCTCGCTGGTCGAAGCGGACGCCCTCCTGATCGCGACGCCGGAGTACAACTTCGGGGTCCCGGGCGCCCTCAAGAACGCGCTCGACTGGGCCTCGCGGCCGTACGGCGCCTCGGCGCTGTCCGGACTCCCGACGTCCGTGATGGGCGCGAGCCCGTCGTCGTTCGCCGCCGCCCAGTCCCGCGGCGACCTGCGACGGGCGCTCGCCCTCAGCGGCGCGTCCGTCGACGAGGAGACGCACGGCTTCCCGTCGGAGCGCCTCACCACCGAGCGCGATGCCGTCATCGCCGAGGTGGCCGACCTCGTGAGCGCGCTTGCAACGCGCGCCGGGGTTCGGGTCTGATCGGTCAGACTTCCGCCCGGATGTCCATCCTGGGCCTCGATCACGCCGGTGTCACCGTCGCCAACCTCGATCGCTCGCTCGCGTTCTACGAGGGGCTGCTCGGTCTACCGGTCGCCGCCATCTCCGTGTTGGAGTCGGCGGAGATCGCGGCCGTGGTCGGACATCCGGGCGCTCGTCTGCGCATCGCCGACCTGCAGATGCCGTCCGGCGAGGTGCTCGAGCTGATCGTCTACGAGGTGCCCGACGGCGCCCCGGTGCGCACCCGTCACACGCAGCCCGGAACGGCGCACATCGCGCTCACCGTCGCGAACCTCGCCGACCTGCACGCCCGCCTGCTGGCCGCGGGCGCCGATCTGATCTCCACCGGGCCGGTTGCGATCACCGGCACCGGCGAGTTCGCCGGCGTCGTGGTGCTCTACCTGCGCGATCCCGACGGCAACGTGATCGAGCTGATCGAGCGGCCCGTCAGCACCTAGTGCCCCGCGTCAGAAGTTCGCGACGCTGATCTGTCAACGAACTTCCGACTCGGGACACTAGCGCGTCCGTTTCCTCTACACCTTGAGGAGTGGCTTCCGCGCCCGATGACGCACTGAGATGGGCGCGCCGCCTCGCTGCCGCGCGCGATGCCGACGGCGTCCTCGCCGCACTGGCCGAGGCCGTCCACGACGTGCTCGGCATGACGGTCGCGGTCAACCTCCGGCGCCCCGCCGACGACCGTTTCGAGGTGACGTTCGTGATCGGCGGCGGGGCAGAGGCGGCCGAGCTGGTCGGCGAGGAGTACGCCGCGGAGTCGTTCCTGGTGGTCTGCGACCCGGCGTACCAGCGGCCCGACGGCACCTACCTGGTGCCGCACGACTCGCCGTTCTGGGCGATGTTCGACGGCCGCGTCGTGATCGAGCAGGAGCAGATCCTCGACGTGGCCGATGCGTGGCGGCCGGGCGACATGCTCGACCTCGCGCTTCGCGACCGGCACGGCGAGATCATGGCCGTGGTCGCGGCCGACGATCCGATCGACGGCCGCATCCCGAGCGCCGAGCAGTTCGCCGTCGTCGCGTTGCTCGCGGCGCACGCCGCGTCCGCGCTCGAGGCCGCGCTCGCGTCCAGCGACGCGGCGGACGGCCAGCGCGAGGCGGAGGAGCTGCAGTACCTCTCGCTGTCGCTCGCCGCCGGCCTCGACGAGGCCGAGATCCTCGGCCGGGCGGCCGACGGGCTCGCCGCGGCCTGCGGCTGGGCGTTCGTCGCGGTCGGCCTGTTCGACCACGATCGCGGGCTGCTGCGATGTGTCGCCGGAGCCGGCGAGGGGCGCCGGCTGCTCGGCCGGACGATGTCACTCGAGCTCGCGCAGCGGGGGATGATCGCCGAGCACCGGGTCTCGGAGTCGTACCTGCTGCCGATGGAGGCGATCGGTGAGATCGTCGATCTCAACCTGCACCGTTCCACCCGCAACGGCGAGGGGCGGCGCGGCTGGCGGCGCCACACGCTGCTGTTGCCGCTCGCCACCGGCGCCGGCGAGATGCTCGGCTTCGTCTGGGTCGACGACCCGATCGACCGGCAGCTGCCGTCGATGGACGCCGTCCGCCGGATGGAGCTGTTCGTGCGGCAGGCCGCGCTGCTCGTGCAGAGCGCGCGGCTGCTCGCCGACGCGCGCGAGCAGGCCACGCGCGACCCGCTCACCGGCCTGGAGAACGGCCGGGCCTTCGAGGCCGCGCTGACGGCCGCCGACGGGAGCTGCTCGCTCGCGCTGCTCGACGTCGACCGCTTCAAGCTCGTGAACGACCGCTCCGGACACCTGCGGGGCGACGAGCTGCTGCGCCTGCTCGCCGACCAGCTCGCGAGCCGGCTGCCGAAGGCGGCGCGCGCGTTCCGCCTCGGTGGGGACGAGTTCGCCGTCCTGTCGCCGACGATGACACCGACCGGCCTGGCCCGGAGCATCGCCGCCGTCCGTCGCGGTGTCGACGGGCGCATCGATTTCTCCGCCGGTATCGCCGCGGCGCCGGTCGACGCCACCGCCGGCCCGCCCCTCGTCCACGCCGCCGACGAGGCATTGCGCGCCGCGAAGCGCGCGGGCCGCGGCCGCACCGAGCGCTACCGGCCCCGGCCGGCGGCCGTGACGGCGCCCGCCGACCTGTCGCGGGCGCTGGAGCGCGTCGCCCGCCGCGACCGGGCCTCGGGCGAGGTACTCGACGCCCTGCTGGACGGGCTCACGTCGACGCTCGCCGCGGCCAGCGGCGGCTACTACGCCCACGACCTGACGCGCGACCTGATGACCCTCCGCCACGTCCGCGACCGCTCGCGCACGAGCGTGCGGCGGGCAGGCGACGAGCGCCGGCTGTCGGCGCTGCGGCTCCGGCGGACGCTCGTCGAGCGCGGCGACCCGGTGCTCGTTCGGGCCGGCGACGCGGGCGCCGATCCGGGAGAGCTCGAGTACCTCGCGACCGCCGGCTGCGCGGCTCTGGCCCTCGTGCCGGTGGCGGTCGAGGGCGCCGTGATCGGCCACATCGAGCTCCTGTTCACGGATGACGCGCCGCTGGCCTACGCCGACCTCGCGCACGCGCTCGCCGTCGCCGACATCGCCGGACTTGCGCTGGCGCGGGAGCGTGACGCCGCCGAGGTCGAGCGCGCCTACCGCGACACCGTGGCCGCCCTGGCGACGGCGCTGGAGGCCAAGGACGCCGACACCGGAGACCATGCCCGCGCCCTCGCCGCGCTGGCCGGGTCGGTCGGCCGGCGGCTGTCGCTCGACCCCGAGCAGGTC
This sequence comes from Gaiellales bacterium, assembly GCA_038321545.1. GTDB lineage: Bacteria > Actinomycetota > Thermoleophilia > Gaiellales > F1-60-MAGs149 > VFJZ01. The sequence continues at coordinate 12,598 of JBBQFB010000097.1, forward strand.
CGCAAGCTCGAGTACGCGGCCCTCTTCCACGACATTGGAAAGATCGCGACGCCGACCGAGATCCTGCTGAAGCCGGGCCCGCTGACACCGGACGAGCGGCGGGAGATCGAGCTGCACGTGATGCACGGCGCGCGGATCGTCGAGCGGATCGGGTTCCTCCGCGAGATCGCACCCGCCGTCCGCCACAGCCACGAGCGCTGGGACGGCACCGGCTACCCGGCCGGCCTGGCCGGCACCGACATCCCGCTCGCGGCGCGGATCGTGTTCGCGTGCGACACGTGGCACGCGATGACGTCGGACCGCGTCTACCGCCAGGCGCTGCCCCTCGAGACGGCCGCGATCGAGCTGCGTCGCGTCGCCGGCACACAGCTCGATCCCGCCGTCGTCACCGCGCTGCTGGCCGAGATCGGCCTCGAGCACGACGCTGCTGCCTGACGGAGGGCTCTGCTAGCCTCGGCGCTCGATGCGACGCGCTCTGGCACTCGCCGCCGTCGCGCTCGGCCTGGCCGTCCCGGCCGCCGGCGCGGCATCGGCCGACTCGCTCGCGCCGGCCGCGGCGCCGCCCCACTGGCTGCCGCCGGAGGCGTGGGTCTACAACCACTGGCTGCCGTTCGACGAGGCTCGTCTGTACCGTGCGCTCGGCGCCGACCGGGCGGCCGTGTGGCGGCAGCTCCGCGACGACCACCACACCCTGGCCGAGCTGGTCGTGGCGCGCGGCGACCAGCCGGAGCAGGTGGCCGCGGACCTCGTCGCGCCGTGGCGGGGGGCACGTCGGCGCAGCGCGCCTGGCAGCGCTGCAGGACCGCGCGCTGCGGCTCCTGACGCAGGGCCACCTGGCGCAGCACGTGCTGTTCCACTCGCTGCACCAGTTCGCCATCCCGGCCTCGGCGGGGCGCGTCTTCGGCGTGCCCGACGTGGAGTTCCGGGCGATCCGGCGGACCGAACTGTCGCCGCTCGAGATCGCCGCGTTGCACGGCCGCTCGCCCGGGGACGTGCTGCGGATGTGCCGCCAGATCCTGCGCGACCGCGTGGCAGCGGGTGTCGCGGGCCACGCGATGACGGCGGCGCAGGGGAGGATCCTGCTGCGCCGGCAGTTCGCGCAGCTGCCCCGCTGGCTCGGCCAGGCCCGCTACAACGGGCCGCCGCCCACGCACGGCGGCGCCCTGGTCGCGAAGCCTCGCGACTACGCGGCGAACCCGCAGATCTCGGGCGACGGTACCCGCGTGGCGTTCGAGGCGTACCGCCAGAAGCTCGACGACCTGCTGCAGCGCGGCGAGATCGCGGTCGAGACGCGTGACGTCGGCGACGGGTCGGCGGAGCAGGCCAGTCCGGCGTCGCTGCCGGCCAGGCCGGGCGGTCCGCAGTCGTCGTACAACGCGACCATCTCCGGTGACGGCAAGCTGGTCGCGTTCGAGTCGGCGGCCGGGA
>JBBQFB010000098.1:0-13999 GCA_038321545.1 Gaiellales bacterium
CGTCCGCCCTGGCCGCTGCCTCCGGCCGCTAGCCCACCGGCGGCCGCCGGGGCGGCCGGCCCGGTGCGGTTCGTGGGCCTGGGCCGCGGGGGTGCCGCCAGGCCGCGCCTGGCGGCGAACGCCGCCGCGACGGCCGGCCCGTCGTCGCCGAGCGCCGCCAGCGTGCCGGCGGCGCCTCCCAGCTGCGCGGCGAGCCGCTCGTCGGCTGCGGCCAGCCCGGCGGCACACGCGTCGAGCGCGGTCATCCAGCCGGCCGCCTTCAGTCCGAAGGTCGTCGGCACTGCCTGCTGCAGCAACGTGCGGCCGGCCATCGGCGTCGTCCGGTGCCCCTGCGCCAGTGCCGCGCACCGGTCGGCGCCGCGCACCAGATCGGCGCCGATGCCGGGAAGCGTCCGGCGCGCCACCAGCGACGCCGCCGTATCGATGATGTCCTGGCTGGTTGCGCCGCGATGCACGTGCGCGGCGGCGGCCGGCGACAGTCGCGCCGTCAGTGCCCGGAGGAGCGGGATCGCCGGATTGCCAGCCGAGCACGCGTCGGCCGAGATCGCATCGGCGTCGTACAGCTCGGCCTGGCACGCGGCCGCGATCTCGTCCGCGGCCGCTCGCGGAGCGAGGCCGACGTCGGCGCAGGCGGCCGCCAGCGCGGCCTCCGCGTCGAGCATCGCCTGCAGGTTCGCCACCAGGGGCCGAAGGCTACACCCGGCGGTGTAGCGCACCACCCCGAGCACTTGACAATGCCACATGCTATAGCGTTTACTCCGGCCGATGGCACGGGTTGCAGCAGTCACGGGAGCGGCCAACGGCATCGGCCGGGCGGTCGCCGAGCGCCTCGTGGCAGACGGGTACGCGGTGGCCGGGCTTGACATCGAGGAGGTCTCGTCCGCGGGGGTCACGCCGTTTCACTGCGACGTCGGTCAGGTCGCGGGACACGACCAGCTGATCGCCGACATCGAGGACCGGCTGGGGCCGCTGGATGCCCTGGTCAACGCCGCCGGCATCTCGATTCCACAGTCGCTCGCCGACCTCGACCCGGCCACCTACCAGCGACAGCTCGACGTGATGGCGACCGGCCCGGTGTTCCTGGCCCGCGCTGCCGGGCTGCGCATGGCGGCCCGCGGCGGCGGCCGGATCGTGAACGTGACGTCCATCCACGGCACCCACTCCGAGGCCGGCTGCATCGCCTACGACGTGGCGAAGGGCGGGCTGGAGGCCGGCACGCGCACGCTCGCGATCGAGCTCGGGCGCAGCGGCGTGCTGGTCAACTCGGTCGCGCCCGGCTTCGTGAACACGCGCATGAGCGTCGTCGACGGCACGAACCAGCTCGAGACCGACGACTTTCGCGAGATCTACCAGCACCGCGCCAAGATCGCGCTCGCGCGGGCGTCGGAGCCGGCCGAGATCGCGGCCGCCGTGGCACACCTCGTCTCGTCCGACAACACGTACATCACGGGCGCCCGGCTGCTGGTCGACGGCGGACTCGCGGTGACGTTCTGAACCGGCTGGCCGGCAAGGTCTGCGTCGTCACCGGCGGCGCACGCGGCATCGGCGAGGCGATCGCGAACCGGTTCGCGGCCGAGGGCGCGACGCTCGCGCTGTGGGATCGCGACGGCGCGGCGGCCGCCGCGACGGCGGCTCGCTTCGGCGGCACCGGCCACGCGTGCGACGTGCAGTCGCGGGACGACGTGGAGCGCGCCCATGCCGAGACGCTCGCCGCGCACGGACGCGTCGACGTGCTCGTCAACAACGCCGGCGTCGCCCTCGCCGGCCCGTCGGAGACGTTCTCCGACGCCGATTGGGACACGTCGATCGGCGTCATGCAGACCGGCGTCTTCCTGGTCTCGCAGGTCGTGGGCAACGGCATGCTCGATCGCCGGAACGGTTCGATCGTGAACATCTCGTCCATCAACGCGTGGGCGGCGTTCCCGATGCGGCTCGCGTACTGCGCCGCCAAGGCGGCAGTGGTCGCGATGACCGAGGTGCTCGCGATCGAGTGGGCCGACCGGGGCATTCGCGTGAACGCGGTGGCACCCGGCGTGACGCGCACCGCGCTCGTGCAGAAGGGCATCGACGAGGGCGTCATCGACGTCGACCGCTACCTCGCCCGGACGCCCCTGCACCGCTTCGGCGAGCCGGACGAGATCGCGCGCGCGGTGCTCTACCTCGCCAACGACGAGGATGGGGCGTTCGTCACCGGCACGACGCTGCGCATCGACGGCGGCTGGAGCGCCCAGGGCTGGATCATCCGTTGAGCATCGTCGCGATCACCGACTCCGACCTCGGCTCGGGCGTCGAGGAGAAGATCCTCGGAGCTGCCGGCCACGACGTCCGCCGCCTCAGCTGCCGGACCGCTGCCGAGGTCGCCGATGCGGCCACCGGCGCCGAGGCGCTGATCGTCCAGTGGGCGCCGATCACGCACGCCGTGCTCGAGGTCCTGCCGACGGTGCGGTTCGTGTCGCGGCTCGGCATCGGCGTCGACATGGTCGACCTGGACGCCGCCACCGCGCTCGGCGTCGCGGTCGCCAACACGCCCGACTACTGCGTCGACGAGGTGGTCGCCCACACGCTGGCGTTCATCCTCGCGTCGACCCGCGGCATCGTCCAGCACGATCGCGCGCTGCGGGCCGGCACGTGGGCGCCGGTCGCCACGTACCCGCAGGCAGCACGGCCGTCGCAGCGCACCGTCGCGGTGGTCGGCCTCGGCCGCATCGGCTCGCGCGTCGCGACGCAGCTGGTCGCGCTCGGGTACCGGGTGCTGGGCGTCGACCCGCTGGCGTCCGTTCCGGCCTCGGTGGAGCGCGCCGACCTCGACGACGCGATCGCCGCCGCCGACGTCGTCACGCTGCACCTGCCGCTGACCCCGGTCACACGGCAGATGATCGACGCGGCGACGCTGGCCCGCATGCGGCCCGGCGCGGTGCTGGTGAACACGTGCCGCGGCGGCCTCGTCGACGAGGCTGCGCTGGTCGCGGCGCTGGCCGGCGGCCGGCTCGGCGGCGCGCTGCTGGACGTGTTCGAGCGCGAGCCGCTGCCGCGGGACAGCCCGCTGGTCGCGAACGACCGCGTGGTCCTGTCGGCCCACGCGGCCTGGTACTCGCCCGACGCGCTCGCCGAGCTGCCCCGGCACGCCGCCCGGCAGGTCGTGGATTTTCTCGCTGGGAATCCGGTGCACAGCATCGTCAACCCCGGCTACGTGACCAAGGCTCCCGACCTGGAGGAGGGGACGTGGACGACGAACTGAGGCGCGCACTGTCGCGCCGGGAGATGCTGCGGCGGAGCGGCGGGCTGATGGCGCTCGCCGGCCTCGCACCGCTGATCGCCGCATGCGGCGGCTCGGATGGCGGCACCACCTCGAGCGCCGCACCCGCGGCGAGCACGGCTGCCGGATCGACGGCTGCCGGATCGACCGGGGCGGCGCCGGCCGGCAACATCAAGATGTGGTGGTGGGGCGAGCAGGAGGCGGTCGGCATCCAGAAGTGGATGGACGACGCGATGTCCCGCTTCACGGCCGAGCGGGGCGGCAAGGTCGACGCGCTGCTGATGGACACCGACCAGGTGATCCCGCAGTTCACGAAGGCCGCGGCGGCCGGCGATGTGCCGGACGTGCAGTTCCTGTTCAACGGCATCTACCACATGGAGAACGTCTGGCTGGGTTATCTCAGCCCGCTGGACGCGCTCCTGAGCCCCGAGACGATCACCAGCGGCGGCGGCACGAAGCTGTCGAACTTCAAGGGCCAGCCGTACCGCACGGGCTTCTACGCGGTCGGCTTCGGCATCGAGTACAACAAGTCGCTGTTCGAGAAGGCCGGGCTCGACCCGAACGCGCCGCCGACCACGTGGGACGCCTTCCTGGAGGCGTGCGCGAAGCTGAAGGAGTCGGGTGTCATCCCGATCTCCGGCGGCGTCAAGGACGGCTTCCTCGGCGAGTGGTACCTCGTCAACGCGCTCACCCAGAACCTCAACTCGGCCGCGGACGCCATCAACCTGTTCATCGGCGAGCTGGACTGGAACGATCCGAAGTACCACGAGCACTGGACGAAGCTCGAGGAGCTGAAGAAGAACGGCTACATCAACGACGACGCCACGTCGCTCGAGCTGTACCAGGGCATCGAGATGTTCGACAACGGCAAGTCGGCGATGTGCTTCAACACCACGCCCGCCCTGCCGAACTCGCAGTCCAAGCTGGGCGACGACGTGGTCGGCTACATGGTGATGCCGACGTTCGGCACCGGCACGATGGCGGGCATCCCGATCCTCGACACGCAGGGCTTCGGCATCCCCACGAAGGCCAAGGACCCGACCAGCGGCGCCGCGTTCATCGAGTTCATGCACTCCCCGGAGAGCCTGCAGGCGATGTGGACGATCGCGAAGCAGGTGCCGGCCGACACGCGGTTCGACTCGAGCGTGATCGACGTGCCGCTGATCAAGGAGGTCCACTCCAAGTGGATCGCCGGGCCGAACAACGTGTACATCGCCGACCTGATGCCGTCGCTGTTCTGGACGGACGCGATGTTCGTCGCCTCGCAGAAGATCCTGGGCGGCAACATGACGGGTGCCGAGGCCGGCAAGCTCGCGTCCGAGGTGACCGCGAAGTGGAAGAAGCAGAACCCCGATATGGTCGGGAACTTCCAGACCTGGGGCAAGGACCTCGAGGCCTGACCCACCACCCGTGACCGCCGGTCGCAGCGCCCGCCTGCGACCGGCGGTCATCGTCTCGACGAGGTTCGCTTGATCAAGGTCCGAAGCCACGTTCCGTACCTGTACTGCGCGCCCCTCGTGGTGTTGCTCGCGGTCATCTTCGCGTACCCGATCATGCGCGTCGCCGACTTCTCGACGCGCCTCATCCGGGGTGCGTCCGGGCCGTTCATCGGGCTCGACAACTACCGGTTCATCTTCGAGGATCCGACGTTCAAGGACGCGCTCAAGCACAGCGTCCTGCTGCTGCTGTGCGTGCCGGTCCTGCTCGTCATCTCGATCTTGCTGGCGACGCTGCTGTACGAGCAGCTGCCGGCGTGGAAGTTCTTCCGGACGATCCTGTTCCTGCCGTACATCCTCGCGATCCCGGTCGTCGGCATCGTCGGCAGCTTCATGTTCCAGCTGCACGGCCCGATCAACCAGGCGCTCGAGGCGGTCGGGCTCGACCGCCTCGCGATCGACTGGCTGGGCCAGGAGCGGTACGCGCTGATGACGGTCGCGCTGGTGATCGTGGCGCGCGAGGTCGGCTTCGGGATCGTGCTGTTCCTGGCGCGGATGATGACGCTCGATGCCAGCCAGCTGGAGGCCGCGCGCATCGACGGTGCCGGCTTCATCCAGCGGCTGCGCTACGTGATCCTGCCCGAGATCCGCTGGACCGTCGAGTTCTACGTCGTGGTCGCCTCGATCACGATGCTGGCCTGGGTCTTCTCGTACGTCTACACGCTCACGCAGGGCGGGCCGGGCACCGCGACGATCACGATGGAGCTGTACATCTACAACGTCGGCGAGGTGCAGTCGACGCCCGGCATGGCCTCGGCGGCGGCCGCCGTGCTGCTGGTGGCGACCTCGATCCTGATCGCCTTCCTGTTCCTCGCCCGGTGGCGCGCATCGCGCGCGGAGGCGGGGACGTGAGCGCCGTGGCACCCCGCAAGCGGCGGCGCGAGCCGGCCGACTACGTCAAGCAGGTGATCCTGGTCGTGGCGGCGATCGCCGCCATGATCCCGGTGCTGTTCATGGTCCTGACGTCGGTGAAGAGCGACGACCAGTACTCCGACGACGTGCTCGGGCTGCCCTGGCCGCTCGCGCCCGGCAACTTCACCGAGGCGCTCAAGGGCGGCGAGTTCGTCACCTGGCTGAAGAACTCGGTGATCCTCACGGGCGGCGCCGTGATCGCCTCGACGATCGTGGCCGCGCTGGCCGCGTTCGCGATCGCCAACATGCGGTTCCGCGGCCGCGAGGTGCTGCTGTCGCTGAACGTCGCGCTGATGGTCGTGCCGCCGGTCGTGATGCTGATCCCGCTGTTCATCCAGTTCACCGAGCTCGGGCTGGTGTCGACGTACCGGGGCGTGATCCTCATCTACGCCGGCCTGACGGCGCCCTTCTCGGTCTACCTGCTCGCGAGCTTCTTCCGCACGCTGCCGGCCGAGCTGTTCGAGTCGGCCACGATCGACGGCGCGGGCCATCTGCGGATCCTGTGGTCGGTCGTGCTGCCGCTGGCACGGCCGGCGCTGGTGACGCTGATCATCGTGAACTCGCTCTGGGTCTGGAACGAGCTGCTCGTGGCCCTGGTGTTCCTGCCGAGCGAGCAGCTGAAGACGCTGATGGTCGGCGTGACGCTGTTCCAGGGCCGGTACTCGCTGAACGTACCCGTGCTGATGGCCGGGATGCTGGTCGCCTCGGCGCCGATGGCCGCGCTCTACCTGGCGGGCCAGCGCTACTTCATCCGCGGCCTCACGGCCGGGGCGCTCAAGGGATAGGAGGATCGACGTGCGGCGGTTCGAGGGACGGAGCGTGCTCGTGACCGGGGCCGGTCGCGGGATCGGACAGGCGACGGCCGAGCGGTTCGCGTCAGAGGGCGCCGACGTGACGCTCGTCGGGCGCTCGCCCGACCCGCTGAACGCGGTCGCAGAGGGCATCCGCGCCGCTGGCGGCACCGCCACGGTGCACGCCTGCGACGTGCGCAGCGGCGACGACGCCGATGCGGCGGTGGCGGCGCTCGTGGCCCGGCACGGGCGGCTCGACGTGGTCATCAACAACGCCGGCATCGACGACGACACGCCGTTCATCGACATCGACCGGGATCGCTGGCACGACGTCATCGCGACCAACCTGACAGGGCCGTTCCTGATGTCGCAGGCCGCGGCGCGGGCCATGAAGGAGGCCGGCGGCGGCGTGATCCTGCACAACGCGTCCATCGACGCGTCCGGCGGCGACGGACCGTTTGCGGCCTACAACGCCTCCAAGGCCGGGCTGCTCGGCCTGAACCGGACGATGGCGATCGAGCTGGCGCCGTACGGGATCCGCTCCAACTGCGTGTCGCCGGGCTTCACGCACACCCAGATGACGGAGTCGGCGGTCGGTCCCAAGCTGATGGAGTACCTGAACGGCAACTTCGCTCGGGTGCCGATGCGCCGTCTCGTGAAGCCGTCCGAGATCGCGGCGGGCTTCGCGTTCCTGGCCTCCGACGACGCGTCCGGCATCACCGGCATCAACCTCACGGTCGACTGCGGGCTGACGGCGAACTGGTTCATCCTCGAGACGATCCCCGACGAATGATCACCGAGCACGCAGTCGGTGGCTGGAGCGCGATCACCGTCACGAGCGACCACCTGTCGCTGACCGTCCTGCCCGAGCGCGGCGCCGAGGTGCACGCGCTCGTCGACCGCGCGAGCGGCGTCGACGTGCTGTTCCACGCGCCGTGGGGACTCGCGCCGCCCGGTGCGCCCCCGCGCGAGGGATCCGACGGTCACGCGTTCCTCGAGACCTACGCCGGCGGCTGGCAGGAGCTGTTCCCGTCGGCGGACGAGCCGTGCACGTATCGCGGCCGCGACATCGGCTACCACGGCGAGGTGGCGGCGATCCCGTGGCACGTCGTCGCCGACGGGCCGCTGTCGCTGGTCTGCACGATCGACTGCAAGACCGCGCCGTTCCGGCTCGAGCGTCGCCTCACGCTGGCCGCTGACGTCGCGCAGCTGCGGGTCGACGAGCGGGTCGTGAACACCGGTGACGAGGACTGGGAGTGCCAGTGGGGCCATCACCTCGTCCTCGGCCCGCCCTTCATCGCGGCGGGCGTGCGCTTCGAGCCAGCGGCCGCGACGATCGTCACGATTCCGGTGATGTACGAGGACACCGCGCGCCTCGAGCCGGGCCAGCGCACCTCGTGGCCCGACGCCCGGCTGCGGGCGGGCGGCACCGCCGACCTGAGCCTGATCCCCGGCCCCGAGGCGGACAGCCACGACGACGTGTTCCTGACCGAGCTGGAGGCCGGCACGCTACGCGTGACGAACGCGGCGCTCGGCCGCGCGCTCCGGCTGGACTGGGACCCGGCGGTGTTCCGCTGGATCATCGCCTGGCAGCCGTTCGGCGGCGCGCGCGCGATGCCGCTGACCGGGGCGTACGCTCTCGGTATCGAGCCGTGGGTGGCGCAGGGCTCGCTGGCTGCGGCCGCGGCCTCGGGCGACGCGCTCGCCGTCGCCGCCGGCTCGACGTTCGAGACCACCCTCACCGTGACCATGGAGCCAGCGTGACCGCCAACGCCGAGCGCGCCCTCGAGACCGCCGCAGCCGACGTGCTCGTGACGGCCGACCCCTTCACGGTCGGCTGGCTGACCGGGTTCGCACCCGACGCGACCAGCGGGCCGAGCGTCTTTGCCAGGCCGGCGATCGCGGTGGTCACGGCCGACGGCGTGACGCTGATCTGCTCGAGCGACGAGGCGCCGGGCGTCGATCCGGCTTGCGCTGCGACGCTGACGTACGAGGGGTTCACGACGGCGCCCCTCGACCACGCGGAGCACCAGGTGGCACTGCTCGCCGGCATGGGCCTGCGCGGCCGGGTCGCCGTCGAGGCGCACGCGCTGTCGCTGGCAGCAGCGTCGGTGCTGCCCGCGCCGCGCGACGTCGGCACGAGCCTCCGCGGCCTGCGGGCGATCAAGACCGCCGATGAGCTGGCGACCCTGCGCCGGGCGATCCAGGTGTGCGACGCCGGCCAGGCCGCGGCGCGCGCTGCCGTGCGCGAAGGCGTCACCGAGCTGGCCCTGTGGAACGAGATCGCCGGCGCGATGGAGGCAGCCGCGGGGGAGCGGCTGCCGATGCTGTGCGACCTCGTGTCCGGGCCGCGCTCGGCGGAGATCGGCGGCTTCCCCGGCGAGCGGGTGCTGGAGGAGGGGGACCTCGTGCTCTGCGACCTCGTGCCGCGGGTCGGCGGCATGTACGGCGACTCGTGCTCCACGGTCGCGATCGGCGAGCCGCCGGCCGGCGCCCGCGACGCCCATGCCCGCGCCGTCGACATGCTGGAGCAGCTGCTGGCCGCCGTGCGGCCCGGGGTCCTCGCGGCCGACCTCGACCGCCTCGGTCGCTCGACCGGCCTCGGCTATCCGCACCACACCGGACACGGGTTCGGTTGGGGAGGCCACGAGGAGCCGCGGATCGTCCCCGATGGCCAGACCGTGCTCGAGCCCGGCATGGTGGTGGCGCTCGAGCCCGGCACGTACCCGGGGCCGTGGGGCCTGCGGGTCGAGAAGCTGTGCGTTGTCACCGAGACGGGCTGCGAGGTCCTGTCGCGTCACGAGGTGGGGCTATGAGGCTCGAAGGTCGCGTCGTCGTCGTCACGGGCGCGTCGTCCGGCATCGGGCAGGCGATCGCCGTCCGGTGCCTGGTGGAGGGCGCGTCCGTCGTTGCGACGGGCCGCCGCGCCGAGGCGCTCGACGACGTCGGGGCCGGCAGCGACCGGGTCGCGCGGATCGCCGCCGACCTGTCGCACGACGGGGCGCCCGAGCGGGTCGTCGCGCTGGCGATGGAGCGGTTCGGCAAGCTCGACGGCCTCGTCCACGCGGCCGGCACGGTGTGGCGCAACGAGGACCTCCGCGAGTCGTCCGACGCCGCGGTGCGCACGTTCATGGACGACAACCTGACCGCCGCGATCCGGATGGCGCGCGCCGCCTACATCCCGATGACCGCCGCCGGCAGCGGCTCGATCGTCCTGATCGGCTCGCAGCTCGCGCACATCGCCGTGCCGGGCTACGCGACGTACTGCGCCACGAAGGGCGGCGTGATCTCGTTCGCGCGGGCGCTCGCCATCGATGGCGGGCCGCTGGGCGTGCGCGTGAACGTCGTCTCGCCCGGGCTGGTGCGTACGCCGATGGCCTACGTCGAGCGCGAGGACTTCGACGACGCCGCGCCCGCGATCGCCCTCCGCCACCCGCTGCGCAGGATCGGCGAGCCGGAGGACATGGCCGGTCCGGCCGTCTTCCTGCTGTCGGACGACGCCGCCTGGATGACGGCGCAGACCATGATCGTCGACGGCGGATTCACCGCTACCTAGGAGCGCTCGCGTGCCGACCCTGCACCACGCCGGAATGACCGTGTCCGACCTCGACCGCGCCCTCGGGTTCTGGCGCGACGCGCTCGGCATGGAGACGGTCGTCGACCAGGAGTCGCGGGGCGGCTACTTCGAGGCGATCGTCGGCGAGCACGACGTGGTGGTGCGCACCCATCACCTGGCCTTCGGCGGTCGGGGCGCCCGCGTCGAGCTGTTCCAGTTCCTGTCGCCGCCCGGCGGACGCCACCGGTCGCGTCCGGCCGACGTCGGCTTCGCGCACGTCTGCGTCGCCGTCGACGGCGGGCTGGACGATCTGGTCGCCCGCCTGATCGCAGCCGGCGGCACGACCGCGACGCCGGAGCCGGTGGTCATCGACCGCGGTGCGAACGCCGGTGGCCGGGCGCTGTACGTGCGCGACCCGGACGGCCATGTCCTCGAGCTGTTCGAGCCGCCGGCGCGGTGAGCACGCTCGACCCCATCTCCGCCCCCGGCCTCGCCGAGACGATCGCCGAGCGGCTCCGCGTGGCGATCCAGACCGGCGTCTACCCGCCCGGTACCCGGCTGCCCGAGCGGCCGCTGGCGGCCGAGCTCGGGGTGTCGCACATCCCGGTGCGCGAGGCGCTCGCGCGCCTGGCGGAGGAGGGCCTGGTCGAGCGTGAGCCGCGCCGGGGCGCCCGTGTCGCGGCGCTGACGGCGCGCCAGCTGGACGAGATCTCGTCGCTGCGGATCGTGCTCGAGCAGTTCGTGGCGCGACGCGTGCAGCTGGTCTGGACGCAGACCATCGAACGCCAGCTGCGGGCGGTGGCGCGCGAGATGGTGGCGGCGGCCGACCGCGGCGACGCGCTGCGGGTGGTCGAGCTCGACCAGCGCTTCCACGAGCGGCTCTGGCAGCTGGCGGAGCACGAGCTGCTGAACGAGCTGGCGGCGATGGTGCGCCGGCGCGTCACGAGCTTCCTGATCTCGGCCACTCGGGCGCTGCCGCCCGCCGACCTCCGCGAGCACGCGCTCACGCACGTCGCGCTGATCGAGGCGTTCGCCAGCGGCGAGCCGGCGCGCGCCGAGCTCGAGACCGAGCGGCACATCTCGCTCGCGGCCGACCGCATCCGCCGCACACTCCCCCCCGAGGATCCCGCATGACCTTTGACCCCACCACCGTCCGCGGCACGCCGTTCGGCGCGCCGCTGGTGCCACCGCTGCCGGTGCGTATGCGCCGCGTCGAGATCCTGACCGTCGTCTACGAGACCGATCGCGACGCTGCCGACGCGCTCCTTCCCGAGCCGCTCACGCTGGCGGCGCCACGAGCCGCCCTGCACGTCTACTGGATGCACGACGCCGAGTGGTTCGGGGTCTACGGCGAGAGCGCCGTCCACCTGCCGGTACTCCTGCCCGACGGCCGCCCGGGCACGTACTCGCCGTTCCTGGTGCTGGGCTCCGACGGCGCTGTCGCGGCCGGGCGCGAGCACTACGGCCAGCCCAAGAAGCACGGTGACGTCGAGCTGTCGTCGCGCGGCGACCTGCTGGTGGGGGTCGTGGCACGCAACGGCATCGAGATCGCGACCGCCACGATGTGCTTCAAGCAGGAGCGTGCGGCCGACGACGCGCTGGAGGCGCTGATGCCGGGATCGGCGCTGAACGTCAACCTCCGCGTGCTGCCGGAGGAGGAGGGACGGTTCCGCCGCGAGCTGGTCGCGCGCGTGTTCGAGGAGGTCGTGGTGCACGAGGCGTGGACCGGTCCCGCCACGCTCGAGCTGCGCCCGAACGCGCAGGCGCCGCTGCACCTCCTGCCCGTGCGCCGCGTCGAGCTCGGCCTGCACCGGATGGTCGACCTGACGTTGCCCGCGGGTACCATCGTGCACCGCTATTCCGCGTAGGCTTCGCAGATGCTGGACGTCACCGCCGTCGAGGTCAGGATCCTCGGGTCGCTGATCGAGAAGCAGCGGACGACGCCCGACGCGTATCCGCTGACGCTGAACGCCCTGCGCGCCGCCTGCAACCAGTCGACCAGCCGCGATCCAGTGGTCGACTACGACGACGCGACGCTGCGCGAGGCGCTGGAACGGCTCGGTCGCCGCGGCTGGTCGCGGCTCGCGAGCGGACCGCACAGCCGATCGCCGAAGTACCGGCACCTGCTCGACGAGGCGCTCGGGCTGGGCGCCCCCGAGCAGGCCGTGCTGGCCGTGCTGATGCTGCGCGGCGCGCAGACGTCGGCCGAGCTGCGGGCCCGCACCGAGCGGCTGCACCCGTTCGCCTCCGTGGAGGCCGTCGATGCCGTGCTGGCCGCGCTGGCGGGTCGCAACCTGGCCCGGCTGAACGAGCGCCGCCCCGGCGAGCGGGAGGCGCGCTGGCAGCAGCTCGTCAGCGCAGACGCTGCTGTGGCGACCGCCGCGCCCGTCTCCGCCGTGGCCGGTCCGGTCGTCATGCCGCCCGGGGCGGCGGGCTCGCTCGCCGACCGCGTCGCCGAGCTCGAAGCCCAGGTCGCAGACCTGCAGTCTCGGCTCGAGCAGCTCGCAGCCGGCGGATGATCCGCCGCGTCGCACTCGTGGTGCTGCTGGTCGCCATCGTGCCGGCGAGCTCGTCGGCCGCCACCTGCTGGGGCGCCCGCGTGACTGCGGCAGAGAAGATCGCGAACGCCCGGGAGGGACGCGTGGCCTTCGCGATCATCGACCCTGCCGGCACGCTCCACCAGCGGGCCGGGCGCGACACGTTCCGCACCGCGAGCCTGCTCAAACCGCTGCTGCTCGCCACCTACCTGCGGCGGTCCGACGTGCGGAGTCGGAGCCTGACCAGGCCCGAGCGCGCGCTGCTCGACCCGATGATCCGGCGCTCCGACAACAACGCCGCCTCGACCATCCTCGGCCGTCTCACTGCCACGGCGATCGCGCGCACCGCCCGCGCCTCAGGCCAGCGCCAGTTCCGCCTGATCACGCCGATCTGGGGCCTTTCGCGCACCAGCGCCGTCGACCAGGTGCGGTTCTTCCGGAACCTCGACGCGGTGCTGCCCGCACGGCACCGAGCCTACGCGCACCGGCTGCTGCGGACGATCATCCCGTCGCAGCGGTGGGGCGTCGGCAAGGCCCGGCCGGCGGGTTGGACGATCGAGTTCAAGGGCGGCTGGGGCTCCGGCACCGGACAGGTGAACTCGCAGGCGGCGCGCCTGACGCGGGGTGGTGAGGTGATCACGCTGGCCGTGATGACGGAGTCGAACCCGTCACACGGCTACGGCTCGGAGACGATCCGGCGGGTCGCAGCCAAGCTGGTGCGGCCGCAGCCCTGCCCGCCTACCTGAGCAGCGAAGAGCAGTTGCGCCGCGGCGCCCGGCCGGGAGAGATGGGCGCCGCGGCACTGCTCGGGACTACCTGGCGCCGCGGAGCGCTGCCAGGCGGAGGACTTCCTTCCACTGGCTCTTGCCGAGCATGCCGGCGCCGGCCAGGCCCTCCGCGGCGAGCGCCTTGATCTCGGTCGCCTCGTCGGCGTCGCGGCAGGCGATCGCTGTATCGGTGAGCAGGCGGGACGCCTTCTTGTTCTCACCGTTTGCGAGCATCACGCGTGCGCGCTCGATCTCGTTGTTGGTCGTAACGGCCATGGTGGACGCTCCCTTCGGTTCTATCGGGAAGGGTGCGTCGGCCGGTGCGAAAAGGGCGAACGCCTATGAGTAGGGCTCCCACCGGGTGCCAAATGGCTCACCGATGGGAGCACCGCTCCTGGGTGCCGGGGCCGTCCGCGCGTATCGCGGACGGCACTGGATCACTTGTAGCGGTAGACGATTCGTCCGCGGTTGAGGTCGTACGCGCTGAGCTGCACCTTTACCCGGTCGCCCAGCATGATGCGGATGCGGTACCGGCGCATACGGCCGGCCGCATAGCCGAGGGTTTCGTGCCCGTTGTCGAGTGCGATCCGGAACATGCCGTTCCGGAGCGCCTCCAGGACCTCGCCCTCGAACTCGATGGTCTCTTCTTTCTTGCTGATCGCGTCCTCCTCAGACAGCGATGAC